>SKUB01000014.1 GCA_007122315.1 Pseudomonadales bacterium | reverse complement strand
GTAGCTGCCTTCGGTGTCGTAGACCACGGCGTGTCGTCCGCGGGGACCCTGGCCCTGCAGCAATGCTCTCAGGCCGACAGCGTTGTTGCGCTGGGCGCCAGGAAGGACGCTCGGGCCCGGCGTGGCGCCCGTGGCGATGATCAAGTGGTCGGGCCGGGTATGGGTGAGCAGTTTGCGGGTGAGCCTGGCCTGGAGGCGGATCTGGACCCGTCGCCGGAGCAGCTCTTCGCTGAGCCAGTCTGCAATATGGCCGATGTCGGTATGGAAGGGCGCTTTTCGGGCAATGCGCAGCGTACCGCCGAGCTGATTGGCCGTTTCGTACAGGATCACCCGGTGGCCCCTGAGCGCCGCCACCCGCGCTGCTTCCATGCCCGCAGGACCACCACCGACGACCCAGACCGACCGGGGAGCCGGCGCGGGCTTGATCAGTCGTTCCGTCAGGCGGCGTTCTCTGCCGACAGCCACGTTGACCGTGCATCCGAGTTGGCCTTCGGCCAGGCCGCCGACACATCCCTGGTTGCAGCCGATGCACGGACGAATCTCGTTACTGCGGCCGGCACGGCTCTTGGACACGATGGCCGGGTCCGCGATATGCGCCCGGGTCATGCCGACCAGGTCGGCATCGCCGCGGCCAATCACTACGTCCGCGTCCTCGAGTGTACGGAAGCGGCCTGTGACCAGGCGCGGCAGGGTCGTCAGCCGCGCAATCGGAACCGAGTGGGGAAGTTCATAGCCGGTGGGTTCATGCATGGCGCCGACGATCTTGTGCGGATTCAATGCGCTGCCATGGGACACGCTCAAGTAATCGATCAGTCCGCTTTCCAGCAGCCGATCCACGATCGCAAAATGCTCCTCGATGTTGAGGCCGTCGGGCGTGTTGTGGGGGCCGACGCGGGTGCCGACGACGTAGTCGTCTCCGACAGCGGCGCGAACGGCAGCCAGGGTCTCCAGGTAGAAGCGAACGCGATTCTCGAAGCTGCCGCCGTAGCGATCCGTCCGCTGGTTCGTTTTCGGCGACAGGAACTGCTGCAGCAGGTGACCGTGCGCGCAGTGGACCTCGACGCCGTGCAGTCCTCCCTGCTGCGCGCGTGCAGCGGCCTGGGCGAACCCGTCGACGACCTCCGCGATGTCCGCCTCGGTCATGGCGTGAGACGGTGTCCCGGTCACCGGTTGCAGCACTTCCGACGCCGACCAGGGGCGGCACCAGGGTGCGCCCTGGTAAACGCCGAGATGATTGAGCTGGCTGAAGATTCGCATGCCGTGGGGCGCCACGGCCGCCATGAGCTTGCGGTAGCGCGGTATGACCCCGTCGTTCCAGGCATGCAGCGTCATGGGGCCGCTCCAGTGCACGCTGGACGCTTCCAGGATGGTCAGGCCGACGCCGCCACGCGCGCGCTCCACGTGGTAGGCGATCAGATCATCTGAGAGAGCGCCGCGGCCCAGATTCGTACCGTGGGCTGTGCTTACGACCCGGTTCTTCAGAGTGATGCGCTTGATCGTCAGCGGTGTCAGGACATGGGAAAGGGGCGTCGTCATCCATGGGTCTCGTTGTCGATCGTCCTGCGCAGGGTGGCGGTCCGTTCAGAGCCCAGCGCCGGGTTTTCGCTGGCAGCGTATCGCGCGCATCAGTGCCATGCTGCCATCGCAGGCGCTCCATCAAATGTAGAACATGGGCGCGGATGTCGCCGCGTCGTCACGTGTGCAGACCGCGCTTGCGGGATGGGCGAGGAGACGGGAGGGTACGGGAGTCGTGATCAGCGGCCAGCGCAAGGGCGCTGATGGACGGCCGCGCGGAGTACGCGAGGATGCGCAGTCGTCCCGGTAACGCAGGTGTGCGACCGGGGGAGGGCACCTCCCCCGGTCGGACGGGTCACTCGTGGATGCGCACTGGCAGGGACAGATAGCCCTTGACGAACGCAGACGGTGTCCGGACGGGCTCGTCCATCACCTCGACGTGCTTGAACCGCTTCATGATCTCCTCCCAGACGATGCGCAACTGCATCTCCGCGAGACGATTGCCCATGCAGCGGTGAATACCGTAGCCGAAGGCAACATGCTTGCGCGCATCCTTGCGGTCGATGATGAGATCGTTCGGACGCTCCCAGGCGCTCTCGTCGCGGTTGCCGGAGACATACCACATCACCACCTTGTCGCCGGCGCGAATGGTCTTGCCGTTGACCTCATGGTCCTCCAGCGCACGCCGCCGCATGTGAGCCAGCGGGGTCTGCCAGCGGATGATCTCCGCCACCATGTTCGGAATCAGCCCGGGGTTCTGCTTCAGCTTCTCGTACTGATCCGGAAACTGGTTCAGCGCCAGGACGCCACCGCTGATGGAATTGCGGGTCGTATCGTTGCCGCCGACGATGAGCAGGATCAGGTTGCCCAGGTACTCCATGGGACTCATGTTCTTGGTCGATTCGCCGTGGGCGAGCATGGAGACCAGATCATTGCCCGGCTCCTTGTTGACACGCTCGTTCCACAGCCCGGTGAAGTACTCCAGGCACTCGATCAGCTCGGCGCGCCGCTGCTCTTCGGTTTCGATCAGGCCGGCGCCCGGACGGGCGGTGGCGACATCGGACCAGCGCGTGAGCTTGCGCCGCTCCTCGAACGGAAAGTCGAACAGGGTCGCCAGCATCTGCGTGGTGAGCTCGATGGACACCCGGTCCACCCAGTCGAATGTCTCGTTGCGCGGCAGTTCGTCGAGAATCTTCCCGGCACGCTCACGAATGATCGGTTCGAGCTGGGCCAGATTGCGCGGTGCGACGACGCCCACCACTGTGTTCCGCTGCACGTCGTGCTTGGGCGGATCCATGGCGATGAACATGGGCAGCTGAAAATCCTCGTCCTGGTCGGCAATGGTGATGCCGCCTTCGGAAGAGAAGATTTTGTGGTGGGTGTCCACGTACATGATGTCGTCGTAGCGGGTGATGGACCAGTACGGACCAAACTCGCTTTCGGCGGTGAAGTGGACGGGATCCTCTTTGCGCAGACGGGTGAACGTGTCCCAGTGCGTGTTGTTCTGAAACAGTTCGGGCTGCGCGGGATCGAGTGCCTCCAGGGGCAGATCCCAGGCAGAGCCGGCAGCTGTGCTACCCGCTGTCGGTTCGACGCGCGCTTCGCTCATGGTGTCCTCCGCAATAAAATGAGCCCATGCTCACATGATGGAGTACGATCCTCATTCGCGATGCGCTTGTCAAACCTTCCGGCGGCTGCGGAACTGATCGACATCAGTTGCTCTCAGGGCCCGCCATCTGTAACGCTTGCAGGCTAATGCGCGTGACTCAGGACACATGAGGGAGAGGCAGGTATATGGTGAGATTGGCGGACAAGTTCGACACCTGGCGCCCCATTGAGGCGGACGATGCGACCATCGCACGCGCCCTCGAAGAGGCCAACATCCCCGCGCTGATGGCGGCGCTGGTGCATGTCACCGGCGATACATCATTGATTCACGGTGACATCCGTCCCGGCAGTGAGTTCTTCGGTGATCCCCAGGGTGGGATCAGCGAGGCGGATCAGGCGAAGATCCGCGCCATCGCGCTGGATGCACTGAAGGCTTACCGGGACCGCGGCTGCACGCTGCCAGCCGACCCGGAGAATGCCGTGATACGGGAAATCATGGACTTCCTCGCCGGCCAGGATCTGCCCGCGGACTACGAAGCCTTCCTCATGAGTGAGCTCGGGATGAGCGGCGAGGATCCCTACTGGCCGCCAGAGGTCGATCGGATCCCGGATGAGCGCAAGCGGGATTTCCGCGTGCTCGTCATCGGCGCGGGCATGTCAGGATTGCTGGCCGGCTACCGCCTCAAGCAGGCGGGGATTCCCTTCACTATTCTCGAAAAGAATGCGGACGTGGGCGGGACCTGGCTGGAGAACACCTACCCAGGCTGTCGGGTCGACAGTCCGAATCACACCTATTCCTACTCCTTCGCGCCGCAGGACTGGCCTCAGCACTACTCACAGCAACCGGTGCTGCTGGACTACTTTCAGCGCTGCGCCGAGGAGATGGATGTACGCGACGCGATCCGCTTCGAGGTGGAGGCGGAACGGGCGGATTACGACGAAGCCAGCGCCACCTGGACGGTGACTGTACGTACCAAAGCGGGCGGCACCGAGACGTTCACGGGCAACGCCATCATCTGTGCCGTAGGTCAGCTCAATCGGCCGCGTCTTCCCGACATCCCGGGACGGGACCGCTTCAAGGGTCCGTCCTGGCACTCGGCCCGCTGGGAGCACGAACACGACCTCACCGGGAAGCGGGTAGCGGTCGTCGGTACCGGTGCCAGCGCGTTCCAGTTCGTGCCGCGCATCGCCCCGGACGCGGGAGAGGTGGTCATCTTCCAGAAATCACCGCCCTGGGTGGCGCCCCGCGAGGAGTACTACCAGGACATTCCCGAGGGCAAGCACTGGCTGCTGAACCATGTGCCGTACTACGCCAAGTGGTATCGCTTCCTCATGTTCTGGCGCACGGCGGAAGGGTTGCTCGACCATGCCCGCAAGGATCCCGACTGGAATGACACGGATCTGGCGGTGGGCCGCAGCAATGCCGAACTGCGGGCCATGCTGGAGGAGTTCCTCAAAGGGGTGCTCGCAGATCGTCCCGACCTGATCGAGAGCCAGACACCGCAGTACCCTCCGGCAGGCAAGCGCATGCTGGTGGACGATGGAACGTGGCTGCAGACGCTGAAGCGGGACAACGTCCAGGTGATCCAGAATCCCATCACCGAAATCACCGAGCAGGGACTCGTGACTGCGGATGGCGTCCTGCACGAGGTCGACGTGATCGTCTACGGCACCGGGTTCTATGCCAACCGCATTGCCTGGCCCATCGAGTTCCACGGTGTCGGTGGCCTGGAGCTGCAGCAGCACTGGTCCGGTGATCCGAAGGCCTATCTGGGCGTCTCAGTGCCGGCGTTTCCGAACCTCTTTCTCATGTACGGACCGAACACGAACATCGTGGTCAACGGCAGCATCATCTTCTTCTCCGAGTGCGAGATGCGCTACATTCTGGGTTGTCTGGCATTGCTGCTCGAGCAGGGGCACGCGGCCATGGATTGCCGTCAGGAGGTGCACGACGCCTACATCGAGCGCATCGACGAAGGCAATGCCAACATGGCATGGGGTGCGCCGAACGTCAGCAGCTGGTACAAGAATGCGGCAGGTCGAGTGACTCAGAACTGGCCGTTCACGCTGAAGGAATTCTGGGAGCGGACCCGGCGCCCCGATCCGGCGGACTATCATCTGATCCCGCCGCCCGAGCCGGCGCGGAAGCGGGCGTGAGTATGCGTCGAGCCGCCATCGTCAGCCCGCTGCGAACGCCAGTGGGCAAATTCCTCGGATCGCTGCAGACCCTTCCGGCGGAGACACTGGCCGCCACCGCCATCCGGGCCCTGGTCGAACGCAGCGGTGTTGAGCCGGGGCGCATCGACGACGTGGTGCTGGCCCAGAGCTATGCCAACAGTGAGGCGCCATGCATCGGGCGCTGGGCGGCCCTCGCCGCCGATCTGCCCATCGAGGTGCCTGGATTTCAGGTGGATCGACGCTGCGGCGGAGGGCTGCAGGCCATCACCACCGCAGCCATGATGGTGCAGACCGGTGCCGCCGACGTCGTGCTCGCCGGCGGGGTCGAGAGCATGAGCAACATCGAGTACTACACCACCGCCATGCGCGGGGGTGCCCGGGCCGGCAGCGTGCAGCTCTACGACCGCCTGGATCGCGGCCGGGAGCGGTCACAGCCCGTGGAACGCTTTGGCGTGATCTCGGGGATGATCGAAACCGCCGAGAATCTCGCCCAGCAGTACCAGATCAGCCGCGAGGCCTCCGATGCCTGGGCGGCCGAGAGCCATCAGCGGGCGGCGGCGGCCTGGGATGCCGGACATTTCGACGCGGAAGTGATTCCGGTCGATGTGCCGCAACGCAAGGGCGATGCGCTGCGCTTCGAGCGCGACGAAGGGATCCGGCCTGAGACCAGCGCGGAGTCGCTGGCGAAGCTGCGACCCCTGATGAAGGACGGCGTCGTCACCGCCGGCAATGCCAGCCAGCAGAACGATGCTGCCGCAGTCTGTCTGGTGGTTGCGGAGGACCAACTCGAGGCACTCGGCCTCACGCCCATGGGTTATCTGGTGGGGTGGGCCGCCGCAGGCTGCCATCCCGGAACCATGGGAATCGGACCGGTACCTGCCGTGGCGCGCCTGTTCGAGCGTACCGGCCTCGGCTGGGACGACCTGGACCTGGTGGAATTGAACGAAGCGTTCGCAACCCAGGTGCTGGCCGTGCTCGCTGGCTGGGGCTGGGACGACCGCTCCCGTTTGAACGTCAATGGCTCAGGCATCTCCCTCGGCCACCCCATAGGCGCCACCGGGGTGCGGATCATGACGACCCTGCTGCACGAGCTGACGCGCCGTGGCGGTCGCTACGGTCTCGAGACCATGTGTGTCGGCGGCGGCCAGGGCATTGCTGCGATCTTCGAACGCGCCTGAGTGACGGTGTCCGGCGCACAGGCGGCCACGCGCTTGGAGGTCGCGTACAATAGGGCTTCTGCGGGCTGCACGATGGTAGGAGATAACGCGCATGGCTGATGCCGCCAGGTCGGACGACCACGACGCACGGGAGCGGGCTTTAGAAGCGGTGCGTGAGCTGTTGCGCTGGGTAGGCGAAGATCCTGAGCGCGAGGGGCTCGCGGAGACGCCTCGGCGCGTCGTCGATGCCTACCAGGAGTACTTCCGTGGTTACTCGGAAGTGCCGGAGGACTATCTCAAGAAAACCTTCGAGGAAGTCGGTGGCTATGACGAGATCGTGCTGCTGCGCGACATCCCGTTTCATTCCCACTGTGAACACCACATGGCGCCGATCATCGGCAAGGCCCACGTGGCCTATCTGCCGCAGACACGGGTGGTCGGCATCAGCAAGCTCGCGCGCGTCGTCCAGGCCTACGCCAAAAGGCTGCAGGTCCAGGAGCGACTCACTGCAGAGATCGCCGACTGCATCAGCAACGTGCTCGACCCCGCCGGTGTCGGTGTCGTGATCGAAGCGACGCATGCCTGCATGACCTGCCGCGGTGTCGAAACCCCGGGGGTGATCATGACCACCAGTCGCATGATGGGATGCTTCCGGGATGACGAGAAATCCCGGCACGAACTGATGCGCCTGATGGGTTTCTGAATCCATGCACCCTCCGCCAGGGAACTGGGGGACGATGAGCGAAGCTTCGACAAATCAACACAGGCGCGGCAACGCGGAAGTGACCTTTCTGGTGGTGTGCGGCGTACTGGCGTGCGCATCCATCGTGCTGATGCTGCGTCATGCAGAGGACTTCGAGCCGCTGCTGGACGCGGTGCGCTCGGAGTGGTCGGCGCTGAACGAGGAATTCGAGCGCACGCTCGAAGCGCTCGGCGAAATCTTCAGTGCTGCGCCGCCCGCGGCTCCGGGGGATGAAGACCTCCCGGCCCTCAGCACCGCGGCCCGCGACGGCAATGGCCCGGTGCTGCTGCGATTGCTGGCAGGGGGTGCAGACGTGAACGTGACCGACGACGACGGCCGGACGCCACTGATGCATGCCGCTGAAGTCGGGCGCAACGTCATTGCCCGCTTGCTGCTCGAAGCCGGCGCCGATCGAGAGATCCGTGATGCGTCCGGCCGGACCGCAGCCGACTGGGCACGGCAGGAAGGACACACGGGACTCGCTGAACTGCTGGAGCCGGATAGCTGAAGCCGGGCGTGGATCCGACCGGCTCAGGGTTCGTTGCCGAAGCCGTTCGGATTGCGCCGCTGCCAGTTCCATGCATCCCGACACATGGCGTCGATGTCCCGTTCGGCGCGCCAGGCCAGTTCAGCTTCCGCACGCTGGGTATCGGCCCAGGCTTGGGCTGCGTCTCCTTCGCGTCGGGCCGTGACGTCATAGGGTACGGGGCGTCCGCTGGCTTTTTCGAACGCCGTGATCACCTCGAGCACGCTGTAGCCGCGGCCTGTCCCCAGGTTGTGCACCCGATAGCCGCTGTTATGAGCGAGATACTCCAGCGCAGCCATGTGGCCGAGGGCCAGGTCCACCACATGGATGTAGTCACGTACGCCGGTACCGTCCGGCGTGTCGTAGTCGTCTCCGAAGACGCGCAGTCTGTCCCGGCGACCCACGGCCACCTGGGTGATGTAGGGCATCAGGTTGTCCGGGATCCCGTTGGGATCCTCACCGATGTCACCGGAGGGATGGGCGCCCACCGGATTGAAGTAGCGAAGACTCGAAATGCGCCATTCGGGTTCGGCCCTGGCCAGCGCTTCCAGCATGCGTTCGACGGCCAGCTTCGTTTCGCCATAGGGATTGATCGGCGCTGTCGGCAGCGATTCGTCGAATGGCGCCACCGCGTCATTGCCGTAGACCGTGGCGGAGGACGAGAACACCAGGGTACGCACGCCGGTGCGTCGCATTTCCGCGAGCAGTACCATGGTGCCCACCACGTTCGTATCCCAGTAGCCGAGCGGGTCGCTCATGGACTCACCCACCGCCTTGCGGCCGGCGAAGTGGATGACGGCATCGAAGCCGGCCTCGAGTACACCTCCGATGGCAGCGCGATCGCGGATGTCCAGCTGATGAAACTCGGGCTCCTTGCCGCCAAGCTGCGCCAGACGGGGCAGGACGGCCGGATGGGCGTTCACCAGCGAATCCACGATGGCGACGCTGTGACCGGCTGCGAGCAGTTCGACGACGGTGTGGCTGCCGATGTAGCCGGCGCCACCGGTGACGAGAATACGAATGACGGTGCTCCCGAAGTGTGAACGAAAGGGTGGAGTATACGGACGTGCAAAGTGGCAGGGGAGGTTGGCATACTGCCCTGCGGCCCGTGGCGGGCATCACGACGATTGCCAGGCAGCTCTGAGGGGGGATGCGCGTGAGTGATTCTGCGACCGAGGGCAGCGCCGTACCGGCGCGCAAGGGTTACCGCTACTACGTCCTCGGCGTACTGCTGGTGGTCTATGTCTTCAACTTCATCGACCGCCAGATCCTCTCCATCCTCATGGAGCCGGTGCGCCTCGAGCTGGGCCTGTCCGACACCCAGCTCGGTTTCCTCTCCGGCATCGCGTTCGCGCTGTTCTACGCGACCCTGGGCATTCCCATCGCCCGCATCGCTGACCGGACGTCGCGGACGGGCGTGATCTCCATCTGTCTCGCGGTGTGGAGCGCGATGACCGCCGTCTGCGGTCTGGCCCAGAACTTCTGGCAAATGCTCATCGCACGCATCGGGGTCGCGGTAGGGGAGGCCGGCGGCAGTCCCCCTTCCCATTCGCTGATCGCGGACTACTTCCAGGAGCACGAACGCGCCACGGCGCTGGGCATCTTCGCGCTCGGGGTTCCCATCGGGGTGATGTTCGGTCTCTTCATCGGCGGCTGGGCGAACGAATTCTTCGGTTGGCGCATCACCTTCATGCTGGTGGGCGTCCCGGGAGTCCTGCTGGCCATCGGCGTCTGGTTCACGGTCAAGGAGCCACGCAAGGGCAGCGCTGACGGCGTGGTCCCCCAGCGGGATCCGGAGATTGCCCTCAAGGACGTGTTCAGCTTTCTCTGGGGCCAACGTTCCTTCCGCTTCATGGCGGTCGCCTCTGCAGTGCATGCGTTCGTGGGCTACGGCAT
>SKUB01000051.1 GCA_007122315.1 Pseudomonadales bacterium | reverse complement strand
GATATGCCAGCCAGGTTCGGGGCGAAGTCTGCAAGGAGTCCCTGACCGATTACGTGGTGTACGACGGTGGCGCCCGCAAACAGGCTGAGATAGAGCAGGCTGCGGCTGCGCAGGACGGCGAACAGCAACAGGTTGAGAATGACCAGCGGCAGCATGGCGCTCAGGAACAGCGTATCCCGGACGGCGACGCGAACCCGGTGACTTTCGAGGGCGGTGTCATTCAGCAGCCAGCCGTTCACGGCCAGATTGCCCTGGGTGCGGGCACCGAGCAGAAGCTGATCGCGCCTGCCATCGTAGTCCGCAACTCGGAAGCCGAATCCGCGCACCGGGCGCTGTGCATGGGGGGCGTCTTCGGCAGCGACCCAGCGGTTCTGCAGCCGGCCGTCGCGGAAGCGGAACAGACTGACCTCGTCCAGCAGGGCGGGCTCCACCAGGACATGGAACGACGTCTGCACTGCCATGGCGGGTGGTGGATGCAGCAGGAACCAGGCCTGGGCGCGGGTGTAGCCGAAGCGGGCTTCGTGGCTGGCCAGGCGGCGGAAAGCGCCCGTCCCGATGAGCGCCGCAACTGCCTCGGCCTCCAGCGCAGCCTCCCGGTCCATGAACAGGCTCGCATGCCCGGCAAGGGATACCCGCTCTTCGTCTGCGTGGGGCGCCTCGGCACAACCCGAGAGACCGAACAGCATGGCGGTGATGAGCACCGCCCGCGCTGTCTGCTCCCGGCCGCCGGCGATCACGGTTCGCGATCCGAACCGGAGGTCCCGTGGAGAGTCATGGCTGGGAGACAGGTGCTTCGAGGCCACCGACGAGGTAGTCGAAGAACCGCAGCAGGGCAGCGTCTCCGGTTGCTGCGCGGAGGTTGCCGAAGGCGGTGTCACGCCAGCTGCCCGTACCGGCAAAACTCTGCACCATCAGCGTCCAGCCATACAGATAGCGGCTTCTGCGGACATCAGCGGGGAGCTCGGGCAGTGCCTGTGCCAGCAGGGTATCGAAGCGCCGGGCGATTTCGTGAGGGTCCTTGTTCAGCACGGCCTGAATGTCCGCATTCATGTCGGTCTGCAGGCGGGCGAGGAAGCGGATCGCGGAACGGCCGTAGCCTGGGGTCTTGGTGAGCGCGTCATAGGGTTTGAGTGCCGCCCACATGATCTCGCGAGTGCTCGGTGGATTCCCTGCTGCGGCCCGCTCTTCGAGGGCCTGCAGGGCAGGTAACCGATGACTGTCGAGTTCTTCCTTGATGAAGCTGATGATGGCTTCGATGATGCCCAGCTTGTTACCGAAGTGGTAATGCACCGCGGACGCATTGCGAGCACCCGCGGCAGCATTGATGGTGCGCATGGACACAGCATCGATGCCCTGCTGGGCGAACAGATCGAGCGCCGACAGGATGAGATTCTGTTTGGTATCGGACCGTGTCCGGGTAGTCGTATTCAAGCCTGTCTCCCTCCGGCCCCTGACAAAGGGATCAATCGTCTGACCATTCTAATGCAATGGGCAGGGAATGGTTGGGTTGCAGGCCTGATCGGCGTGATTCAGCCGCCGGACGTGGCGCCTGATCGACCCTCGTCCAGCGCCAGTTCGAGATGCTCTTCGAGCATGGTTTCGAGGGTGGGCCACAGATTGTCGAGGAGTAGCGGTTGCGCAGCTGCAGTGGGGTGGATGCCGTCGCGCTGCATCAGACCCGGGTCGGTCGCCACACCCTCCAGCAGAAACGGGACCAGGGCTACTCCGTGATCATCCGCAAGATCGTGGAATATCTGATGAAAGGCCTCCACGTAGCGGCGACCATAGTTGGGCGGGATCTGCATGCCGGCCAGGAGCACCAGGGCCCCTTTGTCCCGGGAAGTCGTTACCATTCGACCCAGGTTGGCGCGGATACGATCGATCGGATATCCTCGGAGGCCGTCATTGCCCCCGAGTTCGATGATGACGATGTCGGGCTGATGACGCTGTAAGGCATCCGGCAGGCGCGCCAAACCGCCTCCGGTGGTCTCACCGCTCAGGCTCATGTTCACCACGGCGATTTCCGGGTCCAGCTGCTGCAACCGTCGCTCCAGCAGCCTTACCCAGCCTTGATCGGTATCCATACCGTAGGCAGCGCTGATGCTGTCGCCGACCACCAGAACGGTGGTGCCGGCACGCAGTGGTGCGGCCCATCCAATGAGCACTATTCCCAGGATCAAGAGCAGGCAGACGCGCATGAATGCAGTCACGAAAGGACCCATGCTGGTGGCTTCGGGTTTGGAGAAGACGGTCCGGACAGCGGCCGGACCTTTGCAGATACTGGCCGGGGTCGATCTCGAAATCAAGCGCGGCGAGAGTGTGGCCCTCGTCGGAGCATCGGGCTCCGGCAAGACGACGCTGCTAGGCCTGCTCGCGGGACTCGACGAACCGACGTCGGGCAGCATCCACCTCGACGGCCATGAAATCACGGCCATGGACGAGGAGGCGCGTGCGCGGATGCGGGGGCGGCTGGTGGGATTCGTGTTCCAGAACTTCCAGTTGCTCGCCAGCCTCGATGCCCTGGAGAACGTCATGCTGCCCATGGAACTGCGTGGGGATGCTGATGCTGCCGCCAAGGCCCGTGAATTGCTCGAGCGCGTGGGGCTCGGTTCCCGACTGGACCACCAGCCCCGGCAGCTCTCCGGTGGCGAACAGCAGCGGGTTGCCATTGCGCGCGCCTTCGCGGCGGAACCGCAGGTTCTGTTCGCCGACGAACCGACCGGCAACCTGGATCGTGCGACTGGCGAGCATATCGCCGACCTGTTGTTTGATCTCAATCGCGAGTTCGGTACGACGCTGGTGCTGGTGACCCACGATCCGACCCTGGCCAGGCGCTGTGATCGCTTTCTGGAGATCGATGCCGGTCGCCTGCTGCAGGAGTCACAGGCCAAGGTGCTGGCCGGGGGAGGCTGATTCATGGACGCGCGGGTTCCCCTTCGGCTGCTGTGGCGGGATTGGAAAGGCGGTGAACTGAGCCTGCTGGTGGCAGCGTTGATCATCGCTGTCAGCACCGTTTCCGCGATTGCGATTTTCGTCGACCGGCTGCAGCAGGCATTGGTAGTGGAAAGCAGTGCCTTCCTGGCTGCAGATCGGGTCGTGCGGGGGTCGCGGCCGATCTCCGAGGAGTGGGAGCAGGCGGCGCTCGACCTCGGTCTCGACACGGCCCGTACGCTCACGTTCAGTTCCATGCTGTTCGGCCCGGAGCGCAGTCAACTCGTTTCGGTGAAGGCCGTTTCTCCCGGCTATCCGCTGCGCGGTTCCCTGCAGATCGCAGATGCACCATTCACGGCGGGACGTGACACCGATGACCTGCCCGGACCGGGAGAAGTCTGGCTCGACGGTCGCCTGCTGCCGGCGCTGGACGTGGGTCTCGGCGACCGGGTCGAGGTCGGCAATGCCGTCTTCGACGTCAGTCGGATCCTGACCCGGGAGCCCGATCGGGGAGGCAGTTTCTTCGACCTCGGACCACGGGTACTCATGGCCTATGCGGACGTGGAAGCCACCGGCGTCATTCAGCCCGGCAGCCGACTGTCCTATGCCCTCCTGCTGAGAGGCAGTGAGTCAGCCCTCGAGTCCTGGCGGGATCAGATCGGCAGCGATCTGAACCCTCACTTCGAATGGGTCGACATCCGCACCGGCAGCGATGCCATTGGCCGTGCGCTGGCGCGGGGCGAGAGCTTCCTCCTGCTTGGTGGACTTCTGGCGGTGATTCTCTCGGGGGTTGCGGTGGCACTGGCCGCGCATCGCTACAGCCAGCGCCAGCATGACCCGGTGGCGGTCCTGAAGACGCTCGGCATGACTCCTTCCGAGATTCAGCAGACCTATCTCAGCAGCCTGCTGGTGCTCGGCACCTTCGCGACCAGTATCGGTCTGCTGGCGGGCTGGGGTGTGCAGAGTATCGGTCTGATCGCGCTGTCGGACCTTGTGCCCGTAGTTCTTCCGGCACCAGGCCTGCGTCCGTTTCTGGTCGGCGGCATCACCGGATTCATCTGTCTGCTTGCTTTTGCGCTGCCACCCCTCCTGCGCCTGCGTGGTGTGAGCCCTCTGCGCGTGATTCGCAGGGATCTCGCGCCCAACGATGCCTCGATGGCATTCGCGTACCTGTCGGGCCTTGCCGGCAGCCTGATACTGCTGGTGTGGTATGCGGACTCCCTGCAGCTGGCCGGCTGGCTGATTCTGGGCACGTTCGGCACCGTGGTGGTGCTGCTGGGGGTGGCGCATCTGCTGCTGCGCACAGGCCGCATTCTGGGCATGCAGGCAGGCAGCAGCTGGCGCATCGCGCTGGCAGCCCTGCAGCGGCGGCGGCGTGAGAACAGCGTGCAGATCGTGGTTTTCGGCATTGCCATCATGCTGCTGCTGATTCTATACCTGCTGCGGACGGCCCTGCTGGAGGAGTGGCGTGGCCAGATGCCGGAAGACGCTCCCAACCACTTCGTCCTCAACATCGCGCCGGACGAGGTGGCTCCGCTCACCGCCATGCTCGACGAGCACACTGCGGGGGCCGACACCTTCTATCCCATGATGAGAGGGCGCATCGTTGCAGTGAACGGTTCGCCGACCGTGGATGCACAAAGTGATCAGCGCAGTCGCGTCGGCAGCGAGCGGAACCTGAGCTGGACCTGGCAGCTGCCTCCCGGAAATCGCATCGTGTCGGGCCAATGGTGGCTGGAAGGCGAGACGGAGCCTCAGGTGTCGCTGGATGCCGACTTCGCCGAGAGCGTCGGACTCAGCGTCGGGGATCATCTGGTATTCGACATCGTCGACCGGCAGGTCGAAGCCAGAGTGGCGAGTTTACGGTCAGTCGATTGGGACAGCATGCGTCCCAATTTCTTCATCCTGGCCACGCCTGCCGTGATGGAGGACCTTCCGGCCACCTGGCTCACGAGCTTCCGTCTGGAGGCGGACGAGAAACAGTTTCTGACCAGTCTGCTGCGGCGTTTTCCGACGCTGTCCGTCATCGAAATCGATGAGGTCATGGCGCAGGTGCAGCGGATCGTGGAGCGGGTCACGCTTGCGGTGGAGGTGGTGCTCATTCTGGTGCTGCTCGCAGGCGCTCTGGTTCTGATCGCCTCGATTCAGTCGAGTATGGACGAACGCTTCCGGGAATTCGGGCTCCTGCGTGCGCTGGGGGCCGGACAGCGCCGCATTCTCGGTGCACTTGTGATCGAGTTCGCGGCCCTCGGATTGTTCGCGGGCATTCTCGCCGCCGTCGGCGCAGAAGTGACCGTGTGGATCCTGCAGGAGCAGATTTTCCAGCTTCCGGGCAGGCTTCATCCGGCGCTCTGGATTGGTGGCCCCGCGCTCGGGGTGCTACTCATCGGTTCAATAGGTACCATCAGCACGTACAAGGTAGTGCGCACGCCACCCGCGATTGTCCTCAGGGAGACCGGATGAGCTCATGACGGAACCCAGCGAACGACCCGTTGAAGAACGCAATCGACTCCTGCTCCTGCTCGGAGCGGTCATTATTGCAGTCGCAGTCGTGGTCATGTTTCGCACCGGCGTTGATGAAGCAGTCGATTTGCCGGTGGCTGCCGACCTGCCGGACGTGGGCCCGGTCCCGGACTTCGCGTCCATCGAGGACGTCAATGTCATGAAGGAAGCGTTCTTCGACTACCTTCTGCCGGTCATCGAAGCCCAGAATGAATGGCTCGAGGACAATCGTGCGTATCTGCAGGACCTGCGGGCGCGATTGGAGGCGGGAACCGCTCTGCGCAGCCGTGATCTGCGGCGTCTCGAGACGCTTGCGGAACGCTATCGCGTGACGCTGTCTGAACCGGTCAGTCTCGTTGATATGGACGAATTGCTGCTGCGCGTGGATATCGTTCCGCCATCGCTGGCGTTGGCCCAGGCGGCCGCCGAGTCCGGCTGGGGACGCTCCAGGTTCGCCCGTGAGGGCAATAACCTCTTCGGCGAGTGGTGTTTCACCGAAGGTTGTGGAATGGTCCCGCAGCGCCGCCGGCCGGGCGCGAGTCACGAAGTCACCCTGTTCGACAGTGTCGGCCATGCCGTGGACAGTTACTTCCGCAATCTGAATTCCCACCCGGCATATGAGGATATGCGGGAATTGCGCGCGGCGTCGCGGGAGGAGAACGGCGTCATTCTCGGCACGGAACTGGTCGATGGGCTCGAGATGTATTCGGAGCGGCGGGGCGCCTATCTCGAGGAACTACGTCACATGATCCGCATCAACCGGCTGACCCGTCTCGATCTGCCTGAAGAGCAGCTCGACACAGCCAGCGTCAATCCGTAGCGTTTTTCAGGTCTACAGATTAACCAGCTGCACCATGGCATCGGGCCTGCTGTCTGCAGCACCCTCGATTTCAAGCCCGGCAAAGTCGAACAGACTCGGGTCCATCAGATGTGACGGCTGCACGTTCCGCAACGCCCGGGCGATCTTCTGCACCCGACCGGGATGGCTCCTGTCCCACCCTGCGAGCATCTCCTTGACTGCAACCCGGGCGAGCTGTTCCTGGCTGCCGCACAGGTTGCAGGGAATGATCGGGAACGCGCGGTGCTCGGCCCAGCGGGCAATGTCCTTCTCGCGGCAGTAGGCCAGCGGCCTGATCACCACATGGCGGCCGTCGTCAGACAGCAGTTTGGGCGGCATGGCCGCCAGTCGGGCGCCATAGAACAGATTGAGGAAAAGTGTTTCGACGATGTCGTCCGCGTGGTGTCCGAGGGCGATGCGGGTGGCGCCGATGCGGCGGGCGTGCTCATAGAGTGCGCCGCGGCGGAGGCGTGAGCAGACCGGGCAGAACGTCTTGCCTTCCGGCGTCAGGCGCTTGACCACCGAGTAGGTGTCCCGTTCGAGGATCTGGTAAGGCACGCCTTGTGCTTCGAGATAATCCGGCAGCACATGTTCGGGAAAGCCGGGTTGTTTCTGGTCGAGGTTGACGGCAACGAGTTCGAAGCGGACGGGTGCGTTCTGCTGCAGGCTCATTAGGATGTCGAGCAGCGTGTAGGAGTCCTTGCCGCCGGACAGGCAGACCATGACCCGATCGCCGTCGCCAATCATGCCATAGTCGATGATCGCCTGGCCGGCCAGGCGCCGCAGGCGCTTGTGAAGCTTGTTCATGTCGTAGCTGCGGGAAACCGCCATCGTGCAACCGTCCATCACCCGGGGTTCATCGAGACGCAACGCGTGCGGCCGCAACACTAGCACAGGCCAATGCCGCCCTTCCCATCGCGGTCAGGCTGCCGGCTCAGCGCGGGGCCATTCGGTGACCAGCCATCGCATGCCGGCTACGACTTCCGCCAGGGCTGCGCTGAACTCCTGGACGGGGGCGGCTTCGAGGTCGGGGTGCCGTTGGAGTGCCCGCTCCATCCGCTGCGCTGCCAGACGCAGACGTTCGGCCCCGAAACTGCCGGCGACGCCGTGCAGATTGTGCGCGAGTCGTATGGCCCGGTCCGGATGCCCGTTGGCAATCTGGGTCGCAAGGTCGGCGGGCGCTTCGGCATAGAGGGCTACGAACTGCTCTGCCAGCCGTGTGAGCAGATCGGCGTCGTTGTTGTGGTTGTGCAAGGCACGCCGCAGGTCCAGCCCGGCGACGAGGGGCAGCTCGCGGAAGGACTGGACGGCACCTTGCCTGGCATTGGTGTCGGTATGCACTCGCAGCTGTCGCTGCAGGGCGCCGATGAGCGTGGCTGCCGTAACGGGCTTCACGACGTAGTCATCGAAGCCGGCGCCGCGCGCGCGCAGGATGCTGTCGCCCGCGGCGTCGGCAGTCACTGCGATGATGGGTAGCTGTCGGATCCTGGGATCCGCACGCAGCGCGCGGCAGGCATCCAGCCCATCCATCCCCGGCATGTGCAGATCCATCAGGATGGCGTCGAAGTCCGACTCCCTGGCAGCCCGGAGTACGTCGGCGCCGGAGTCGACGATGCGGACATCGGCGCCGGCCTGCTGCAGAAACTCTGCTGCCAGCTGCTGGTTGATCCGGTTGTCTTCGGCCAGCAGGATCCTGCGCCCGACCAGGGTCCCGCGTTCAGGCAATTGGCCGGAGTCGCAATCGTGTTCCACGATCGGCGCCAGCGGCAATGTCAGCTGAAAGCTGAAGCGACTGCCGACGCCCAGTTCACTGGTCACGGTGAGCTTGCCACCCATGAGTTCCACCAGCTGATGGGAAATGGCCAGGCCGAGCCCGGTGCCGGTGTGCCTGCGGCTGCGTCCAGAATCGATCTGCTCGAAGGAACGGAACAGTCGCGCCTGATCCGCAGGTGCGATGCCGATGCCCGTGTCCTGTACTTCGAAGCGGACTGCGGCACCGCTTTCAGTAACCTCCGCTGGCAGGATCGAGAGCTGGATGCGACCACGGTCCGTGAACTTCAGGGCATTGCCCAGGAGATTGATGAGGACCTGCCGCAACCGGCCCGTGTCGCCTAATGGCCGTCGGGTGGGGAAGGCTCGACGCAGCTCGTCGCCTCCCTGACAAACCAGCTGCAGCCCCTTCTGGCGGGCGCTGCTGCTGAACAGGCTCTCCAGCTCCGCCAGCAGTCCGGCGAGATCGACAGCGTCCTCCAGCAGCCGGAGCCGCCCCGCTTCGATCCGGGAGAAGTCGAGAATGTCGTTGATGAGCTGCAGCAGGGACTCTGCCGCGGAATGAATCGTGGTGGCGAATTCCCGCTGCCGTGATTCCAGGTCGGTTCCGAGGATCAGCTCGGAGAAGCCGAGAATGGCGTTCATGGGTGTGCGGATCTCGTGGCTCATGTTCGCCAGAAAGCGACTCTTGGCTTCGGTGGCTGCCTGAGCGACCTCGCGGGCCTGCTCAGCTGCCAGCCGTTGCCTGCGTTCACTGATATCAACCAGCGAGCCCTCGATCGCCGATGGCAGTCCGTCATCGTTGCGCAGCAGGCGAGCGGAAATCGCAAACCAGGTTTGCGTACCGTCATTGCGGAAGCCCTCGAGTTCCGCGCCATGCACCTGTCCGTCACCGTGAATCCGGTCCAGCAACCGGGTCGCTTCGTCGGGATTCGCAGCCATGTCCCGAGGCAGGTAACGGACACTCTCGAGCAGTGCGTCCACGTCCGGATAACCCAGTGCTGCGGCAAGGGCCTGGTTCGCCCGCTGCAGGTGGCCTTCGGCATCGATCCGGAAGATACCTTCAGCGGCATGGTCGAACAGGTCGCGATACTCGTCCCGCGCTTGTGCCAGCGCCGCGTAAAGGCGCGCGTTGTCGATGCCGATCGCCGCCTGTGCGGCCAGTAGATGCATGACCTCGATGCGCTCCTTGCTGAAGGCCGCCGTCTGCTGTCTGTGCTCGACGTAGAGCATGCCAACCAGGCGTCCACCGATGTCCAGGGCGATGCAGGCGACGGCACGTGGCCGCTGGGCGAGAACGTAGGCCTCGTCGCTGAATGCGTCTTCGATGGTGATGTCGTCGAGCACCAGGCTTTCGCGGTAGCGGGCGACATGCTGCACGATGCTGACCGGGAGCAGGTCAGTGCTGCCCGCCAGCGATCGCGGTGGATCGAATAGCTGGCGTTCGCCGCTGTCGATTGCAGTGGCGATGAGCATGAGCTGGGTGTCCTCGACGAGGATCAGCGCGGCACGTTCTGCGCCGGAGCTGTCCAGTGCCAGATCGACCAGTGTCCGCGGCAGTTCCTCCAGCCGAACCTCGCTGGCGATGGTCCGGGCCGCTTCCAGCAGCGCCATGGTGTCCGACTGGGCAGCGTGCCTGGCGCGGTCGACACCCGCATCGAGACCATGCGGTAAGGATGCGTAGTGGTGAGT
>SKUB01000255.1 GCA_007122315.1 Pseudomonadales bacterium | reverse complement strand
TCCATGACCAGTCGCTGAATACCATGCCACGGCCCGAGCTCGAAGTCTCAGCGTGCTCGGCGCCCTCACCATCTGCCGCGCGTGGCACGGGCGAGCCAGCCGACTCCGACGCCGGCAAGAAACACGAGCAGCAGAACGAGTGCGCGTGATGCGGTCCAGGTCCAGATGAGAAACTGGACGCCGACGGTTTCCGAATTCTGGAACGCGAAAACCACGATGAGCACGACCAGAATGATGGCAATCGTCAGTTTGGCCTTTTTCATGCACGCACTCCTTGGCACCAAATCGGCATCTACTACCGTGCCACAGGTCAGGGTTGATCTCACCGCCGGGGAGCTGGGCCCCGCAGCGCTTGCCCGCAGCTCTCGGAAGTCGTAGCGTCCTGCTCGAGGTTGCACTGTTGACTCGACGCTGGCGACGGGGAGGGTGCTCATGGCGACCTTTGTAATCGTGCACGGGGCCTGGGGTGGTGGCTGGGAGTGGACGCCGGTCGCAGGGTTGCTGCGGCAGCGGGGCCATGACGTGTTCACCCCGACGCTGACGGGACTTGGCGAGAGGACTCATCTGGGTCGCGATATCGGTCTGGCGGATCACATCGCTGATGTCATGGCCGTCCTCGAGTTCGAGGCGTTGCGCGATGTCGTACTCTGCGGCCACAGCTATGGCGGCATGGTGGTCACCGGCGTTGCGGATCGCGTGGCCGACTGCATTCGCCAGCTGGTGTATCTCGATGCCCTGGTGCCGACGCACGGCCAGGCCGTGCTGGATCTCGTTCCGGATGAGTTTGCTCAGGAATTGCAGCGTTCGGCGCAGGGAGAGCCGGACCAGCGCATGCCGTTGCCGCAGGCGCTGCTCCCACCCCATGACCTGCTGCCCGGTGACCGGGTGCCTGCCTATGTCGCCCGACTGCGTCCGCATCCCTTGGGGACGTTCACGGAACCCGTGCGGCTCTCGGGTGCGGGCGATGCGTTACCGCGCGCTTATGTTCGCTGCACCGGCGATCCGGACGACGCGCTCATGGCGCGCTTCGCGGCGCGCGCCCACGCGGAAGGCTGGCAATATCGCGAACTGTCGACCTACCACGATCTGCAGTTGCTCGACCCGGAGGGTACGGCAGCGGTGCTCCACGAACTCGTAGGCGCCTGACCTGCGCGTTCGCAGGAACCTGAGCGGCGTTCACAACGCCGCTCAGGATCGGATCCTGCGTTTGTGCTCAGATGTCGAAGCGGTCCAGGGTCATGACCTTGGTCCAGGCCCTGATGAAGTCCTGAACGAACTTCTCCGTGGCGTCGTCCGCGGCGTAGACCTCGGCGACGGCCCGCAGCTCCGTGTGCGACCCGAAGATGAGGTCGACGGGCGTGGCCGTCCATCGGAGCTCGTCCGTGGCGCGATCACGCCCCTCGTAGAGGCCCTCCGTCTCGGACGACTTCGACCACTTCGTGGACATGCTGAGCAGATTCACGAAGAAGTCGTTGCTCAACGTGCCCGGACGGTCGGTGAATACACCGTGCTGGGCACCGCCTCTGTTTGCGTCCAGGGCGCGCATGCCGCCGACGAGGACGGTCATCTCGGGCACCGTCAGGTTCAAGAGGCTCGCCCGATCCACCAGCATGTCCGCCGGTGAACGACGATTACCGTTGCCGAAATAGTTGCGGAAGCCGTCTGCGGTGGGTTCGAGGGGCGCGAAGGACTCCGCATCGGTCTGCTCCGCAGTCGCATCCGTGCGTCCCGGCGTGAACGGAACCTTCACGTTGTGCCCGGCGTCGCTTGCTGCCTGCTCGATGGCTGCAGCACCGCCGAGAACGATGAGATCTGCCAGTGACACGCGCTTGCCGCGGCGCTGCGCGCCGTTGAATTCCTCCTTTATCCCTTCGAGGGTTGCCAGCACCTTGGCCAGCTCGTCGGGGTTGTTGGCGTCCCAGTCCTTCTGCGGAGCGAGGCGGATGCGTGCGCCGTTGGCACCGCCGCGCAGGTCGGTGCCGCGGAACGTGGCAGCCGACGCCCAGGCGGTCCGCACCAGTTCGGGAACGGTCAGCTCCGAGTCGAGAATCCGGGCCTTGAGTTGCGCGATGTCCCGGTCGTTGATCAAGGGGTGATCGACCGCAGGAACCGGGTCCTGCCAGATGAGATCTTCGTTCGGAACATTGCCGCCTACGTAGCGCGCCCGCGGGCCCATGTCGCGATGGGTCAGCTTGAACCAGGCCTTCGCGAACGCACGCTCGAACTCCTCCGGGTTTTCGTGGAAGCGCTTCGAGATCTCCCGATAGATCGGATCCTCCCTCAGTGACAGGTCGGTGGTGAACATGATCGGCGCATGGCGCTTTTCGGGATCATGAGCGTCGGGCACCAGGTTGGCCGCTTCCCCGTCTGCGGGAATCCACTGGATCCCACCGGCCGGGCTCGTCGTCTGCACCCACTCGAACCCGAACAGGTTGTCGAAATACTGGTGGGTCCAGGCCACAGGATCCACGGACCATGCGCCTTCGAGGCCGCTGGTGAAGGTGTCAGCGC
>SKUB01000301.1 GCA_007122315.1 Pseudomonadales bacterium | reverse complement strand
CGACGCTGACGGCGACGGTGGGGACGTCGCTGAAGGTGGGCGAGGCGTTCCACTTCCACGTCGAGACGGGCTACACGGACGTGGACAGCAACCTGCCGGTGTTCGACTACGACCGCTGGCTGATCGAGTTCGGTATGCGCTTCGCGTTCTGAATCAAGGCCCCGCCGCATGAGCGGCGGGGTACACAATCTGGCCGGGAGTGCTGCTCTCGGGATGTCAGGCTGAAGCCTGATGCCCCTTTGCAACCGGCTTGGGATCTTCGAGGAGGTGCCTTGCTGTGTTGCGTTCGCGTTGTGGGCCTGTATCCGATGTATTCCGGCGCGTCATGTTTCCGATGCTTGCCGGGTTGCTTCTCTGCGCGGCGGCGTGGTCCCAGCAGGCTCCCGCAGGCCGCGTCACCGCCGTTCTCGGGATAGTCGATGCCGTCTCGGCAGACGGTGAGATGCGCAGGTTGCAGCGCGGTGACCCGGTCTTCGAGGGCGATACGTTGCGCTCGGGGCCGCGTGGGCGTGCCCAGGTCCGATTCTCGGATCGCGGCGTCCTCTCAGTGCGCCCCGACTCTGAACTCGCGCTGGACAGCTACCGGGACGACGCGGCCAGCTCGGCGGCCAGCACCCAGCAGGTGAGCCTGCGTCGGGGTGGCTTTCGGGCCCAGACCGGGCGCATCGCGGAGCGCAATCGTGCCGGCTATCGCGTCCAGACGCCGGTAGCGGTGATCGGTATCCGCGGCACGGTCTTCGACGCCCATCAGGAGCCCGGCGGTGCCCTCCTCGTCGGCGCGACCCAGGGTGGCGTCGAAGTGGAAAGCAGTACCGGCGTCATCGGCCGCATCGGTGCGGGTGAAAGCTTCAATTTCCTGCAGGTGAATCCCGACGGGACCATCGAGTTCCTGCTCGAACCACCAGATCAGTTCAGCGTCTCGCCCGATCTCGACGAGACGGGTGACGATGAGACGGACGACTCCGGCGCCGGAGTCGCAGCGCAGTCCACGGTTGCTGCAGGGTCCGGTAGCACGGAGTCCACTGCCGGGATCGACACCGGAAGTGGTGAGAACCTGCTCGAAGTGACCAATGATCCCGAGGCGACGGGTCTCGTTGCGCCGGCCCAGACCGGCAGCGGGACACCGCCGACGACTGAGCCCATCGCCGAAGTCGAGCCGCCGGCAGTTGCTCCGCCCGTGGACGAAGAGCCCGTACTGGAAGTGCCCCAACCCGAATCCCTGCTCGCTGACAGCCAGATCGAGGCCCTGCTCGCCGACGACCGCATCGCGCTTGCCCTCGGCGTTCCCACCGCAAGCGTCGACGCCGAAGGCAATGTGGAATCCGGGGCCGTGGAACTGCAGGGAGGCATCGCCACGTCGAACTCGCCTCTGCTGGCCTTGCGCGGTGGCCAGGAGGGCTTGGGCGCGGGTATCGCTGCGAGCGCGCGCAGCGATCTGCTGGAACAGGCCGACCTGTTCGTGCTGCCGAGTAGCGGCACGTTCACGCTGCAGGAGGACGTGGGCGGAGTGGACGGTCTCGTCTGGGGCACCTTTGACATTCCGGTGACGCTGTTCCTGGATCAGGCCGATGCATCGCGAACGCTGCAGCTGAACCGGGAAGTGGTCTTTGCGCTGGGTTCGCCGACTGACATCGCTGAACTGCAGGGTTTGTTCATCTACGAGCAGACCGAGTTCAACGTCTTCTCGAACCTTCCTCTCATCGATCTCACGGCGACCGGTGTCCTCGATGTGGGTGCCGCGACCTTTTCCGGTCTCATCGACCTCATTCTGGGTGCAGATTCGGCCGAGGAGCTTAGCCTGCTGGCGGAGTTCGGCGCCGACGTGAACGGCGGTGTGCTCGAGAACATCCTCTTCGGCGTCTTCGACCTGTTCGATTTCGCAACCGAAACCAGCGTTCCGGCGGAGGGGAGCCTGGGGGGCTTCTTCACCGGCGATGCGGGCGCGTTCCTGCAGCTCGCGTTCGACTTCCGGGTGCCGTCCCGTACCGATGCAGATGTGTTCGGGCTCATTCTGCTCGAGGCTTCCCCCGAGATCATCATCGAGCCCCCCGAGGGACTCACGCCGGAAGAACTGGCCAGCCTGTCGCAGGGTTTCGCTTTCATCGGCGCCAGCTGCTGTTTCGACGAATTCGGTGTCGGGTCCACGCTCTATTCCGGTGTCGCCAGCGATCCGCGCCCGAGCGCCGGGTTCGACGGATTGCTCGGTCTCGGCGTCGACGGTGAGGGCAACATCGTCGGCCCGGGCATGGCGGAATTCCTCTCGCTGCCGCCGTCACTGGTCTTTCGGCGCGAGGATGCGGACGTAGACTTCTTCCTGACCGGTTTCGATGTGCCGGGCGCTGAAGACAGCAGTGCCTTCGTATGGGTGCAGGACAGTGGAACCCTGCGGGGATTCGATACCGCCACCGGTGCACCGATCCTGGACGTGGGCGAAGCCCTGCTGACGCTGGTCGGGATCCCGACGCCGAGAGCAAACCTCATGGGCAGCGCCCGCTACGACCTGGCCGCATTCGTCGACGGCCTGTT
>SKUB01000033.1 GCA_007122315.1 Pseudomonadales bacterium | reverse complement strand
GCAGGGTGTCCGGTCGCAGCACGGTACGCGGATCAGGAGACCACCAGAGTATGGGCGAGCCGGCTTCGTACCAGGGGAAAATGCCTTGCCGATAGGCCGCTTCCAGGCGCTTGGGTGAAAGATCGCCCCCGGCGCAAAGGAGACCCGGCGGATCGCGCAGCGCCTCATCGGGAGGCGGGAACTCCAGGTCGTGACTGGGCAGCCAGGGGAGCAGACTCATCGCTGGAGTCCACGCTCACGGCACTGCGCCGCCGCCGGAGGCGATGATTCAGCCCGCGGCCCGGCTGTCGCTCTGCTGGCCGCGCTCCAATGCATCGAGGTACTTCTCCGCATCCAGGGCCGCCATGCAGCCGAAGCCGGCGGAGGTGATGGCCTGACGATAGACGTGGTCGCTGACGTCACCGGCGGCGAACACACCGGGTACGCTGGTGGCCGTCGCGTTGCCGTCGAGACCGCTGTGGGTGACGATGTAGCCGCCCCGCATCTCCAGCTGACCTGCGAAAATGCCGGTATTCGGCGTGTGACCGATGGCGATGAAGACGCCGTCTACGGTAATGTCCCGGTCGCTGCCCCCCTTGGTCGCAGTCAGTCGGGCGCCCGTGACGCCGGAGTTGTCGCCGAGGACTTCGCCGAGGGTGTGATCCCACACCAGTTCCACTTTGCCGGCATCCGCCCGCTCGAACAGGCGATCCTGCATGATCTTCTCGGCGCGCAGACTGTCGCGACGATGCACGAGATACACCTTGCTGGCCAGATTGGTCAGGTACAGAGCTTCCTCGACTGCGGTGTTGCCGCCGCCGATCACCGCCACCGGCTTGCCCCGGTAGAAGAACCCGTCACACGTGGCACAGGCAGATACGCCACGCCCTTTGAACGCTTCCTCCGAAGGCAGTCCGAGGTAGCGCGCCGAGGCGCCGGTGGCGATGATCAGCGCGTCGCAGGTGTACGTTCCCGCATCGCCGGTGAGCCGGAACGGGCGGCTTTGCAGGTCCGCCGTGTGGATGTGATCGAAGATGGTCTCGGTGGCGAAGCGTTCGGCATGGGCCTGCATGTCCTGCATCAGGGCGGGACCCTGCAGGCCCTCGGCGCCGGCGGGCCAATTCTCGACGTCCGTGGTCGTGGTCAGCTGCCCACCGGCTTCGAGCCCCGTGATCACGGTGGGCTCCAGGTTGGCGCGAGCCGCATAGATGGCCGCGGTCCAGCCGGCAGGCCCGGACCCCAGGATCAACAGGCGACGGTGTTGCGCTTCGCTCATGGGGCGTCTCCCGAAGCGGGCTCATCGGAGCCGGGCGCGCTGGCACCGGCGGCCACGAGCGCGTCGATGAATGGGCGGGCGTGGCGATGGGTGGAAATCATGGCAGCTACGGTCTCACCGCGCTCGTTGACCGCATCGAGGTTGCGGCCTGCGGCCACGTACATGCGCAGGAAGCGGCGGAAGTCACCTTCTCGCATGGCCTGGTAGGCCTGCCACAGGACGAAGAAATCGGGATCGAGGTCCGGGTCATGGCAGGTGCGATGGAGGAAACTCTCGACGCGGGCGTCATCCCAGACTTCGTCGATGATCTGTTGTTTGTCGGGGCGGGTCGCCATAACGGTCGCTCATTGCCTAAGTCCGGGAGCGGGGCATGATACCCGTTTCGTCGCAGGCGACAAATGGATCCGGACCGGCGCCCGTGAAAGCCTGAGTAGTTTATGAGGTGTCATTCATAACAGACTGATTTGAAATGAAGAAATAGAACTCTCCTTATAATGAGAGTAGACTTTCAGCTGGTTCGAGACGAGGGTGGAGCGTTGCCACAGAAAGGTGCAGCCGCAGCGGGCCGGGAGACGGATACCGGAAATCGACTGCTGACTCATGTCGGTCACGGCCTGCGGGAGGCCGGGCTGATCCTGGCTTTGGCCGTGGCGGCGTGGTTGCTGCTGGCACTGGTGTCTTTCGCGCCGGAGGACCCGGGATTCTCCCACACCGGTACGCGGGAGGCAGTTGCCAACCTGGCAGGTGCGTCCGGGGCCTGGGGGGCAGACGTGCTCTACACGCTGGTGGGCTGGTTCGCCTATCTGCTGCCCATCGCGTTCGCGCTGCTGGCCCTGCGCCTGTTCTGGGCGCGACGCCTGCCAGTAGCCGTGGACCGCCTGACCCTCGTGCTGCGTCTGACCGGTTTCGTGCTCACCCTCGCCAGTGGCTGCGTTCTCGCGGACCTGCATGTCGGCGCCGCCGGCGTCGATCTGCCCTCGGGCAGCGGTGGCATCCTGGGCTGGTGGCTGGCCGACGGTACCCACGCAACGCTGGGGCTGACCGGCGGCACGCTGCTGATGTTGGCCATCTTCCTGCTCGGGATCACGCTGTTCACCGGTCTGTCCTGGTTTGCCCTGGCGGAAACCATCGGGGCGGGCGCCATGGCGCTGGTGTTTGCCGTTCGCGACAAAGTGCAGGCCATACGCAGCGCCCGACGGGAACGCGCAGCCGCCCGCGCGGAACAGCAGCGGCGCAGGCAGCGGGTCGAGGTGGAAGTCGAACGCAAGCAGT
>SKUB01000234.1 GCA_007122315.1 Pseudomonadales bacterium | reverse complement strand
GGAGAACTCCAGGATGCGTACGTCCAGGCTGTTGTCCGCAAGCGCTGCCTTCGCCGCCCGTTCGTCAGCGTCGTCCTCGAGACGGGCGCACAGCAGCAGATGGCCCTGATTGAGATGCTCCTGCAGATCGTCCACATCGTCTTGAGTGATGACGCTAATCATCGCCGCACCCGCGGCACCGACCGCCGCCGCGCCTGCCAGTCCGACGACCACGGGCCCGCCGAGGGCCGCAGCCGAGGCGACCACTGCGCCCGCAGCCACCGTCTGCCCGGTGAAGGCCAGCCCGCGGCCGATCCCGTGGGTGGCATCGTCGCCCTCCTTGCGCGGGCTGAAGGCGGAATCGGAATCGTCTCCGGTCGACTCGAACAGATGGTCGAGATGCTCCTTGACGCTGCCGTCGGTGGTGAGAAGGGTGAAGCGATCGTCGCTGAATCCGGCCTGCGTCAGGCTTTCCGCCGCCGTTTCGAGCGACTTGGGATCGGCGAACACACCGACCGCTTCGCGTATGGTTTTCTTCTTCGCATGGCTCATGTCCGTGCTCCTCGCAGCCGACTGCAACATGCTCATCAGCGTATGTGCAGCTTCTTCGGGGGGCAAACAAGGGGTGCCCAAGCCGAATTCGCGTGTGCGGATGGTCGATGAATTCCGTCGCTGACCTGACTGCCTCGCAGCGCTGGCGCTACGCAATCAAGCCGGCGAGCTGGCCGAAGCTGCTGGTTCCGACCATCCTCGGTCAGGCCGTCGGCATCGTCGTCGCGGGCGGCCTGTCCATCCCCGCGCTTCTGCTCGGTTTCGTGTTCACGCTGCTCAATGGAACCTTCATCGTGCTGTTGAACGACTGGGGTGACCGTGAGGTGGACACCCTCAAGCGACGCATGTTTCCCGACGGCTGTTCGCCGAAGACCATTCCCGACGGCATTCTTCCTGCGCGTCAGCTCCTGGTGGCGGGGGCAGCCGCAGGACTTGCCTCCGTGCTGGTGGCCTTCGTCCTGGGAGGACTCATCGACCGACCCTGGCTCGGTCCACTCGGTGCCCTGTGTGCGCTGGTCTTCGTCGCCTACAGCCTGCCTCCGGTAGCACTCAATTATCGCGGCGGTGGTGAATTGCTCGAGGCGCTGGGAGTCGGACTTCTGCTGCCGGCCTTTCATGCCTACGCGCAATCCGGCGTGTTCTGGGCACCGGAGTGGTGGCTGTTCCCGGGGTTGGTCGCTCTGTCACTGGCCAGTGCGCTGGCGAGCGGGCTGTCTGATGAGGAAAGCGATCGTGCTGGCGGCAAGCGCACGCTGGCCACGGCTGCTGGCAACGCGGCCACGCGTCGTACCCTAGAAGTCGTGGTCGTGCTCGCTGCGTTGCTATGGCTGTTCGCGGGCAGCTGGGTGCCTGCGCTTCCGCTCTGGGCTATGGTGCCCGCTGTATTGATCGTCCTGGTCCATGGCGGCGTGATGCTTCGAGTCAGTTCACAGGCGACGACCGGGGCGTTTGCCGCCCAGGGCGTCTACAAGCGGCTTCTCCACCGGGGAATCTGGCTGGGTTCGCTGCTCGTGGCGGCAGCGCTCGTAGTAGCTTCGTTCCGGGGGCTTCGGTGACTGCGAGCACGACGACAGATGTGCTCGCGGCCATGCGCGAGCTGGATCGTGAAATCGAGGCCTGCGTCGGTGTGCCTGCTTCGCTGGCGCCTTCCCGCAACCGCGCGAGCTCGTTGGAAGCCATCGCCGAACGCCTGCTCGCTGATCGTGATCCGGCGTGGCAGGTCGCGTTCATCGAGGCCTCCCGAACCGTCGTCCGTGCACTCATCGAGCACTTTCCCGGCAACATTTTCTGGGATCTCGACTTTCTGTTCGCCGCCCTGCTCGAGGAGGCAGCCACGACTGACGAGCTGATTGAGCTCGCGTCGTCCGTGGCTCGGCTGCAGGTTCTGTTCGGACGCCACTCGCTGATCGCGTTCCGTTACCTGCACGACTTCACCTATGGCTTCGATTGGGCACGCTGGACCGAGCGCCGTCCTGAGCAGCGCGTCGGCGTCGGCCCGTTCTCAGCGGCGTTCATGGCTCACGTCGAACGCCGCGGCGTGGAGATCACCGCGGCGATCGAAGCCGGCGACCCGCGCTTCCCGATCATGAAACCGGGTGAATTCCGCAACCCGTTCCCCTTCTCGCGCACGCCCCGCCACGAGCGCAGCCTGCTCGAGGATCTAGCGGCGCAGGATCTCGTCCCGATCCACACCTGGCGCATCGAGGCGCGTCCACGCTACGACCTGCCCTTCGCTGCGCGGCGTGAGGAACGGGCGAAGGCGCTCGGCATTCCCCCCGGGCCTCAGCAGGGCTCATGAGTCCGGCATTGCACGCCTGGCTGCAGGCATCACGGCTGCCCTCGCAGGCCTACCTGTTCCTGCCGCTGCTGCTCGGCCAGGTACTGGCCTGGTACTTCACCGGGCAGTGGAGCTGGGTGGTGTTCGTACTGGTGCAGTTGTTCGGGCTCTTCGATCAGCTCTACATCGTCTACGCCAACGACGTGGCGGACGAAGCCACTG
>SKUB01000279.1 GCA_007122315.1 Pseudomonadales bacterium | reverse complement strand
GGTCGTGGAGATGCCGGTAAAGACAAGGCGCGCGACAGTTCGGGCGCGCAGGCGTACTTTCCAGTACGTCGAGCACCCGGACGGAGCGCAACCGCACCGGCGGACCGGCAGGATTTGCCGGCATATCCGCGGCCGCAGCCGTGAATCGGTGAGCGATGCGGGCTAGACTGGCCCGCAATCATCAGCGAGAGGGGACCACCATCATGAGTCGCATGCCTGCCGTCAGCCTTGCCGCCGTTCCCGGCCGTCGCAAGGCCACCCTGGACGTTGCGGTGGAGATCGAACGCCGCGGTTTCAGCGGCATCTACTGCCCGAGCCTCGGGGACGCCATGGCGCTGTGCGAAGGCATCGCGCTGGTGACGAATGAGATTCCCTTCGGCACCAGCATTCAGCCCATCTATGCGCGGCGGGTCGAAGACCTGGCCACCGGTGCGAGTTTCATTCACGAAGTGTCGGGTGGTCGTTTCCGATTCGGGGTCGGTGTCAGTCACGGTCCTGTGCTGCGGCGTCTGGGCGTCGAGGCGGGGAAGCCACTTTCCGATATGCGCAACTTCGTCACGGAACTGCGCGGCGTGCAGCGGGTAGGCGAGCTGCCGCCAGTGGTGCTTGCCACGTTGCGGCCGAAGATGATCGGCCTCGCGGCGGAGATCGCCGAAGGCATGGTATTCGCCAATGGTGCGCGCTCGCATATGGCAACGTCGCTGGCAGCCTTGCCGGCGGGCAAGGCAGACGATGACGCATTTTTCATCGGCAACATGATTCCCACCTGCATCAGCGACGACGAGGAGGCGGCGAAGGCGGTCAATCGTCGTACGCTAACCAGCTATGCGACGCTGCCGAACTATCGCAACTACTGGAAGGACGCCGGCTACGTCGAGGAGATGGAGGCGGTGGAAGCCGCCATCGAAGCGAAGGACTACGACCGCATCCCCAGCGTACTCTCCGACCGCTGGCTGGCAGACACGACGCTGTTTGGTCCCGTGGCCAAGGTCCGCGAAGGCGTGGAGGCCTGGTTCGACGCGGGCATCCGCACGCCCATCCTGGTGCCGTCGTCCGCGGTGGGCAACCAGATGAAGGCGATCGAGGAGCTGTTCGCGGCCTTCGAGTGAGCGAGGAGAGTATTGATGCCCAAGACCGTAGCGTTGTGGGTTCTCGCAATCGTATCTGCGATGGCCCTCCTCTCAGGCTGTATCGAAGTGGAAGTCGAGCGTGGCACGAGCGCCGAGCCGATTTCGGACGGCTGGCTCGGACGTCTCGAGGACGACGCCGAACGCGTCCGGGCGCTCGAGTCCTACCTCGGCGGTTTCTCCTCCGCCATGTGGGAGGTCGGAGAGCGCTACCGGCATCTGCATCAGGCACTCGAAGACGACAATCTGCCGCTCGCGTCCTACCACTTCGAAAAAATTGGCGCCGCGATCAGGAACGGTTACCGCAAGCGCCCGGCCCGGCAGGCCAATGCCGATGCGTTGTTCATGGATGCCGTTTTCGAATCGGCAAGCGCGGCCTTCGCCGATGGAGAGCAGGCTGCAGCTTGGCAGACCTTTGAGCAGGTGCGCGCCGCCTGCATCGCCTGCCATGCGGCTGAGGACGTTCCGTTCATGAACGATCAGCCCATGTTCCGCGATCTTCGAGGACGCTGAGCGATGCCCGGGGCCGCAGTCATGGCCCCCCGGACCCGGGCGCCGAAGCGTGAAATCCTGGGCTGGGCGATGTTCGACTTCGCCAACCAGGCCTATACGCTGCTCATCATCACGGTGGTGTTCGGTGATCTCTTCACCCGGGTCATCGTCGGCGACGGTCCAGACTATCGTCTCGGCAACTTCCTCTGGGGTCTCGCACTCTCCATCAGCTATCTGATGGTGGTGGTCAGCGCCCCGATAGTGGGTGCGGTGGTCGACCACACGGCGCGACGCAAGCAGTTTCTGTTTGGCACCTACCTGCTGTGCGTGGTTACCACGGCCATGCTCTGGCTGGTCGCACCGGGCCTCATCCTCCTCGGCGTGGTGCTGATCGTATTCTCCAATTTCGCGTATGCGCTCGGGGAGGCGTTGATCGCGAGTTTCCTGCCGAGCCTCGGGCCGCCGGAGGATCTCGGCAAGATTTCCGGCTTCGGCTGGTCGCTCGGCTATGTCGGCGGCATGGTTTCGGCCATCTTCGTCCTGCTGGTTCTCGGCGATGTCAGCGCCGAGAACTTCGAGCGCATCCGTTGGGTCGGCCCCTGGGCGGCGTTCTTCTTTTTCGTCGCTGCCATTCCGACGTTTCTCTGGGTGCGCGAACCCGGCGTGGCCGCGTCATGGCGTCCCGCCGGCGGTTACCTGCGCGCCGGTATCGCGCAGGTGCGCTCGACCCTCACCCACATGGAAGCGCATCGCGATCTCGCCGTGCTCATGGTGTCGGTGTTCTTCGCCATGAGCGGGATCAACATCATCATCGCCTACTCGTTCATCTATGGGTCCCAGGTCATCGGCTGGGACGAGCAGGTGCGCACGCTGATGTTCGTCATCGTTCAGATCACCGCGGCGGCGGGCGCAGTGGGCTTCGGTCTGCTGCAGGATCGCATCGGCGCCGTGCGTACCTATCGCATCACGCTCGTGCTGTGGATGACCGCCATTGCGCTGATCTGGGGGACGCCGCTGATCGTCGACGGCCTTGCCCGATTTGCCGGTATCCACTGGCAGGCGCAATACGTGTTTCTGGTGGTGGGCACGGTCGCCGGCATGAGTCTGGGTTCCTGCCAGTCGGCGACGCGGACGCTCGTGGGGCTGTTCTCACCGCTGGCCCGGACGGCAGAATTCTTCGGTTTCTGGGGGTTGTCCATGCGCCTTGCCAGCGTCTTCGGCCTGCTTGCCATCGGTGTGCTGCAAGCGCTGTTCGGCCTGCACATGGCGATCCTGTTCTGTCTGCTGCTGTTCGCCGTCGCCTGGCACGTGGCGGCACGCATCGACGAGGCGCGTGGGCGCGAGGCGGCTGAAGCCGGCTAGCCAGCGAACATCACCGATTGACGGCTGCGGCCGGTTGCGACCCGCCGCGGGGGACGCGGGCCACTGCCGGGGCCTCGATCCACTCGAGGAGTCGGGCGAAGGCGTCCCACTCGTGACGGTCCTTGCCCCTGGGCAGTTCGAACAGACCGTCGCCCATCTCTGCGGCGCGGACGTAGCCCTGCAGGTCGCGGAACGTGGCCACGAACGGAATCCGCAAGGAGATCAGGAAGCGCTCCAGTTTCTGGAATACCAGCGTATTGCGACGGACCCGGTTCGCGACCACCGCCAGCGGGATCGAGCGCTGGCGATAGTGGCGGTCGAGCAGCAGGTCGCCGATGAAGCGGGCGCCGGCCTTGATGTCGATGGAGGAGGGCAGTACCGGGATCAGGATGCGGTCGGCTTCCCCCAGCCAGCGGCCGAAGTCGGATGCGGACAGCGCCGCAGGCGTGTCGATCACCACCCGCCGGGCGGAGAACGCGAGTCGCATCTGGAAGGTACGAGTGGTGTGTCCGGCGTTGGATTCCTTCCAGGGCGCGATGCCCTGAATCGGAGGGCGCGATGGGTCCCGCGCTTTCAGCCATTGGCTCGAGGAGCCCTGGGGGTCATGGTCGACGAGTGCCGTTTCCACGGCCAGGGACGCGTACAGCGCTGCCAGGTTCGTGGTCAGCGTGGTCTTGCCGCACCCTCCCTTGGCGTTCACCACCAGGACGCGCCGCTGCTCTGGCGCCAGTTCCGGCAGCTTGCGTGGCTCCTCATCGACCCCCATCGATGATGCCATTCGCTTCAGTCGTCGCGGGTCGCGCCCGCGCTCCTGAAGGCCAACATCGCGGCGATGATGAAGGCGACGAAGGCCGCCAGTACCCAGGCCGGTATGGACAGGCCGAGAACCGGGTGGACTTCGGCGCAATCGCCGGTGCCCACGGTCATGGCGTAGAGCACGTCGCCTAAGGGAAACACCTCCAGCATGTAATAGAGGTCGGGACCGCAGGCGGGAACCTGATCGGCAGGCAGGCTCTGCAACCAGAGCTGGCGCAGGGAAAATCCGCTGCCGATCAGCGCCGAGGTGGCCACGAGTCCCGCCCAGATGCGGTAGCCGCCGCCGTGGATGGCTGCGGCCAGGGCCAGCAGGCCTGCCGCACCCACCCAGATACGCTGCATCATGCACAGCGGGCAGGGTACCAGCCCCATCCGGTGCTCGAGGAAGAACGCAGCCGCGAGCAAGCCCGCCGCGGCGATGGCCATCGTCGTGAACAGCGTTCGTGCGTCGAGAAGGCGTTCCATGGATCAGGCCTCTGCCACCTTGACCACGACCTTGCCGATGGCCTGGCGCTCGGTGAGACAGCGCAGCGCGGCGGCGTATTCGCTGAGCGGAAACACCTGCGAGACCTTGGGCTTGATTTTGCCGGCCGTGAACAGGTCGCGCAGTTCGTCCCAGTTGCGGGCGTTCTCTTCCGGCTCCCTGCCGGTGAATGACCCGTAGAATACCCCCACCACCTGACAACCCTTGAGCAGGATCAGGTTCGTCGGCACCTTTGGAATGTCGCCGCCGACGAAGCCGACGATGAGCACCCGGCCCTTCCAGTTGATGCACCGCATGCACTGATCGAACAGGGGACCCCCCACCGGATCATAAATCACGTCCGCGCCGTTGCCGTCGGTGAGTGCCTTGACCTTGTCCTTCAGTTCACCGTCGCTGTAGTCGATGCATTCGTCGGCACCGGCTTCCCGGGCGGCATCGAGCTTGGCTTTGGAACTCGCGGCGGCAATGACCCGTGCCCCCATGGCATGGCCGAGTTCCACAGCTGCCAGACCCACGCCACCGCCGGCGCCCAGCACCAGCAGGGTCTCACCTGGCTGCAGCGCTGCGCGCTGCTTCAGAGCGTGATAGCTCGTCCCATAGGTCGTTCCCCAGGCGGCCGCGGTCACCATGTCCATGCCGTCAGGGATCGGCCGCAGGCCGGCTGCGGGCAGCACGATCTGCTCGGCCATACCGCCGTGGCCGCCACCGCCGCTCACCCGATCGCCGACCTTGACGCCGGTCACGCCGTCACCGATCTCGAGGACCGTGCCTGAGAGTTCGCCGCCCGGAGAGAACGGAAATTCGGGTTTGAACTGGTACTTGCCCTCGATCATCAGACAGTCGGGGAAGTTGATGCCCACGGCCTCGACGCCGATGCGCACCTTGCCTGGCCCGCAAGCGGGTTCCGGTACGTCTTCGAGGACCAGTGATTCCGGCGGCCCGTAGGCCTTGCAGAGGACGGCTTTCATTGCAGCTCCTGTTGTATGGGAATGCCTAAGTCTATCTCGGTGGGCGTTCCGACTCACGGCGAGCCGTTACGCGCCCGGCTCGCCAGGCGGAGGCGTTGGCCTGCAGCGACGGCAACAGTTCTTCGAAGGCCGCGTGAAGGGGGCTTTCGAGGTCAACGAGGGTCGACGCCATGTCGTCCAGCGGATTGCTGCGGCGGGCACGGCGGGAGAGATGTCCGAGGGCCCGCCCGACGCTGGCGGGCTCCGCGTACGCCACCAGCAGATCCACTTCCGTCATGCGGTCGAGGAAGCGCAGTGCGGGGTCACTGAAGTGAACCCGGCGCGCATGGAGCTGGCGGTAGCAGTGGTCTGCGAATCGGGGTAGCGATTCCGGCTGCCAGCGCTCGAAGTCCCGTGCCAGGTAATGGTCGAACAGGACATCCAGCGCGACCGGTGCCCAGCGGCGCCAGGGACGCGGAAACAACGCCACTGCGGTGCGCACGGGAGGTGCCCGGTCGCTGCTGGCGTCCACGTGCCGGTGCAGGGCGATGCCAGCTTCGATGGTTGCCGGCCGCTCGCCTGTCAATGGCCCGCGAACGAAGTCGCCGAGGAACCCACCTGCCCGGAGGTCCCCATCGGTCCCGGACAGCAGCAGATGGGCGAGGAAGTTCATCAGGCGATATCGGCCGCGCGCCGCGCCCGGCCGGGCAGCAACTCCTGTTCGATGTACTTCCGGCGGTAGCTGGCGAAATCGATTTCGTCGCCGGCTTCGATTTCGGCCTGGGCAGCATGGGACGCTGCGCTCTGCGCTTCCATTCTGGCCTGAGTCTCCGGGTCCAGTGGCCGCGAGCGGAAGTAACGGGCATGGGCTTCCGACGCTGACATCGCAAAGCGGAAGAACGGGATGTTCCCGGTCCGCATGGCCGCCAGAATGCGGGCGCTGGGGGTCTGTTCTGAATGGGCGACCCGTTCGAGCTGGCTCGCCACCGCAGCGCTGCAGAATGTGCCGCCGCGGGCGGCATCGAGGGCTGCGGCTGTGCGCGCGCAGGCCTCGAGTATCTCCCGCGCCCACTCGTCCCGATCCCGCGTCCGGCCGCCATCCTCGAGCTCGAGCCCCGGTTCGCGACCCTGGTTGACGATGCGTGTCTGGTTGCGACGCAGTGCGTCGTTCTCTTCCGGGCTGTCCTGCGGGCTGTCGCTGAGCAGGCAATGAAGCAGGAATGCATCGAGGAAGCGGATGGTCTCGGCGTCGATGCCCAGCGGCAGGAAGGGATTCAGGTCCATGCAGCGTACTTCCACGTACTCGACGCCGCGCTCGCCGAGGGCGTGCAGGGGACGCTCGCCGGGATGGATGCTGCGCTTGGGCCGGATGGTGCCGTAGAACTCGTTCTCGATCTGCAGCAGGCTGGTGGAGAGCTGCTGGAACTCGTCGTTCTGTTCGAGGCCGATGCGTTCGTAGTCGGGGTAGGAGCCGGTCAGCGCGTCCCGCAGGGTCAGCGCGTACTCCTCGAAGCCGTTGTAGCTGACCTGGAGCTCGGACTGGGCGTCGCTCTGATAGCCGAGGCCGCCCATGCGCAAGCTGGTGGCGTGGGGCAGATACAGACTGCCTTCATCGAACGTCTCGAGTGCATGCTCGCGCCCGGCCAGGAACGACTTGCACACTGCCGGGGACGCGCCGAACAGGTAGAGCAGCAGCCAGGAGTGGCGGCGAAAGTTACGGATCAGCGCGAAGTAACCCTCGGTCGCCAGCGTCTGGGGCTCGAGGTCCAGGCCGTTGACCTCCGCATACCAGGGCCAGAACGCATCCGGCAGCGAGAAGTTGTAATGGATGCCTGAGATGGTCTGCATCAGGGCGCCGTAGCGATGGGCGAGGCCGCGCCGGTAGACCGTCTTGGCAGTGCCGACGTTGGAGCGCCCGAAATTCGCGATGGGAATCGTTGTTTCGTTACGCAGCACGCAGGGCATGCTTGCAGCCCAGAGGATCTCGTCGCCGATGGCCGGATAGACGAAGCGGTGGATCTCGTCGAGCTGGGCGAGGCAGGCGTCGGTATCTTCCAGGACGCCGGTGATCAGCTCGAGCTGGCTCTCACTGAAGTCGGTGGTGATGTGAGGATGGGTCAGCGCCGAGCCCAGAGCGTGTGCGTGCGGGGTTTGCGCCAGCAGGCCGTCGGGAGCCACGCGCAGGCTCTCTTTTTCGATGCCGCGGCGCATGCCGCGCAAGGCGGCTGCGCCTGCAGGCGTGGCGAGCGCTTGATACAGCGCCGATGGTGGTTTCACGAGCGCAGGCACTCCTTCAGACGGCGGAGAGGTCAGGCCTGAGGCCCGCAACGGGCGGAGATTACCAGGAAGCCACTGAGGTCGTCAGCGTGACCTGGAGGGGCCAGGGAGGCGCGGGCGCCTCCCTGGCTGACCTCAAGCCCCGTCAGTCCGTGCGCGGACCTGCCGCGACGATCTCTGGTGCCACGTCGAAGCGCTTGAAGTTGGCTACGAACTTCTCGGCGAGCTTGCGCGCGGCGTCGTCGTAGGCGTTCTTGTCGCTCCAGGCGGACCGCGGGTCCAGGTAGGAGGGGTCGACACCGGGAACAGCGGTCGGAATCGACAGTCCGAACCGCTCGAGTTTCCGGGTTTCCACGTTCTCGAGGGCGCCGGACTGAATGGCGCCGACCACCGCCCGGGTCACCGGAATGGGGAAGCGCTTGCCGACGCCGTGGCCACCGCCGGTCCAGCCGGTGTTGACCAGGTAGACCTTCGAGCCGAACGCTTCCATGCGCTGCATCAGCAGATCAGCGTAGACGCCTGCCGGACGCGGGAAAAACGGTGCTCCGAAACAGGTGGAGAACGTCGCCCGATACGGTTCGGTGGAGCCGACTTCCGTGGAGCCCACCGCTGCGGTGTAGCCGGACAGGAAGTGGTAGGCCGCCGCCTCTTTCGAAAGGATGGAGACGGGTGGCAGTACCCCGGAGACGTCGCAGGTCAGGAAGATGATGGAGCGTGGTTCGCCGGCGCGGTTCTCGTCCACCCGGAGGGCGATGTGCTCGCGCGGGTAGCAGGCTCGGGAATTTTCCGTCAGCGAGCTGTCGCTGTAGTCGGGCTCGCGGGTGTCGGGGTCGATCACCACGTTCTCGACGATGCTGCCGAAACGGATGGCATCCCAGATGACAGGCTCATTCTCACGGCTCAGATCGATGCACTTGGCATAACAGCCGCCTTCGATGTTGAACACGCTGCCGGGTCCCCAGCCGTGCTCGTCGTCACCGATCAGAAGCCGATCGGGGTCAGCGGACAGGGTGGTCTTGCCGGTTCCGGACAGGCCGAAGAACAGACAGACATCGCCATTTTTGCCGACGTTGGCTGCACAGTGCATGGGCAGGACGTCTTTCTCGGGCAGCAGGAAATTCTGTACAGCGAACATGGATTTCTTCATTTCACCGGCGTAGCGCATGCCCGCGAGGAGGACTTTGCGCTCGGCGAAGTTCAGCATCACGGTGCCATCGCTGTTGGTGCCGTCACGCTCGGGATCACACACGAACCCCGGAGCGTTGAGGATCTGCCACTCGGGCTTGGCGGACGGGTTGTATGCGTCGGGTCGAATGAACAACAGGCGTGCGAACAGGTTGTGCCAGGCGGTCTCGGTGGTCACCGAGATCGGCAGGTAGTGGTCCGGATCAGCTCCAACGTGCAGCGATGACACGAAGTTGTCGCGTTCGCCAAGATAGGCCTCCACCCGTTGCCAGAGCGCGTCGAAGACCTTGGGCGCAATCGGACGGTTGACGGGACCCCAGTCGATGGCGGCCGACGAGCCGGGCTCATCGACCACGTACCGATCCATGGGCGACCGGCCCGTGCGCTTGCCGGTGCGCACCACCAGCGCGCCGTTGCTGGCAAACTCACCTTCGCCACGAAGAATGGCGAGTTCCGCCAGATGGGCGAGGGCGAGGTCCTCGTATACCGTTCGGCGAGAGGTCTTGTCGATGTCCAGTGCCATGCTCGATGTCCGTCCTGTCAATGCCCTGGGACTGTTTGATTCAGGGCGCTTGCAACTTATCAAGGGCTTGTCGGTCCGCCCACCTTGGCGGCGGGCGGTCGTGGGGGTGATGCCTTGCCGGGTGGCCCTGGGTCGCTCCAGGTAAATGGTGCGTCAGGACGCCCACGCGCGCGACGCGCGGACGCGCAGCAAAAGGGTCGCGGATTATGCCAGACCGCTGCGGTGGGCGCGACCGGGTCAGTGCACTTGGCCATCATCGGGCGCCGCTGAAGCATGGACCGCCGCGACGTCCACCCGGTCGAAGCGATACTCGGCATGGCAGAACTGGCACTCCATGCGAATGTCGCCTTCCTCCGCGATGATCTCCTCGAGTTCCTCCTTCGCCATGGCACGCAGGGCATCCCGGGTCCGCTCGCGGCTGCAGCTGCAGGCAAATGCGAGCCCCTCCGGACGCTGCAGCGCGACCGCTTCCTCGAAGAATAGCCGTGTCAGCAGGCGTTCGCCGGGCAGTTCCCTGAGCTCGCTGCCGCTGACGGTGTCGGCAAGCAGCGTGATGCGGCCAAAGTCCTCTTCCCGCCGCCGCTCGCCGTGGTCGTGGTGGGCAAGCTCCGGCGGCAGTGCCTGGATGAGCATGCCGGCGCTGCGCTCGCCTTCCGTGGACAGCCAGATCCGGGTGGGGATCTGTTCACTCTGGGCAAAGTAGCCTTCCAGCGCTTCGGCGATGCTGCTTCCGTCCAGTGGCACGATACCCTGGTAGGCCTCGCCGACCCGATCGCCGAGATCCGGTCGAATGGTGATCGTCACCAGGCCCTTGCCCAGGATTGTGGTGCCTCCAGCATCGCTCCGGGCCCCCGCGCGCAACGCCTCTGGGTCGCGGATCCGGGCGATGCCGCGCAGATTGGAGCGGTCGCGGCACTCCGCCATCAGTGCTGCCAGGGGTCCGTCGCCGGTGGCCTGCACCGTCAGCGTGCCCCGCACCTTGACGATGCTCGCGAGCAGGGCGGTGGCGGTGAGCAGCTCGCCCAGGAGGCGTTCCACTGGTTCGGGATAGCGCTGCGCTCCGCGCACCGAGGCCCAGGCCTCGTCCAGACGGGCGAGGGCACCGCGAATATCGAGTTCTTCGAACATGAAGCGCTGCAGGCGGTCTGCGTCGGGAGGTGAAGTGCTGGAATTGCTGTGGGGCATGGCTCGACTCACTGTCTCATTCGCTGCTGATCGGATTGTCACCGCGCTTGATGCGTTCGAGCGCTCGGCGGTCGCGTCGGTCCGGACGCGACCCGGGCAGCTGCACCGCGTCGCGCTGGGCGCGCCGGCGGGCGGCGGCCTCGGTGCGTGCCGCCACACTGGCGTCGGTTTCCCGGTAGAGCAAGGCTGCTTCCGGGGCGCCGCGGCGCTGCTCGGACAACGCCAGCACTTCGATGCAGAGCTCGTCATCCCCGCGCCGCAACCGCAGCATGCTGCCCACGGCGATCTCTTTTGCCGGTTTGGCGCGCTGACCGTCCGCCTGTACCTTGCCGCCGGTGATCGCGTCCTTGGCCTTGGCCCGGGTCTTGAACAGGCGTGCTGCCCAGAGCCACTTGTCCAGCCGGATCCTGCCCCGCTCACCCCCGGCGGCGTGATCATCTGCGTTCATGCCGGGTCCGCCTGTGTCAACGGTGCGATGGGCTGCAGCAGGGCGAAATCCTCCAGTGCCGGGAAGGGCAAGCCCTCCAGTCGGGTGCCGCCTGAATCGGGCTGGGCCACGGCCAGCAGGTGGCCGATGCCGTAGGTCTGGGCTGCAGCCAGGGCATCGATGTTGTCGTCCACCAGCAAGGTCCGTTCCGGATCGAAACCGACACGGGCCTGCACCGTCGACCAGAAGCGCCCTTCCTCCTTGGGCAGGCGGTGGTCGTGGGCGCTTTCCACCGCGTCCACCAGGTCGATGATGCCCGTGTGGCGATGTTTCAGGTCCAGGCTCGCGCGGTGGGCATTGGTGACGATCACCGACTGGCGGCCCGAGGCCCGCACCGCGCTGAGGAACTCGCGGGCGTTGCGGCGGAACCCGATCAGGTGGACCAGATCGTTCTTCAGCGTCACGATGTCGAGCCCGGTCTGCGCGCTCCACCAGTCCAGGCAGTAGAACTCGAGTTTGCGCCGGCTCGAACGGAACAATACGTCCAGTTGCGCCTGCGCAGCCCCCGCCTCGAGGCCGTGGTGCGCGGCGAAACGGCTGGGTAGGTGATTGAGCCAGAATTCAGAGTCGAAGCGCAGATCGAGAAGTGTCCCGTCCATGTCCAGCAGGACGGTGTCGATGCGATTCCAGTCCAGCATGCAGCCATCCGGACGTTGCGGAGTCAACTGCCACTTATAATGGCGAGGCCCTGAGGCTTCAAGGAGCGATGGATGAGCGGTGACGATGAGGGCGATCCGCGGCCGCGGATCCTGGCGCGGAGGGAGGTGGCCCGGAGCCGATTGTTCCGTATCGAGGAACTCGATCTGCGCTTCAGCAATGGCGTCGAGCGGACGTACGAACGCCTGCCATCCACCGGTCACCGGGCCGTCATGGTGGTCGCCCTGGACGACGCCGGCGAGATCCTGCTGATCCGCGAGTACATGGCGGGTTTCCATGCCTATCAGCTCACCCTGCCCAAGGGTGCCGCCGATCCTGGAGAGAGTCTCGAGGACGCTGCGAACCGCGAGCTCAAGGAAGAGGCCGGCTTCGGCGCCCGCCGCATCGAGCTGCTCAAGGAACTGTCCGTGGCGCCCGGCCACATGGGTTTCACCCAGACGGTGGCGCTGGCGACGGATCTCTATCCGGAACGCCTGCCCGGGGACGAGCCGGAACCGCTGGACGTCCTGCGCTGGCCGCTGGCCCGGATCGACGCGCTGTTTCAACGCGAGGACTTCAGTGAGGCCCGGGCCATTGCCGCGCTGCATCTTGCGCGCCTGCGGCTCGAGTCCACTCCCGGGTGACGGCGGAACGAGACATCGACGAGCTCGCGCGCCTTGCCGAGGGTCTCGCGGTGGAGGCCGGCGCAGTGATCATGGACTGGTATGGGGCGGCGGATCCCGGGGCGCGCGAAAAGCCGGATGCATCGCCGCTGACCGAGGCGGATCTGGCCGCCCATGCGCTGATCGAGGCCGGGCTCGCGGCCGCGACGCCGGACATTCCCGTGCTTTCGGAGGAGGGTCGCCAGGCGCCGGCCACGGAGCGGGCGCACTGGCGGCGCTGCTGGCTGGTGGATCCGCTGGACGGGACCCGGGAGTTCCTTGCGCGCAACGACGAGTTCACCGTCAACATCGCACTCATCGAGGCCGGCCGGCCGCTGCTCGGCGTGGTCGGCGTTCCTGCGCGCGGTGAGGTCCACCTGGGCATTGTGTCCTCCCGCCGGGCGGAGACCCGGTTCGCCGATGGGCGGCGGCAGGTGCTGCGTTGCCGAGGTTTCGATGGGCAGCGGGCGGTGATCGTCGCCTCCCGCAGCCACCGGGGTCCGGAACAGGAGGCCGTCCTGGCGGCGCTGGTGGCCCGCTTCCCGAGCCTGGTGGAACAGCCGGCGGGCAGTGCCCTGAAGCTGGTACAGCTGGCGGCGGGACGTGCGGACGGTTACCCCCGGCGTGGCCCCTGTTCGGAATGGGACATTGCCGCCGGGGAGGCGGTCCTCATGGCAGCCGGCGGCGCGCTGCGGACCTGGTCGGGTGAGACGTTGCGCTACAACAAGCTCGATTCGCTGCTGAATCCGGATTTTTATGCGGTGGCCGATCCCGCTGGTGCCCTGGCGGATGCGTTCCGGGCGCTCGGCGCGGACCGCTGAGCGTTGCCGCTGCAGCGCTCAGCGGTCCGCCTTGCTGCGGATCTTGCCGGGTCGGATACTGGGTCATCATGCGGGTGAACGACAGTCTGGCTGGAGGTGCATGTGCAGCCTGATTCGGCGGGTGCCGCGACCGGCGCTGGAATCCTCCCCCGCTATCTGGCGGAGGTGGCCCGGGAGTCGTTGCTGACGGCTGCCTCGGAACGCGCGCTGGCCGCGGACCTCGATGCTGCCCGCGCGGTTTGGGCGCGGCGGGTGGCGGCCATTCCCGGAGCCCTGGACCGAATCCTGGCGGAAGTCGAGCAACGGCTTACCGGAGCGGGTCGGGTGGGGGAGCTGGTTGACGGTATCCTGTCAGGCGACCCGGAACCGGCCGCCGGGGCGGACGCGGACGAGCGCGCGCTGACGCGATTGCTCGCCCTGGCCCAGGTCGCGGACAGGGCGGCCGGCGGGGCTGATGCCATCCGCTCCCGGGAGTGGATGCTGCGGCAGTTCGAATCCCTGCGCTGGCGGGACGCGGCAACTGCGCCCCAGGTGGACCCGTTTCTCTCGAGCGCTGCGGAACTGCGGGCCATGGATCGCTCGCTGCGGCAACTCTGCCGCTTCGTCGGCGGCATGTCGGCCGCCTCGCTCGCGCAGGTTGCCCCGGGAGGGCTCACGCGGCGCTGGTTCACGCTTGCGCAGCGCTCGGGTCTGATCGACGGGCTGCGGGCCCGCAGCCTGCTGCCCCAGCTCGACATGTTCTGGCAGCAGGCCCAGTGCTGTGTCGATCCCTTCGGCATGGACCCGGAGGCCATGCTCGAGCTCGCGTCAGAGCTGGCAGCGGCGCGTGCCCATGTGCGGCGCCTCAGCGCGCGGCTGGTGCATGCCAACCTTCGCCTGGTGGTGTTCGTCGCGCGTGGCTATCAGCGGCGGGGCGTGGCGCTGGAGGATCTCATCCAGGAAGGCAATCTCGGCCTGCTGCGGGCCGTGGATCGTTTCGATCACCGGCGCGGCCATCGCTTTTCGACCTACGCCACGTGGTGGATCCGGCAGGCGGTCACGCGTGCGGTGGCCGAGCAGGGGCGAACGATACGCGTCCCCACGGCGCTGGCGGGGCTCGTGGTCCGGGTGCGGATCGCGACCGGACGCTTCCTGGCCGCCCACGGGCGGGAGCCGTCCTTCGAAGAACTGCTGGCCATGGAGCTGGCGCCGGAAGAGCGCCTGCGGCAGGCGCTGGAACTGGTGCCCGAGCCGTTGGCGCTCGATGCGCCGGTGGCCGCCGACAGCGACGCGGTGCTATTGGATTTCACGCCAGGTCCCACCGCCCGCCAGCCTGAGGACCGGGCCATGCAGGGCCAGATCCGGCGGGCTGCTGCGCGCGTCCTCGAGCAGCTCGACAGGCGCGCGGCGGCAGTGCTGCGAATGCGATTCGGGATCGGCACCGGCCGCGAACACACGTTGGCCGAAGTGGGTGCTGCCCTCGGCCTGTCAGGCGAGCGGGTGCGGCAGATCGAGCACGGCGCACTGCAACGGTTGCGCAGCGAACTTGGCGACCTCCGGGCGCTGCTCGACCCGGATTGATTGCCAGGCGCCGCGCTGCGTTCAGACGATCTCGACCAGCTCGATCTCGAACGTCAGGTCGCGGCCCGCAAGCGGGTGGTTCGCATCCAGCTTGACCGAGTCATCCTCCACCGCAGCCACGTGGACGACGAAGGGCTGGTCGTTCTGGTCCTTGACCTGGAGCGCCTGCCCGACTTCCAGGTCGAGGTCACCGGGGAGCTGGGAGCGATCGACGTCGACCACCAGCTCGTCCCGCCGCGGTCCATAGGCTTCTGCCGCCGCGATGGTGGTCGTGCAGGCGTCACCTACGGTCATACCCACCACCGCGGTCTCGAAGCCAGGAATGACCTGGCCGGAACCCACTTCGAATTCGAGCGGGTCCCGATCCCGGGATGAATCGAATTGCGTACCGTCATCGAGGTGCCCGCTGTAATGCACCTTGACCGTGTCACCCTGCTTCGCTTCCGTCATGCTTCACTGTCTCCTCGGATTGTGGCTGTAAGTTTCGCACGCCCGGACGACAGTGCACAAAGCGGGTCACGCCGCGCCGGGATGATTACAATGTCGCTGCGGGCGCAGGACCAGCAAGGATCGGAGATGGAACAGGAGCTGGATGTCGCCCTGGCTGCAGAGCAACTCGGCGCCTTCGTGCAGCAGCACCCGCGGCTCGTGGTGCTCACCGGCGCCGGTTGCAGCACCGAATCCGGGATTCCCGACTACCGGGACGCCGGTGGTGCATGGAAACGGCCGCCGCCCGTTCAGTTTCAGGATTTCATGCGCAGTGATCATGCGCGGCGCCGCTACTGGGCGCGCAGCATGCTCGGCTACCCCCTCATGGCCGCGGCGCAGCCGAATGCCGCCCATCGCTGGCTCGCGGCGCTTGAAGCGCGGCAGCAATTGACGCTACTGATCACCCAGAATGTCGATGGCCTGCATCAGCAGGCGGGCAGCCGCAGCGTCATCGATCTGCACGGCCGCATCCACCAGGTGCTCTGCACCGCCTGCGGTGTCCGGCTGTCCCGTGACCTGCTGCAGCACCGCCTGGAGTCCCTGAACCCCTGGCTGCGTCGGGTCGACGCCGAGATCGGGCCCGATGGGGACGCAGACATCGAAGACGTCCCGCTCGATGCGTTCCGACTGCCCCGTTGCGATGTCTGCGGCGGTGTACTCAAGCCTGACGTGGTGTTCTTCGGTGAGAACGTGCCGCGCCCTCGCGTCGAGCAGGCGTTCACGGCGCTGCGCGGGGCAGATGCCCTGCTGGTGCTCGGCTCGTCGCTGAAAGTGTTTTCCGGTTATCGCTTCTGCCGGGAGGCAGAGCGGCTCGGGCTGCCCATCGCGGCGGTGAATCTGGGCGCTACCCGTGCTGATGCAAGTCTGAGCCTGAAGATAGAGGCTCCCTGCGCGGCGCTGTGTGAAGCGCTCGTGGGCCGCGCTTGAGCGTGTTCGCAGAACGACTGGGGCCTGAGCCTGCCCGGCGGCGTTACTGAGCAGCCTTCACTGGGCAGCGTAGTAGCGCGCCAGCAGCTCCATCTGCGCGTTGGTGAGTTGCTGTGCCTGGTCGTTCATGATGACGTTCACACGCTCGCCCGAACGGTACTTTCGCAGCTGCTCGTACATGTAGCCGGCGTGCTGGCCATTGATGTTGGGGAAGGTCGGTCCGGTACCGCGGCCGTTCGTTCCATGGCATGCCACGCAACCCGTCTCTGCCGCAAGCGCTGCGCCCCCTGCGATGTCGGCGGGGCGTCCGCATCCGGTCAGCAGCATGCCGGCCGCGGTCAGGCCGATGAGTACGAATCGGTTTCCGATGGGCATAGCCTTCCTCACAGGCGCTGTTCCGAGAAGTAAGCGGCGAGATCCCGTTTCATATCCTCGGTGAGCGGTCGTGCATGCCCGTTCATTTCGTTGAAAGGTTCGATCTCCGCCTGGAAATAGGCCAGACGCTCGATGATGTAGGCCGGTTTCTGTCCGGCGAGTCGGGGGTAGCGTGGGTCGTTCGTGCGACCCTCGACACCGTGGCATGTCATGCAACGATACTGCCAGGCGAGATCGCGCCCGCGCTCACTGTCGCCGGCAGCGGCCGCCAGCGGAAACAGCGCGAGGCACGTCATCAGGAAGGCAGTCATTCGGGGCATGCAGCGGGCTCGGTCACGGCTTCGGAGCGCGACATTTTAGGGGCGGGGGCGCGAACTTCAAGCAGAATCGTCCGGGCCCCGCCGCTGCGTGCTACTCGGTGAACGTGTTGATGTAGGCGACCACGTCCAGAACCGCTTGATCGTCCACCAGAGGCCCGATCATGGCCAGCATCTGCTGACCGTAGATGTCTTCGCGTTCGTGGCCCCGCTGCTGATTGCGGTACAGGTGCAGCTGGCGTGCGAGGTACCAGTCGTTCTGCCCCGCCAACGCGGGCGCCCCCAGGCTGCGGTTTCCCTCCCCCTTAGTCCCGTGACAGGTGGCACACAAGCTGTAGAGCTGCGCACCGCGCGCTGGCCTGCCGGTCAGCGTCGGGCTTGGATCCGGTGTGTCCTGTTCGGCAAACCACGCCGCCAGCGAAGGCAGCAGATCGTCGTCGAGCATGACGGCCATGGGCCGCATCTCGCGGCCCTGATCGTCCTCTGGATGGCTTCCCCGCCAGCCCATCCGGAAAGCCTCCAGCTGTCGCTCGAGATACCACGCCTCCACGCCGGCGAGGCGTGGTGCCGCCACGGGCTCGTTGCCGCGGCCATCGGTGCCGTGACAGAGGATGCAGTCTGCAAGTACCTCGGCCGGGGGCTGGGACGCGGACTGCCCGGGGATCGTGAACATCAGTAACGACAGAAAGAGGCTTGCACGGAACACGTTTGCAGGCACCTCGTTGACCAGTTGACCGGAATTCCTCGCACGGTTCGTGCCATGTGGCAGCGGCGGGCATCCCCCCTGGGCCGGGACGTTTTCTGACGCATGCGCACCAATGATGCCTCAAGGGTATGCATTGCGTAACAGGTCGCATTGTTTTGGTGCCTGGTTTCTCTTGTTCTTCGTTCCAGCGACTACGGTCCTTCGCCATATGCCAATCGAGAGCCTCTCGGATCTTGGTGTTCTGATGACTTGGAGTCTTGTTCGAATTTCGGCGAGCCTAATGGGTGTTAGGAGCGAATTTATTGTGGGGGCATAAATTTTCGAAGTTAACCTGTAGGCATGGGCCGTTTCTTGCGGAGTGGCTTTCAATCGGCGTTCTCGTGATGAGCACCGATGGTTCAAGGGGGTGAGTCGATGTTTCGGCTCTCTAGATCACGCTTCATACGGAGCAACTCAGTCATGAACAAGTGGGTTCGCACAACGCCACTTTCGGTGGCATGTGTTCTCGGGATGACCGCCGCGGCCATGAGCCCGCGGCCGGTCGCCGCTCAGGCTCCGGCCGGGGCGCAGCAGGCGAGTATCGAGGAGCTGGTCGTCCTCGGGACCCGTCGCCAGGGTCGGGCGGCCGTTGACACCGCCGTACCAGTGGATTTTTTTCAGCCCTGAAGACATCGACAGCGTGAATTCGTCCGACATGGTGGACGTGATCTCCAATCTGGTGCCGTCATTCAACCTCAGTCGGCAGCCGATTTCAGATGGCGCTTCCTTCATTCGTCCCATCAATCTGCGTGGCCTCGATTCCCACCACGCCCTCGTGCTGCTCAACGGCAAGCGGCGCCATCGATCCGCTCTTCTGCAGCTTGGGGGGTTCGGGGCCCATGGCGCGGACATCGGCAGCGTTCCTTCGATTGCGCTGCAGTCCGTCGAGGTGCTTCGGGACGGTGCCGCAGCCCAATATGGTTCGGACGCCATTGCCGGTGTGCTGAATTTCAATCTGCGCACCAACAGTGAAGGTGTCGAGCTGCGCGGTCGTTTCGGCGAGTACGATGCGGGTGACGGTCGAGAGCGCACCATCGAGGGCAATATCGGCCTTCCGCTGGGTGAATCGGGTTTCATCAGCCTCAGCGCCCAGTACGCCAAAGCCGACGCGACCAGTCGGTCGGTGCCCTATGACCTCCCCCTCGGAAACGCGGGCCAGTTCGCAGGGCAATTGCCGGTCGAGGCGATCAACAATGAGTTGACTGTCGATGGCCGGACGTTCTTCGGACCGGATGTCTTCACCTACACCTATGACGAAGCCGGCAACATCCTGCAGGTTCTTCCCGGCAGCGATGGTATTCCGGACGGTCTCGATACCCGTTACCGGGACAACTTCCAGAACATCAACGGCGATGGTCCGTTCTCCAGCCCGGCCCAGCCCTGGGGTCAACCGCAGCGGGAGCAGTTCATGCTGTTCGCCAATGCCGCTCTGTCCATCACTTAGCAGGTGGAGCTCTATGGCACGGCCAACTACGTGGTGAAGGATCAGGTAGGCGGATTCTTCTACCGCCGTGCGGGCGTCACCCAGCTGCTGCCGCTGCGCCTGGAGGACGGCTCGATCTACGATCCCCGTCAAGAGCTTTATCCGGCCGGTTTCACCCCCAGTTTGGCGGTGACGTGACGGATTACAGCATCCTCGGTGGGCTGCGCGGTGATCTCGCGAATGGTCTCACCTACGACCTCTCGCTGGGCTATGGCAACAACGAGATCGATTACGTCATCTCCAACACCATGAACCCGTCGATGGGCCCGGCCACGCCCACCTCCTTCCGGCCCGGCGTGCTGGTCAATGACGAGTTGCAGGTCAACCTGGACTTCACATATCCGGTCGAGGTCGGGCTCGCCAGCCCGCTGTCCGTGGCCTTCGGCTATCGGGATGAAGGGTACGACATCAAGGAAGGCGAGCCGACGTCCTACGAAATTGGACCCTTTGCGCGACCGGATCCCTTCGGCTTCTGTCAGGTCAATGACTGCGTTCCGGGCGATCCTGCTCTGAACGCCGTGCCGGTGGGCTCCAACGGCTTCCCGGGTTACTCCCCCGAGTTCGCCTCCAGCCGCAGCCGTGACAGCTACTCGGCTTACATCGACTTCGAGGTGGACGTGACGCCCGAGTGGCTGGTCAATGTCGCGGGTCGCTTCGAGGACTACTCGGACTTCGGCAGCGTCGCTATCTGGAAACTGGCGAGCCGCTACAGCGTCACCGATAACCTGAACGTTCGTGGTTCGGTGGGCACTGGTTTCCGGGCTCCGACCATGGGGCAGATTTCGACGACGAACGTGTCCACGCGAATCGACCCTGACGGCTTCCCGGTGGCAGCAGGCATCTTCCCTGCTGATGACCCGGTCTCGGCGCTGTTCGGCGCGCAGGAACTGGATTCGGAAGATTCCTTCTCCTACACGCTCAGGCTCAGTGCCACGCCCATCGATGGGCTGACGCTGACCCTCGACTACTACTACATCGAACTCGATGATCGGATCGTCCTGTCCTCCGCGTTCAGCATCGGACCGGACGAGGTCGCTCAGCTGGAAGCGCTCGGAGTCGCGGGTGCCAACACGATCGCTCAGGTGCAGTTCTTCACCAACGACGTCGACTCGGAAACGCAAGGCATCGACTTCGTGGCGAGCTACGCCTTCGATTCTGATCTTGGTTCCACCACGTTGCAGGCCGCGTTCAACCGCAACCAGACGCGGATCAAGGAGCGAGGCGCCTTCATCAACGACCAGACTGAGTTCAATCAGGAAAACGCCACGCCGAAGTGGCGCGGCAACGAGACGGCGCGCCACACCTGGAACCAGGTCGATCTCATGGCACGTGCCCGCTACTACGGCAAGTACACCCGTGCCGAAAACGCCGCGCTGACGAACGTTCAGCGGTTCGGTTCTGAGACGTTCGTCGATCTCGAGGCGACCTGGAACATCAACACCAACTACAGTCTGACGCTTGGGGGGCAGAATATTTTCGACAGCTTCCCCGATCGGGCGCAGTTTCAGTGCTGTGGACGTGCCTACGATTCGGCGTCCATCGTTCCCTGGCAGGGTGCGTTCTACTACCTGCAGGCCCGGGCGCAGTTCTGATCTGAGGTTGGCATGAGGAATCGCCCACGTCTGGCGGCAGTGATGCCAGACGTGGGCGATTTGCGTTGAGCGGGAAACAAGATCGAGCGGCGGTTGGGGCGGAGCGGAGTCAGCGACGGACGAAGATGGCTTCGATCTCGACGAGCATGCCTGGGGCGACCAGGTCGGCTACTCCGACAGTGGAGCGGGCAGGAAGATTCATGCGGCCAGCATCGGCGCCGTAGTACTCCCGATAGGCTTCCATGAATCCGGAGAAGTCCATCCGATTGCCGTTCTGTGGGTCCGGAACGAGAAAGACGGTCATCTTGATGATGTCGTCGAGACTCAAACCCAGATCATCGAGGGATTCGACGAGGCGCTCCATGACGCTGATGGTCTGGGCTTTGGTATCGCCCCAGTACTCCCTGCTGAATCGGGGAGCGTTGGGGTTGAGCGGCCGTGGCACCAGGCCGCTGTGCCAGACGAGATTGGAACCTGCGGGAATTTCGATCGCGCGGGCGATTGGAAAGTCGCTGCCGATCTGGTCGTGCTGGATGCGGGTTTCTCTTTCACCGTCCTCGAGATTTGCGGGCCCGATGGATGTCACCACCAGCGGCCCGGAGAGCGTGCCGCGGAGATGGATCTCTTGACTCGCTGATGCTGAGGCTGCGAGCCCGAGACTGGCGGCGAGCACGGCTGCGGCCAGTCGGCCGCCTTTTGGATGCTGCATGGGTTGCTCCTTGCGTGGCTTGAAGGAATGTCTGACGCCCATGGCGACAGGGGTTCAGCGCCGGGCGCTGAGTTGCGCGATTTGAGCCTGTACGCGTCGATCGATGTCTGCGAGCGCGAAGTGGGCTGAGCGGATGGCGCCCTCCTGCCAACCTGGATGGTGGCTGATCTGATCCCCGACCATGTAGTGGGCTCCGGCGGGCTGCTGCAGGCGCGTGTAGTGAACGTGACGATCCTCCGGGCGCCAGCGGGCTGAGCAACCGAGCATGTGATTCATCCGATGCCAGGGGACGCTGACACCGTTCTCGATGAACTTACCGTATCCGGGATGGAGCCGCTCGCCCTGGGCAATGGCCAAGTCGATGCGCGCCTCGGGCGTCATGTTGGCAAACTTTTCCCCGCCGGCATCACCGAACGTGTAGGCGCCGAGCAGAATGCCCTTGCGGCTGTGAAAACGGGTGGGTGGATACCAGATCTGGGTGATGTCCTGATTGGTCCAGGAGATGCCGCCGTAGATGCGCTCGGCCTCCCAGAAGCGTTCCCTGGCCTGGAGGCCGATCTTGAATAGCTTGCCTCGCTCGACCACGCGAAGCGCATCGACGTAGTCGCGGGGGAAGTTGTGATCCAGCCCGGCCGTGAGGTGTGTGGGGATGCTGTTGATGCAGAAATCGGCATGGATGCGCTGCTCGACGCCGTTCACGGCATACGTCACATCGACACCCTGATCGCGGAGATGCACGCGGCGCACGATGGCGTGCAGCGTGACCAAACGGCCGATCCTGCGCATGAAGCCATCGATGATCGCGTCCATGCCGCCAACCGGCTGCATCATGGTGGCGGCCTGGTCGTTACCTTCCGCCCAGTGCATCTGGAAGCGCCAGAAGTCGCTGTTGAGCAATTCGCTGAAGTCGAAGGGCTCCTTGAGCTGGCCCTGGGTGATGAAACCGCCATTCCGATAGCCCGCTCGGCGTGAACCCCGGTAGAAATTGTTGCTGTCGAGATCGCCGTAGGCGCGGACGAAGCCGAGCAGGCGTTCGGCATCCAGGGCGTCGAACGGTTGCGACAGCTGCTCTGTGAGCACGGACTTGGCCAGCAGCTCGCTCATGAATCCACGCGCATCCGTGATGAACTCCCGGGCGCGGACCGGCTTGCCGTCGAACATGCGGTCGTCGTGGACCAGGGCATTGCGATTGTCGTTGACGAATACTTCCAGCGGCACCTGAAGTTCGCGGCAGTACTGGAGCAATGCGACATGATCCGCGGGGATGCGGGCTGCCCCGGCGTTGAAGTAGAGGTCTGGATCGCGGTCGAAGTTGCACACCTGGCGGTGACCCACTTCATCCACGATGTCGCCGCCGCGCAGCGTCAGGACGCGGCCGCCCGGGCGATGAGATGCTTCCAGGACGATGCACTCATAGCCGGCACGGTCGAGCTCGTAGGCAGCGGTGAGGCCTGCGACACCGGCACCGAGAATGACTACGCGACGCCTGGATTCCCGCAGTCGCGTCACGTTGGCTTTGACCAAGGCGCCGGGTGCGGCAACGAGACCAAGAGCCGTCGCCACCTGGTAGCTGGCGGCGGAGCCTCCTGCTGCCCCGATCATTTCCAGAAGCTTTCTGCGCGAGATGTTGGACACGACCACAACCTTCGAAGAATCAACCTGAAACGGCAAACAATTCGCGTGCCAAATCGGTTCAATTCGATGACGCCGTGGAATCGTTAGGGTGCCGCCGCGCGGCCATGCGCCGAAACGGTGCTAGCGGGCGGCTTGCGCACGCTCCCTGGGCAGGAACGCCAGGATCAGTGGGGGCGACCTCGGAGTTGATCAAGGAAGCGTTCGCGCATGTCCGGGGTGAGCTCACGATCGATGAACCAGCTGGGCGGTTCGTCAGGGGCTTCGGGGTCGAATTCCAGCCCCCACATCGGCGAGACCCCATCGGGCACGGCGCTGAAACGGATATCACCCATCCGGTTGGCGCTGGACACCCAGACGAGGTAGCCGTCTGACAGACGGTCGAGGCGGCCGATGTCCCGGCCGATCCGGCTGTCCTCGGGTACGTCCGGCAGATCCCGCGCGCGGTCGAAGACCGGCACGGAGCCGCCTGTGTAGGCCTGGGCCTCGGTCACGAAGCCTGGCCGCACCGCGTCCAGGTACCAGCGGTCGCCATGGCGGTACACCGAACGCCATACGAGCGTGTTGCCGAAGGACGGGCGCAGGAGCAGGCCCTCCGTTGCGTGACCGCGCGTGTCTGCAAGCGCTTCCGCGATGCCCTCAGCCCGCTGCTGTTGCCAGGCGGCGAAGCCGACATAGAGCGCACCGAGTATGGCTGTCCCCAGGAGTATGGAGCGCTGCTGCCGCCACAGGGCCAGGATCACGGGCACTCCGACCAGCAGCGTGAAGACAGGATCGACCACCGACAGCAGATCGAGCGCCACGCGCGTGTCGGCGAACGGCCAGAACAGGTGCACCCCGTAGCTGGTGCAGACGTCGATCATCCAGTGGGTGGCATAGCCGGCCAGCGTCGCCAGATACAGACTACGGCCGCCGAGACGGCGCCCCAGCACGGGCCATAGCAGTGCGGTGGCGAGCAGCGCACCCAGCGGAATGAACGCCAGCGAGTGGCTGAAGTGGCGGTGAAATTCGATCTGCAGCAGCGGGTCGTTGGCGCTGCCAATGAAATAGTCCAGGTCCACGAGCAGCGCAGCTGCGGCTCCGGCCAGCGCCGCCTTGCGCATACCCGTGCCCCGGCGCGTTGCCGCCCCGGCTGCAGCACCCACCAGCGCATGCGTCAGCAGATCCACGCGACCCTAACCCCTACTCTGGACACCCAAGTCTTCCTCCCTAACCCCCACTCTGGACACCCAAGCGATGAAGCTGTCGTCAGGTGGCCTCAGGTGCCGCGCAACAGCCCGCTGACTTCGCTCAGGGCTCGCTGCGGTCCAGTGCCTGCAGGTCTTCCGGGGCGATGCCATGGCCCCAGGAGCGCTTGGCTTCAAGATAGCGACGATTCCACTCGTCGACGCCGGCTAGGTGCTTGATGCGTGTGATCGCATTCAAGCCGCTTTCGCTTAAGTCCTTGATTTTTTTTGGATTATTTGTGAGGAGGCGGAAAGGGCGATGGCCGACGACCCACTTCAGAATGGCGGCAGCGTCGCTGAAGTCGCGGGAGTCCGCTGGTAACCCCAGGCTCTCATTGGCCTGATAGGTGTTCTCGCCGGCGTCCTGCAGGAGATACGTCGCGGCTTTGGCCCACAGCCCGATGCCTCGGCCCTCATGGCCGGCCATGTACACCAGGTAGCCGCCAGTCGGGTCCTCGTGGATCTGGCGTACGGCGGCAGCGAGCTGGGGGCCGCAGTCGCAACGCCGCGAGCCGAACACGTCACCGGTGAGGCAGTTCGAGTGAACGCGCACCAGCGGGTCGTCGCGACCTTCGGGTTCGCCGATGACCAACAGGCTGTTGACGGCCATCGACGATGTGAGGGAAGCGAACAGGTGCTGGCCACCCTTCTCACGCAGCTCCGCGGCGAGTCCGTCCACGCGTGCCAGCTCGGTGCGGCGGACGAAGGCGTACCACGACACCGTTAGCGGCTCGCCGGTGAGCGCAATTGGCATGGGGATCGGCCCCAGAACTTCCAAGGCCGGTTCCGGCGGGACGTCGGCGGACGTCACGTCCATGACTGCGCCTTCAGCACTTATGCGTCGGAGCTTGCCCTGCTCGATAAGGCGATCCCGCACCGTCGGATCAAGGTAGGTGAACATGAAACGTCTGCTCTTCGACTGTCCATGGGTCGTGCCGTTGCCGGCTTCGGTCGCGAAGCATACCTGCCTATCCGCGCTGATCCATCCTCCGGCGCTATGGCATTGCCCTGGCCGTCAGCCGACGTTGCGATCCTGCCCTTCCCAGAACGGTTTGCGGAGTTCCGTCTTGAGGATCTTGCCAGCGCCCGACAATGGGAGCGGCTCGCTCTGAAAGCTGATACTTCTCGGGCACTTATAGCCAGCAATGAGGCTCTTGCAATGGGCGATGAGTGCTTCCTCAGTGGCTTCGGCTCCATCTTTGCGTACAACGATGGCGTGAACTCGCTCGCCCCATTTCTCATCCGGCACCCCGATCACGGCGCATTGGCCTACCGCCGGATGCTGATACAGCGTGTTCTCGACTTCCGCTGAGTAAACGTTTTCGCCGCCGGAAATGATCATGTCCTTCACACGATCGACGATGTAAAGGAAGCCGTCCTCGTCCATTCGGCCGCCGTCTCCTGTGTGTAGCCATCCTCCTTGCAAGGTGGTCTGCGTCTGCTCATCGAGGTTGCGATAGCCAAGCATGACGTTGGGTCCGCGGGCGCAGACTTCACCCACTTCTCCTGACGCCACTGGCTGGCTGTCCGAATCGAGGATCGCGAGCTCGACCCCAGGCACCGCCTGCCCGGCTGATTTGAGTTTGCCACGGTAGGCCGATCTCTGATCTGTCGTGTGGTACTCGGGGCGGAGCATGGTGAGGATCGGCGCGGCTTCTGTCTGCCCATAGGCTTGGCAGAAACGGGTCTGAGGCAACACCTGCAACGCGCGGGTAATGACGGACTCCGGCATCGGCGATGCGCCGTACATCACTGTTTCGAGACTCTTGAGGTCGAAGTTTGGCAACTCTGGGTGGTGAACGACCATATTGATCATCGTGGGCACCATGAGCATTTTCTGGATGCGCTGTTGCTCGATGCTCTGCATGACTTTCACGGGCTCGAAGGCGGGCAGGAAGTAATTGGAGCCGGCGACTATGGCGGCGCCAACGCACATGCACCAGTCTGCGATATGAAACATTGGCGCGGTGTGCAGAATGCGGTCACCCGGCTGCAGTTGGAGAATGGGCGCGGCCTGCAGGGCATTCACGGTGAGATTCTGCTGCGAAAGCATGACGCCCTTGGAGCGACCGGTGGTGCCGCCCGTATAAAAGAGGCCTGCCAGGTCCTCGTTGCAGCGCCCCGCATCGGCGATCGGAGCCGTATCGGCCAGATCGTCCCAGCCTTTGGCCTCGGTTGGCGCGTCATCGCCCAGATAGATGATGTGCTCGAGCGCAGGAAGTTGGTCTTGAATCGTCTCGATCAGCGGCAGGAAACTCGAGTCGACGCAGAGAACGCGGGCGCCGCTGTCGTTCAGCCAGTGCACCACCTCTGGAGGCGCCAGGCGGGTGTTGATGGGGACGAACACGCCGCCCGCCCAGGCCACGGCGAAGTAGAACTCATAGTAGCGGTCGGAGTTGAGCGCCAGGATGGCGGCGCGCTCATCTGGTGTGATCCCGAGTTGCTTAAGCCCGCTTGCGAGGCGCGCGACACGTTGCGGAAACTCACGCCAGCGCACTTCCCGTCCCGAGTCGGACGTGGCGATGGCGTTTGGATTGACTTGGGCGGCGCGACGGATGAGTGCTGTGAGTGAGAACAAAGCTCTTTCTCCCCGGGTTGGGTGCTGGAGTGATTCGTTCCTACACTGCATCGTCGTCGTTGTCGACATCCCGGCAGAGCCCCGGTGACGGTATCCTGCAGCGCGGGAGGAAAGGCTATGGCAAGAACGTCTGCAGATCCTGGCATCTGCGCAACTCCGAGCGCCGTCACCGGCCCATGGCTCGAGGCCGTGCTGCATCGGGCTGGCTACGAGGTCTCTGTCGCGGGCTTCACGGCAGAAGCTGTGGGGACTGGGCAAGTGGGGCAGAACGTGCGTTTCCTCATCGAATACAGGCGAGGAGAAGGCCCCCGTAGCCTGGTTGGTAAGTTCGCCTCGGATGACCCTGAAAGCCGACAGACTGGGATTGCGTTGTCGAACTACCTGCGGGAGGTCCGCTTTTATCAAGAGCTCCAGCCCACCCTGGACATCCAGACCCCGGTCGTGCTCTTCACCGACATCGACCTGGACACCCAGGAGTTCGTTTTGATGATGGAAGATCTCTCCCCGGCGGTGCAGGGTGATCAGATCTCCGGTTGTGATCCCGTGGCGGCGGAACGCGCTATGCGGGAACTGGGACGGCTCCACGGTCCTCGCTGGAACGACCCTGCACTACGTGACATTCCTTGGCTGAGCATTCAGAACGAGGAGTCGGCCAGCATGGTCAAGGGGCTCTGGGATAGCGTGTTTCCTGGATTCAAGGCGCGGTATGCGGGTCATATGAAGCCCGAGCACCTCAAGCTTGTGAATGCGCTGGCTGAACGCTTTGGTCGATACGTTGCGCCTCGATCGAACCCGATTGCGGTGACGCACGGTGACTACCGGCTCGACAACATGCTGTTCGGCGGGCCGTATCCGCTTACCGTAGTCGATTGGCAATCACCTGGCCTAGGCAATGGGACTGCAGATGCGGCCTATTTCATGGGTACGTCGTTCGACCAGGCAGCGGAGCGGCGCGAGTGCGAGCGTGACCTCCTCGATGCGTATCACGAAACGCTGGTGGGCTACGGGATCGCTGGCTACAGCCGCGACGATTGCGAGCGTGACTACGTTCGAGCAAGTTTCGCGGGTCTCGTGATGGCGGTGATTGCCTCCATGATCGTGGGACAGACACCGCGCGGAGACGAGATGTTCATGGCCATGGCGCATCGCAGCGCGGAGATGGCACTCGACCTCGGCGCCCTCGATGTCCTCTAGTACTGGACAGCCAAAGAGATGATG
>SKUB01000120.1 GCA_007122315.1 Pseudomonadales bacterium | reverse complement strand
TGCACGGACAACGGCGCCATGATCGCCTATGCCGGTGCGTGCCGGCTGGCGGCCGGGGAACAATCGGATCTGGACATCGGGACACGGGCCCGGTGGCCGCTGGATTCTCTGCCGGCCATCGAGCCGGTGGCATGAATGATCGCATTGAGCTGCGGGCCGTTGCCGTGACGACGCGGATCGGGGTACTGGACTGGGAGCGGCGGGTGCGGCAGACGTTGCTGCTGGATCTGGATCTGCCGGTGGATGCGCGGCCTGCGGCGGCGGCAGACGACCTCACCTTGGCGTTGGACTACTCCGAAGTGGTGATGCGGGTGCGTGCGTTCGCGGAGGCGTCGCAGCGGCTGCTGATCGAGACGTTCGCGGAGGATCTCGCGGCGGAGCTGCTGCAGGCGTTCGCGTTGCCGTGGGTGCGCATCGTGCTGCACAAACCCGGCGCTGTGGCAGATGCCGCGCCGGTACGCCTGGTCATCGAGCGGCCCGCTTGATCGCCACGCCCGCTTCGCGGACGTGTGCTCCCACTGCGTCGTCCTGGAGTCTGGCGATACGCCAGTGGGAGCCGAGGTCGCCCGCAGGGCGGCGTCGCGAGCGCCGACTGCGCCAGAATCGGTGAGGACTACCTCCGTCGCCTTTCGCCACGCCCGCTTCGCGGACGTGTGCTCCCACTGCGTCGTCCTGGAGTCTGGCGTTACGCCAGTGGGAGCTGAGGTCGCCCGCAGGGCGGCGTCGCGAGCGCGGACTGCGGTCGGGATCAGATGACGACGCTGCGGCCGCCGTCGACGGCGAGAATCTGGCCGGTGACGTAGGGCGCGCGGGCGAGGTAGAGGACGGCGTCTGCGATGTCCTCCGGTGTGCCGGTGCGGCCCAGCGGAACCCGCTTGAGAATGGCTTCCTGCTCACGACCCCAGGCGTCGTCCGGATCCTCCGGCCAGAGAATGGCGCCCGGCGCGACGCCGTTGACCCGGATCAACGGCGCCAGCTCCCGGGCCAGGGACCGGGTCAGCATGACCAGACCCGCCTTGGCCATGGAGTACACCGGGTAGCCCGCCAGCGGTCGCTCAGCGTGGATGTCCACCAGGTTCACGATGGCGCCCTGCCCCGCCTGCAGGGCCGGCAGCAGGGTCTGGATCAGGAAGAAGGGCCCGCGCAGGTTACTGCCAAACAGTTCGTCCCAGGCCGCGTCGTCCGCGTCGTCGACGGCGGTGGGAAAGAACGACGAGGCGTTGTTCACCAGCAGATCGCACGTGGTACCGCGATCGAGAAAACCGGCCGCGATGGTCTGTGGACCGCCGGTTGCAGCCAGATCACCCGCCACCAGAAAAGCGGAATCGGCCCGGACGTCGTTGAGCTCTGCTGCGAGCTCCTCGGCCGGCCGCCGGGAGCGGCGGTAGTGCAGCGCCACGTCGAAACCGTCGGCATGCAGGCGGCGGCTGATGGCGGCACCAACGCGCACGGCACCACCCGTGACCAGCGCGACCGGTCGCTGCTCAGCCATGACCCACCCCCTGCTGCAACAGATCTTCTACCGCGGCCAGCCGTCGCGCCCGGACCATGTCGCCGATGGCGGCTCCATCCAGCCCCTCGGCGTGTTCCGACACGTCCACGCGCAACGCAGCCGGGAGCGCAGCCAGCACAGCCTCACTGCGCTGCCGACGGTCAGCGGATGCACCGAGCACGCCCAGGAGTGCGGACGCCGCCAGCGCCAGCAGATCCAGCCGCTCCGGCCGCCGCGCCGCATCCACAACTTCCGCCGCCCGCAGCAGATCCTGGGCCGCCAGACCGTCGGGTACGCTGAGCGGTGCGAAGCCACGCGCCAACGCCAGCGCGCCGTCACGATGGTCCCGCGACGTTCGCAGCCGTTCACAGATCGCCACCGCCACCTTGCCCGCAGCAGACGCGTCGGGCGCATCGCCGGCCACCGGCAGGCGCTGCTGATCACGGGCCGCCGCCGTCACCATGGCAATCCAGCGCAGCAGCGCGCATTCCTGCTGCCCCGCGTCCAGCGAGGACAACACCCGGAATGCGGCATGATCCGCCGGCAGTTCCGCGAGCTGCGGCAGCAGCGGCGGCAGCGCCTCCGCGTCGCGCAGCACATCGAAGAACACCCGCGGATCCGCTCCGCCCAGGGCGCGTATCAGTTCCTGCCAGACCCGCTCCGGAGTCAGGGCATCGAGCTCGCCGGAACGGGCCAGCGTGCGCATCAGCTCCAGCGTCTCATCGGCAATGCGGAAGCCGAGGCCGTGATACCGGGCCGCGAAGCGCGCCACCCGCAGCACCCGCAGCGGATCCTCCACGAACGCGGGCGACACGTGGCGCAGCACCCGCGCTTCCAGGTCGGCGCGACCGCCATGGGGATCGATGATGTCCCCCTCCGGCGTTCGCGCCATGGCATTCACGGTAAGATCGCGACGAACCAGATCCTGCTCCAGCGTGACGTCCGGCGCGGCGTGAAACGCGAAGCCCTGATGGCCCGGAGCGGTCTTGCGTTCGGTCCGGGCCAGCGCGTACTCCTCACCCGTCTCCGGTTCGATGAAGACCGGGAAATCACGCCCCACAGGGCGGAAGCCGCGTTCGATCATGGCCTCGGGCGTGGCGCCGACCACGACCCAATCGCGTTCAGTGACGCTGCGCCCGAGCAGCTCGTCGCGGACCGCGCCGCCCACCAGGTAGACCTGCATCAGTCGCAGTCGGTGCTGAAGCGCTGGCCGTCCTCCAACCGCATCAGGGTCAGACAGCGCCCCCAGCAGCAGCCAGTATCCAGGGCCAAGCAGTTGGCCGGCGTGCCGCGACCCTCCAGCGCCGCCCAGTGGCCGAACACGATGTGGCGACGCTCGAAATCCGGGTGCAGGCGTTCGAACCAGGGGAAGAACCCGCCCGGCGCCTCCTCGACACCTTCTTTGGTGGCAAGATCGAGACGACCCTCCTGGTCGATGAAGCGCATGCGAGTGAAGAAGTTGACGATCACCCGCAGGCGATCGACGCCGGTCAGCGCCGGATCCCACTTCGCCGGCTCGTTGCCATACATGTGATCGAAAAAGGCGCCCGGTTCGGGGCCGCCGATCACCGCCTCCACTTCCCGTGACCGGGCAAGCGCGTCATCGAGCGAGAACGTGAAGGGGATGCCCGCGTGGACCATGACGGCGTCCAGCTGCGGGTCGTGATGGACCAGCGGGAGGCGGCGCAGCCAGTCCAGCAGCGGCTCCCGGTCCGGCGCCGTGAGGATGGGCTCCAGCGTGTCCTTGCGGCGCGGCGCGCGCTCGGTGAGGGCCACCGCCAGCAGATGCAGGTCGTGATTGCCGAGCACGGCCACCGCGGCGGGCCCGAGTTCGCGGACGAACCGGAGCGTACCGAGGGAATCCGGACCCCGGTTGACCAGATCTCCCACCAGCCAGAGTCGATCAGTGCCGGGATCGAAGCGGACCTGATCGAGGACCCGCTTGAGCGGGTCGAGACAGCCCTGGACGTCGCCGACGGCATAGGTGGCCATGCTCTTCTCAGCGCTCCTCAGGGGGTTCAGGGCGAAGCCGCGCGAGCGCGTTACTGATGGCCACGAAGTCGGCCACGTCGAGATTCTCCGGTCGAACGCTGAAGTCGAATGCGTCCTCGGCCAGCAGCGCCTCGCTGCCGGGCATGGATTTGAGCGCATTGCGCAGGGTCTTGCGACGCAACGAGAACGCGGTGCGCACCAGCCGCTCGAACAGACCGTAGTCGCTGGCGGGATGCGGCAGGGCATCCCAGGGCTGGAGTCGAACGATACGGGAACGGACCTGAGGCTTGGGCGTGAACGCTTCCGGGGAGACACCGAACAGGGGCTCCACCTGGCAGTGGTACTGCACCATGACACCGAGTCGCCCCCATGCCTTCTGACCCGGGCGCGCGGAGAGGCGGGCCACCACCTCGTCCTGGAGCATGAAGTAGGCGTCCTGCATCCGGCTGGCATGCGCCAGGAGGCGGAAAATCAGCGGTGTGGAGATGTTGTAGGGCAGGTTGCCCACCACCCGATAGCGCACATCCGGCCCGAACAGGGTGTCGTACTCGACCTTCAGGGCGTCTGCCGACAGCACCCGGACGTCAGGAAACTGCCGTTCCAGGGTGGTGACCAGATCGCGATCGATTTCCACCAGCACCAGCTCACCGGCCTGCTCCGCGAGCTGGCCCGTCAGCGCGCCGCGGCCGGGCCCGATCTCCACCAGATACTCGTCTTTGCGGGGGGCAATGCTGACGACGATGCGGTCGATGGTGGTGCGATCGACGAGAAAGTTCTGGGCGAAGCGGCGGCGCGGCCGGTGCTGAACGAGCCCCTCGCCACCAAACTGCGGGGCACGTCCACGGACTGTTGCTCTCATCGCGACTCTCCTCGAGTACTGCCGAGCGACTCGTCCCTAACCTGCATGTCGCACTGAATCACCGCGCCCGGCGGGCGTCACGGCGTTCGATCATGGCTTCGGCGGTAGCCAGCGCCGCCGCGAGGCTGCCACTGTCCGCCGCGCCCGTCCCGGCGAGATCCAGGGCCGTCCCGTGATCCACCGACGTGCGCACGATGGGCAGCCCGAAGGTGATGTTCACCGCGCGTCCGAAGCCCACGTGCTTGAGCACTGGCAGGCCCTGGTCATGGTACATGGCGAGGACGCCATCTGCGCCTGCGAGTACAGCAGGCGTGAACAGGGTGTCCGCCGGCAGCGGACCGATGATGTCCCAGCCCCGATCCCGGGCGTCGGCACAGGCCGGCTCGATGACTTCGAGCTCTTCGCGCCCGAGGTGGCCGCCCTCCCCCGCATGGGGATTGAGTCCCGTCACCAGAATGCGCGGCGACTCGATGCCGAAGTGGGTCATGAGGCCGCCGCGGAACATGGCCAGGGCCCGGTCCACCCGCGCCTCCGTGATCAGGGCGGGCACAGCGGACAGCGGCACATGGGTCGTCACCAGCGCGACCCGCAGGTCATCAGCTGCCAGCACCATCAGCACGACGCTGGTCCCGGTACGTTCGGCGAGCAGTTCCGTGTGCCCGGAAAACGGCACGCCGGAGTCATTGATGATGCCCTTGTGCACGGGCCCGGTGACAAGGCCGTCGAAGGTCCCGTTCATGCAGCCGTCAACGGCTTGTTCCAGGGTGGACAGGACGTAACGGGCATTGCCCGAGTCGAGAATCCCGGTTCGGACCGGCCGGGCGGTGGCGATGGGCATGACCCGCAGCGTGCCCGGTTCGTCGGCCGACTCGTCTTCGGGATCGAACGGGATCAGAGTGACGTCGAGTTCGAGCCAGCGCGCCCGCTCCGTCAGCATCTTGGGGTCTGCGACCACCACCCACTGGCTGCTGCGGGCCCGGTCTGCCAGGGCAAGCACCAGATCCGGGCCAATGCCTGCCGGCTCGCCAGGGGTGATGGCGAGGCGCGTCATCGAAGGTCGACCCGGAGGCCCGCCCGGGTCAGATCCGCACCTCGACGTAAGCCTCGTCGCGGATCTCCTGCAGCCAGGCCTCGAGCGCCTCGTCGAAGCGACGTTCGCGCAGGATCCGCATGGCCTGCTGCTCGCGGAATTCGGTGCTCATGTCCTGGGCACGGCGGTCCGTGACCTCGAGGATGTGCCACCCGAACTGGCTGCGGAACGGCTCGGAGATACGACCGGTGGCGGTGTTGCCCATGGTCTGCTCGAAGGCAGGCACCATCTGGCCGCTCATGATCCAGCCGAGATCACCGCCCGCCAATGCACTGCCGGGGTCATCGGAATAATCCCGGGCCAGCTGATCGAAGGAGACACCGTCCTGGATCCGGGAATGGATCTCGCGGATCAGATTCTCGGCTTCCACTTCGCTGCGAATCTCGGAGGGCTGAATGAGAATGTGGCGGGCGCGCGTCTGATCCACCACGGTATTGCCGGCACCGCGCTTGTCGGTGACCTTGACGATGTGGAAACCGGATGCGCTGCGGATGGGATCGAGCACGTCACCGGCTCTGGCCTGCAGCACCTGTTCTGCGAACAGACTCGGGATCTGGCCTGCCTTGCGCCAGCCGAGATCACCGCCTTCGAGCGCCCGCTGATCGGCGGAGTGGGCGGCGGCCATCTGGGCGAAATCAGCACCCTGGCGCAGTTCACGCACGATCTCGTTGGCCCGTTCCTCGGCGGCACGGGCCGCGGCCGGAGACGCGTCATCGGACACGGCGAGAAGAATGTGGCCCACCCGGTAATCGTCCGAAGTGGCGGCACGACCCACCGGAGACTCGAGGAAGTTCTGCAGCTCCTGGGGCGAGATGTAGATACGGTCGCTGACCCGGTTCTGCTGCACCCGGCCGACGATCATCTCGCGCCGGATCTGCTCCCGGAAGTCGCGATAATTCATGCCGTCCTGGGCCAGCGCCTGCTGAAACTGATCCAGGTTGAGGCCAGCCTGCTGGGCAATGCTCTGCACGGCCCGGGTCAATTCCTCATCGGAGATGCGCACGCCGGCGCGGCGGCCCATCTGCAGCTGAATGCTGTCGAGGATCAGGCGTTCGAGCACCTGGCTGGCCAGCACGTCGCGCGGCGGCAGCTGAGCGTTGTTGGCCTGGAACTGCTGCTCGATGTAATTCATGCGCTCCACCAGCTCGGAGACGAGCACCACGTCGTCGTCGACGATGGCCACGACCCGGTCGAGTTCCTGGAACGCCAACGCGGACGTTCCCAGCAGCAGCGGCAGGACCAGCAGGCGCTTCACCATGCGTTGGAAAGCGTCAGATGTCATTGAGAGGATGCTCCCGGTAGCCACGAATACCCTGTTCGAGAATCGAGTTCAGGCCGCCGTCGAATCCGGCCAGGCCTTTCATCACCACTTCCACGAAGATGCCCGTCTCGGTGTCAGTGGGCTGGAGGCCGCGAGAGGGTCGACGGAATTGCCGACCCACCAGGCGGACGCGCCAGCAACAATCATCGTACTGCAGGCCACCGAACGATTCGATCACCTGGCTTTCCTCCAGATCGTAGAAGTACCGGCCCAGCATGGACACCTGGGTGGACAGCGGCCAGACGATGCCGGCATCGAGCTGGGTGATGTCGTCACCCCGCTTGCGATAGCCGAAGCTGAACACCCGGCGCGCGTCCGGACGGTAGCGCAGCTGGAAGCTGCGCTGCCGCTGCTCGCTGTTCGGTACGTTCCACACCCACAGAGCCCGTGCATCCATGCCGGCCCCGACGCGCATGGCCAGTTCCGTGACCCAGCCAGAACTGCTGGACGTCTGCACGTCCTCCGGACGTCCACTGAGGCTGACGTCACGATCGTCGAAGTAGAGTATTCGACCCACTGTGGCCTGCAGGAGTTCCTCGCCGTCCGCGCGGGAGATCATGCGCGAGGTGAGCGCCGCGGTGAGCTGATTGGCATCGTTGATGCGATCGACCCCGGCAAAACGGTTCTCGCGGAACAGCTGTGTGCTGCCGAACGTGAACTCGGTGGTGTCGAACAGCGGCAGCTCGCTCTGGTCTTCCTCGTCCACGTAGAGGTAGTACAGCCGCGGCTCCAGCGTCTGCAGCAGCGGTGTGCCGCCGAGCAGGGTGTCACGTTCGAAGCGCAGACCGAGATCGACGCTGGCGGCCGGCAGCGAGCGTGTCGGCGAGTCGTCGAAGCCGTCCGGCGTGTCGCTCAGGTCGTAGCGGGTGTAGTGGTAGGCGGCGTCGGCGATGAACCAGCCCCAGCCCCGCTCGATGGGCAGACGCAGACGCGGCACCACGTGCGCACGATCCCCGGTGATGGCATCGAAGCCGAGGACGTCGTCATCACTGCGGTCGAAACGGGCGTACTGGGCCTCCACGCCTGCCACCAGCGGGAAATCACCGGGGCGGGTAAACCAGCTCATGTCGAACTGAGGCAGGCGCCGGTAGGCGTCCGGCTCGCCCGGCTCCAGAACCTGCAGGTCCTGGGCCCAAAGCTGCGCCTGGAAGCTGCCGCGGCGCAGGCGCATGCGCGCAGAGCGGTCGAGTTCGGAGCGGGCATTGACCGTCAGATCAGTGCCGAGATCCCGGAAGTAGTCGTTGTCGCTGACCTCGGCAAAATCCACGTCCGTGGTGAAGCCGTCGAACCAGGACCCGGAGTGGCGGAACTGCACCAGCCAGCGCTCACTGGCGTCGAAGGTCCCCGGTGGCTCCAGCCCACCCTCGACGCGCTCGCGGAACTCACCGAAGGAGAAGCGCCCGTCATAGTTGTCGTCTTCGGGCATGTAGGCGCCGCCGAGGACATTGACCATGCTGCGGGTCATGTGCCGGAACTCGGCCTCGGCCACGAAGCCACGATCGGTGAGGATGCGTGGGGTCACCGTAGCGTCGTAATTCGGCGCCAGGTTCAGATAGTAGGGCATGGCCAGATCGAGGCCACTCTCCGAGGAAAAGCCGACCGACGGCATAAGGAACCCGCTCTGGCGCTCGCTGGTCAGCGGAAACTGCAGGTAGGGGGTCCAGAATACCGGTACCCGGCCCACGTTCAGCCGCGCATTGCGCGCCCGGGCCACCTTGCCGTCCTCCGGAATCTCGACCCGGCCGGCGATCACCTGCCAGGAATCGTCGCCCGGCGCGCAGCGGGTGAAGCGGGCATTCTCGACCCGGATGACGCCGTCCTTGCGCTCGAGCTTGTCGGCGGACCCGCGGTAACTGCCCTCGTAGAAGACGAAGCGCGCATTGTCGATGTCGGCATCACCATCGAGCAGATTGACGCTGGCACGCCGCCCGAGAAGCAGCGCCCCCGGCTCCTGCATGCGAACATCACCCTCGAGCACGAACGTCTGGTTGACCTCCTCGAAGTAGGCGGAGCGGGCCGTGGCCCGACGCTGCCCCTGACGCGCCTGGACGCGACCGTCCAGCGAGCCCGACTCGCCCATCACGTAGTCCACCTCGCGGGCACTGAGGTTCACGCGGTTCGGATCGAGATCGGCGCCAAGCTCCGCTTCCACCAGCAGCTGTTCCTGATAGGCACCGCCGCACCACTCGGGAATGGTCTCGCGGGTCGCTGGCGGCAGCGCCTGGCGCGGGACCCAGGTCAGCTCGGCCTGCCGGACCGTCTGCCCGAACACCCTTCGCTGCGGTTCTTCAGTGCGTTCCGTCGTGGTGGTCTGAGGGCGCCGATAGATGGGCGCGACCGGGTCACGCTCGTAAGGACCGGAGTCGAGCTCAGCCGGGTCACACTGCCATTCGCCATCCGGTCCGGCCCGGCATTGCCACTGGGAAGCGGCGCGCGCCTCCTCCGCCGGCAGCAGCAGGAGCGCGGACAACAGTACCGGGACCACTGGGATCAGGCGCGGGGAAAGCGAAAACAACACCATCTGGAATCCTGGACCAAGGTGGCAGGGGCAGACCGGACCCGCGGGTTCGCCCCAGCGAGCCCACCATCATACGGGCGGTCGAGCCATGTCAGCGGGCATGATACGGCAGGGACGCGCGGGGGCCTAGGGAGGAGGGACACGCGGACCCGGCAGGCTCAGTTTCGGCTCCACAGCCGGTGCTATCATCCGCAACCGCAGGCTGACGAACCCGACGGAGTACACCATGGAGGCAGCGCAACGCGCGGCGGCGCGCGAGGCCTGGCTTGTGACTACCCTCGCCGCCATGAAGCGGCGGCAGATCGCTGCGCCCGTTGCGCTCACTGCCGAAGCGAGTACGCGCAGGTTCACCCGCATCCACACGGATGCAGGCGCGCTGGTGCTGATGGACGCGCCGCCGCAAACGGAAAACAACGCCGCGTTCCTCGCCCTCGCACCCTGGCTCCGCAAGCACGGCCTGCACGCACCCGAGGTGCACGCTGCCGACCCACAGCAGGGCTTCATGCTGCTCGAGGACCTCGGCGACCACCTGCTCGGTACGGCCCTGGCCAACACGGATGCGGCCGGTCGCCGCGACCTGTATCGGCTCGCCATCACGACCC
>SKUB01000054.1 GCA_007122315.1 Pseudomonadales bacterium | reverse complement strand
GCGTGGACTCGCGCATCCTGGTGGCGCAGGTTCCAGGCGGCATGCTCACGAACCTCGAAAGCCAGCTCAAAGAGCAGAACGCCGCGGACAAGTTCGATGCGGTGCTCGAGGAGATCCCGAAAGTCCGCGAGGAGCTCGGCTTCATCCCGCTGGTGACACCCACCTCGCAGATCGTCGGCACCCAGGCGGTGATGAACGTGCTCATGGGCGAGCGCTACAAGAGCATCAGCAAGGAGGCGGCGGGGGTCCTGCGCGGTGAGTACGGCGCGACGCCGGCGCCGGTGGACGAGGCGTTGCAGAAGCGTGCGCTCGATGGCGACGAGCCGGTGACCTGCCGGCCGGCGGATCTCATCGAGCCGGAGATGGAAAAGCTCACGAAGGAACTCGAGAAGCTCGCGAAGGAGAAGAAGATCAGGCTCGCGGATGCGGTCATCGACGATGTGCTGACCTACGCGCTGTTCCCTCAGGTGGGGTTGAAGTTTCTCGAGAATCGGGACAACCCGGATGCCTTCGAACCGGCACCCGGAAAGGAGGCTGCGAAGCCGCCGGCCGAGGCGAAGTCGGCTGCGAACCTGCCTGCGGAGCGCACCGAGCCTGCGCTGTACACGGTGAAGGTGAACGGCAAGGCGTACACGGTGGAAGTGGCCGAGGGCGGCGAGATCAGCAGCGTCGAGTCGAAGCAGGAGCAGCCGGCGGCGGCGAAGGACAGCGGTGCGGACGGCGAGGTCGTTGCGGCGGGTCTGTCGGGCAACATCTTCAAGGTGCTGGTGTCGCCCGGGCAGGACGTGGAAGAGGGCGAGGTGGTGATCATCCTCGAGGCCATGAAGATGGAGACCGAGGTGAGCGCGCCGAAGGCCGGCAAGGTGGGCGAACTCAAGGTCAAAGAGGGCGATGCGGTCGCGGTGGGCGATACGCTGCTGACCATCGTCTGAACGCCGCGCTTCCGCGGAAGCGTTGAGTCAGTGAGGCGGAGGCACGCATGGCCGTGAGCATCGCGGGACGGGATGGATGGCGAGGCGCGGTGGGAGCTGATGTCGCCCGCAGGGCGGCGTCGCGACGGAGGACTGCGGCCGGATGCTGGCGAGACGCGGATCGCTACGCCCGCTGCGCGGACGTACGCTCCCACTGACGCGCGGCGCGCGCGCAAGGTCGTTGCAACACGCTTCCGCGGAAGCGCGGACACAAATGGCACCATAACGGGATCAGGGAGTCGGATTTGGACGCGGACGAGGCGGTCGGTGACGTAGTACGACGCGCACACGGCGGGTGTGCCGGGGAGTCCGTTCGTGATCGATAGCTGGATCGAACTCTGGGAATCGTCCGGGCTGTACCAGATCACACTCGGTGAGCTGGCGATGATCGGCATCGGCCTGCTGCTGCTCTATCTCGCCATCGTCCGCAAGTTCGAGCCGCTGCTGCTTCTGCCCATCGGCTTCGGCGGCATCCTCGCGAACATTCCGGGAACCGGCCTCACCGAGGCCGGCGGCATGCTGCATGCGTTCTACACCCTCGGCATCGGCACGGGGATCATGCCGCTGCTGATCTTCCTCGGCGTGGGTGCCATGACCGACTTCGGTCCGCTGCTCGCCAATCCGAAGACGCTGTTTCTTGGGGCGGCGGCCCAGTTCGGGATTTTCGCCACGGTGATCGGCGCGCTGGTGTTGACCGACTTCGGGCTGATGGACTTCACCCTCGCCGAGGCAGCGGCCATCGGCATCATCGGCGGGGCCGACGGGCCGACGGCGATCTACGTCTCGGGGCTGCTTGCCCCGCATTTATTGGGCGCCATCGCGGTTGCCGCCTACTCCTACATGGCGCTGGTGCCGCTGGTGCAGCCGCCCATCATGCGGCTGCTCACGACGCGGAAGGAACGGCAGATCCGCATGGTGCAGCTGCGCCCTGTGTCGAAGACCGAGAAGATCCTGTTTCCGATTGTGCTTCTCACCATGGTGGCCATGGCGCTGCCGGCTGCGGTGCCGCTGCTCGGCATGTTCGCGCTGGGCAACCTGATGCGTGAGAGCGGCGTGGTCGACCGCCTGTCCGACACCGCTCAGAACGCGCTGATCAACATCGTCACCATCTTCCTCGGCCTGGCGGTGGGTTCGCGCCTGCAGGCGGAGCTGTTCCTCGTTCCGAGTACGCTCGGCATTCTCGCCCTCGGCATGGTCGCGTTCGCGTTCGGCACTGCATCCGGCGTGATCATGGGCAAGCTTCTGAACCTGATCACTAAAGAGCCCATCAATCCGCTGATCGGGGCTGCGGGGGTTTCGGCGGTGCCCATGGCGGCGCGGGTGGTGAACAAGGTGGGGCTCGAGGCGAACCCGCAGAATTTCCTGCTCATGCACGCCATGGGGCCGAACGTGGCCGGCGTCATCGGCTCCGCCATCGCCGCCGGCATCATGATCCAGTTCCTGCTCTGATTCTGCGCCCTTGGGGTCCTGCTGGGACTCGCGGGGGATGCTCTGTCTGTTCGGCCGCTGGCCAGTGGGGCCGTGTCGACCGTTCACGTTGCGGGCTAGAATGGAGACAGGGTTGCGTCAATCAGGCAGCAGAACGTGCGACTGACCGAAGATCAGAAGCGGATCATCCAGGAGGAAGTGAGGGCCGTATTTGGCCCTTACGCCCTCGTACGGCTGTTCGGTTCCCGTTTGAATGACGCGATGAAGGGCGGGGATATCGACCTTCATGTGGAAGCGGAGGGTTCGCCTCGTGAACTCCTCGACCGAGAACTCCGACTTCAGGCCCGGCTGCAGCGGCGTTTGGGTGACCGCCGCATCGACATCATCGTCCAGGCTGCGGGTGCGCCTGCGCGCGAAATCGACGAGCACGCGCGACGCACCGGAACAACTCTGTGATGGACACGGAGATTCGCGCCCGGCTTGGGCGGCTCCTGCAATTGGTGGACCGGGAGGACGAGCATCTCATGGCTGTTCGCTGGCGTTTGTTCGGTGATGACGGCCGTGTTGATGCACAGCGTGTAAAGCAGCTCTTGACCGACGATCTTGGTGTTGATCGCCTGGAATCGTTTGGCGCCAAGTTCGGGCGGATGCAGGATACGATCGTCGACAAGCTCATTCCCGCCGTGCTCTCGGCAGCCGGGGAACGTTCGGGAGCGGCGATCGACAATCTGATGCGACTCGAGCGTCTGGAGCTCGTTCGATCTGCCGAGTTATGGCTACAGATGCGGGGGCTGCGGAATCGATTGGTGCATGAGTACATCGAGCGACCAGAGGAGCTCGCGCCCGCGCTGGAGCGCGCCTTCGAATTCACCGAAGTGATGCATAGGGATTACGCTTCTATCAGGGCGTTCATCACGGAACACTTGGGCGTCTAGTGCGCATGGCCCGCTAGCTGCGCATCCTTCGGATTGCAACCACTCATGAGGGATGCACAGTTGGATGCCGACTGTTGGCGAATGAAAAGAAAAAGGGTGCCGAAAGGCACCCTTTTTCGTTCAGGCGGGAGCGTATATCAGCTCCGGGGTACCCAGGCGGTGCACCAGCCCTCTGCGGCGACGAGGCGGTTCTGGAAGATGGAGCAGGGGCCCCAGTCGTCCTCGCCTACGTACAGCGCGCAGTTGTGGCAGTACTGATCTGCGCCAGCGACGCCGGCCTTGTCCGGACGCGGGATGTCCGGATGGGCGTCGATGTCATGAACGTACTTGAGCGCCTTGGACATCGGTTCGTCTTCGCTGACGCGGTTGTCTGCCAGCGCCGGACGAACACCAAGGTGAACCACGGGGATGAGTGCTGCCGCGGTGGCGGCGCCGCGCAAAAGTGAGCGCCGACTGAGCTTGCGTTCCATCTGTATCTCCTATGTCACTGCGATCAGTTTACCTTGCCCGCTGCCAATGATGCATGTCTCAAGCTGTACCGAAGCTGTCGCCGGCGGCGAGCTTCGGACGGTTGTCCTGCAGATCGAACAGCTGCCAGGCGGTTGTCGGGTCCGGTCCGCGCCGGACCTCCATAATGCCTGAGCGGAGGTCCATGGCGAGTGCGCAGACGGTGCCCATGCGCCCGAAATCCCAGCCGGGCATCTCCCGGTAGGCCACGCTGATGGGGTCCTCGGGGTCGGTGCAGTCGGCCAGGATGGCGTGCAGGGCGCTCCAGTCGCGGTTCGAGCGTCCGGCCAGCACGCGCGCCTGCTCCAGGCGGGCGTGGGAGTTGGGCGCATTGGGGCCGGCGTCGAAGTCCTCGCGGAGGAAATGGTTGGTGTGGGCGATGAAGCCGTTCTCCGGCGCGAGGCGATGACAGGTGCGCCCCGTGAACTCCAGGCCGACACCCTCGCCGGTGGCGCTGCCGACCAGCACGTGGGCCGAGCGTCCAGCGCCGGCGCGTTCGAGCAGGTCGTCCATGCCTTGCGGGTCGCGCAGATCCAGCAGGGCGCGCAGCAGGACGTGGACGGGTACGCCGTCGACGGGTTCTGGGGAGCGCAGGAAATTGAGGCAGACGCCGAGGCCGGCGCTGGACAGGCCGATCTTGGCCACGATGCCGGGCTCGCTCAGGGTCAGGACGCGGTGGCCGTCGTCATACTGAATGTCGAGCACTGCGATGAGTGGCTCGAGGGTCTCGAGCCAGTCCCAGGTTTGACCGAGGAGCCCGTGCTCGGCCAGGAATACCGCGGTGCACTCATTGGCGTGAAGCTGGGTCCGGGCCACCAGTTCGCTGCGCGCGTTGAGGGCGTGAATCCAATGCCGCGGGACGCCGGCGCCATCGGCGATGGCGTCCATCTCGGTGACGAGTTCGGGTGCGAAGGCGCGGGTGACTTCCACGAAATGAGCCGCTGCGCGCTGGACCTCGTCTTCCGGCAGCGCGAAGACTTCGGCGTAGATCCTGATGGCCTGCTCGATGTCGCGGCGCCGGGCGCGGCCGTGGGCCAGGCCGCGCGCAGTGGCATCCCCTGTCAGGATGATGTGGGGAACGGGGGCATTCGGGTCGCGTGCGCTCATGGCTCGGAGGTCCGGCTCGCTGGGCATGGCGGGAAACTACAGCCTGGGGCCCCGGGAGGGCAAGCTGGCCCTGCTGGCGCCGGGCAGCGATGATGGGCTGGGCGGGGCAGGTGCTGCCATGCCATCCGCGATGACCACACGGTTTTGAGGGCCATGAGCATGATCGACCTTTACACCGCTTCGACGCCCAATGGTTGGAAGGCGTCCGTGACCCTGGAGGAGCTGGCGCTGCCTTACACGGTGCACGCCGTGAACCTGTCGGCCGAGGAGCAGAAGCAACCGGAGTACCTGCGGCTGAATCCCAACGGGCGCATTCCCACCATCGTCGATCGGGACAACGACGACTTCGCCGTGTTCGAGTCCGGCGCCATCATGATCTACCTCGCGGAGCGCGCGGGACGGCTGCTGCCCACGGATACCAAGGGGCGTTCGCGGGTGATCCAGTGGCTGATGTTCCAGATGGGCGGGATCGGCCCGATGATGGGGCAGGCGAACGTGTTTTATCGCTATTTTCCGGAGAAGATTCCGGCGGCCATCTCCCGCTATCAGAACGAATGCCGGCGGCTGTTCGAGGTGCTCGATGGGCAGCTTGCAGACAACGAGTGGCTGGCGGGGGACTACTCCATTGCGGACATCGCGAACTGGTGCTGGGTGCGGACGTACAAGTGGTCCGGCGTGGAGGCGGGTGATCTGGTGCACCTGAAGCGCTGGCGGGACGCGATCCGTGAGCGGCCTGCGGCCCAGCGGGGCGTGGAGGTGCCGGTGGCGGTCCCGAACCTGGAGAAGGACGAGGCGGCCGCGAAGGCATTCTCCGACCGCGCCCGCAACCAGGTCCAGCGCTGACCCGCTCGCGAAACACCATCCGCTCTCCTCGCAACGCACAATGCTCGATCTTCGCGAGAAGTCGGTGGGAGCACACGTCCGCACAGCGGGCGTGGCGATCTGCGTCACGCCCGAATCTGCGGGCAGTCCTCGATCGCGACGCCGGCCTGGGGCCGACGTCAGCTCCCACTGGTTCAGCGCAAGATTGTAGGAAGGGTCAGTGGGAGCACACGTCCGCACAGCGGGCGTGGCGATCTGCGTCACGCCCGAATCTGCGGGCAGTGCGCGATCGCGACGCCGGCCTGGGGCCGACGTCAGCTCCCACCGGTTTTGCGCAAGATTTTAGGAAGGGTCAGTGGGAGCACACGTCCGCACAGCGGGCGTGGCGATTGGCTTGGCGCTCAGGGCTTGGCGAGGCCGCCGCCCATGCGGATGACTTCGTCGAACTCGGCGCGGGTTGCGGGCTGGATCGACAGGCGCTGGTTGCGCTGCACGATGCGCATGTCGGCGAGTTTCGGATTCGCCTTGAGGTCATCGAGACTGACGATCTTCTTCAGGGGCGCCAACGCGCGCACGGTCACGGCCCACCAGCGCGGATCGTCGGGATCGGAACCGGGATCGTAGTGCGAGGATTCGGGATCGAACTGGGTCGGATCCGGTACCGCTTCGCGCACGATCTCCATGACGCCGAACACATGGGGCGGACGCGTGCTGGAGTGGTAGAACAGCGCCCGGTCCCCCACCTTCATTTCCCGCATCAGATTGCGCGCCTGATAGTTGCGCACGCCATCCCACAGCTCGGATTGTCCGGGTGCGGCCACCAGATGCTCGTAGCCGAACACGTCCGGTTCCGACTTCATCAGCCAGTAGTGTCGTTTCACGCCGGGATGCTCCGCTGGCCACTGGCTGCGAGATACTGCTCTGCGGCGCGAATCCCGCTGCGCCAGGCGCCACCTACGCTGGAAAACAGCGTCGGATCCGTCGCCTCCCCGGCGAACAGAAGCCGCTGGTCCAGGCCTGCCGCGAGCACGTCACGGGCGCCCGAGTGGCCGGGCAGGGCGGCGGAGTAGGCCCCGAGGCTCCAGGGATGACTGCGCCAGGTGGTCTCCACGCTGGGGCCGAGATCGCGGGTGATCGCGCCGCCGTAGACTGCGCGCAGGGACTCCAGGCAGGCCGCCGTTGCGGCGCCCGGGCCCTGCCGTTCGAGGGCATCCGCAAAGCTGCCGCCGACCAAACCGCAGACCACGGGCTGATTGGCGAAGCCGGGCCTGATCATGACCGCTTCATCCGCCGAGGCGTGATGCATCAGTACCGGGCCGGGTGCCGCCAGCGGGGAGTCTGCACGCACCGCGATGCCCACCTTGTTGAGCAGGCCCAGGGGCAGCCCGTCGATGGCGTCGCGCAGGGATGCAGGCAGTCCCGGATCGAAGGCCAGCGTACCCGCGGCGAGTACGGCGGTGGATACCGTGACGATCACCGCGGCGGCTTCGATCGTCCCGCGACGGGTGTGTACCTGGATCGGATCGCTGCCGTAGTCGATGCGGTGCACCGGATTCTCGAACGCGATGGGCAGGCTGTCCGCAGCAGCGGCGAGCAGGCTCCCTTGGCCCTCCGGCAGCAGCCACTCACCAGGTGCACGTTCGAAGCGACTGAAGTCCTCGGCGGAGCAGACTGCGGGGTCCACCCCGGAAAGAAGCGCCACGACATGACGGATGTACGGGCCCCACGGTTCGCCGGGCAGGAAGGTGTCCATGGCCGGGTCGATGGTCGCGGTGGTTGCATGGGCGCGCGAGTCGGCGAGACCGCGCCAGGCTGAAACGTAGGCCTTGAACTCGTCGTCGTTCAGGCGGGCGTGCCCGCGGACCACGGCGCGCAGGGCACCGGGATCGTCCTCGATGATCTCCGCGCCCTGCTGGCGGGCCAGTTCCGCCATGGGGTTGATGGCGGCCGAGTGGATCCAGGAGCCGCCGCGGTCGAAGGGATGGCCGAGGCTGGTCGTGTCGGTGATGCAGCGGCCACCCGGAATGGCCTCGGCTTCCATGACATGGACGTTGACCCGTTCGGCCAGCAGACGTCGTGCTGCGGCAATGCCCGCGGCGCCGGCGCCGATGATGACCACCTGACGGCTCACGGCGCAGCACCTTCGTGCTGCGCACCCTTGAGCACTTCGAGGAAGGCATCGCCGAAGCGCTCGAGCTTGGTCTGGCCGACGCCGTTGAGTGCCAGCATTTCCGCCTGCGACTCCGGCCGATGTTGCAGCATCTCCAGCAGGGTGCTGTCGTGGAAGATGACGTACGGCGGTACGCCGGCTTCGTCGGCGAGCTCCCGCCGGCAGTTGCGCAGCGCCTCCCACAGCGGTTGTTCCGCGGCGGATATCGTGTGCTCCACGCTGCCCGCGGACCGTTTCCCGCTGCTGCTTGCCTTGGCTGATTTGGGTGCGACCGCGTCGCGGCGCAGCACCAGCTGCTCATCACCACGCAGCAGCGGCTTCGCCCGGGGCGTCAGCACCAGCGCGCCGAAGCGGGAGGCATCCGCTTCCAGATAGCCCTGCACCAGCAGCTGGCGCAGCACGGAACGCCAGCCCTTGGCATCGAGTTCGTCACCGATGCCGAAGGTGGACAGTTCCTCGTGGTGGTGCTGCCGGATCTTGTCCGTGGCACTGCCGCGGAGCACGTCGATGACGTGGGCTGCGCCGAAGCGCTGGCCGGTGCGGAACACGCAGGACAGCAGTTTCTGCGCTGCCACCGTGGCGTCGAAGGTCTCCGGGGGGTGCAGGCAGATGTCGCAGTTGCCGCAGTCCGCTTGCGGCTGCTCGCCGAAGTAGGCCAGCAGTGCGCGGCGGCGGCAGGTGGTGATTTCGCACCAGCCGAGCAGCGCGTCGAGCTTGCGCCGCTCTTCGCGTTTGCGCTCCTCCCCGGACTCGGATTCGTCCACCATCTGCCGCAGGCGCACCACGTCCTGCAGCCCGAACAGCAGCAGCGTTTCGGCAGCCATGCCGTCACGCCCGGCACGTCCGGTCTCCTGGTAATACGCCTCCATGCTCTTCGGCAGGTCGAGATGGACGACGAAGCGGACGTCGGGTTTGTCGATGCCCATGCCGAAGGCGATGGTGGCGACCATGATCACAGCGTCCTCCCGCAGGAAGCGCTGCTGGTGTTCGGAGCGGACGTCGGCTGGCAGTCCCGCGTGGTAGGGCAGGGCGACGTGGCCCGATTCGGACAGCCACCTGGCCGTGTCTTCCACCTTCTTGCGGCTCATGCAGTAGACGATGCCGGCTTCCTGTTCGTGGCCCTTGAGGAAGTGTTCGAGCTGCCGCTTCGGGTCGAGCTTGGGACTCACCCGGTAGCGGATGTTGGGCCGATCGAAGCTGGCGACGAAGCGGGCAGGGTCGTTGAGCTCGAGTCGGGTGACGATCTCCTCGCGGGTGCGCGCGTCCGCAGTTGCGGTGAGGGCCATGCGCGGGACGCCGGGGAAGTGTTCGGTGAGCACATGCAGGCCGAGGTAGTCCTGACGGAAGTCATGGCCCCACTGGGAGACGCAGTGGGCCTCGTCGATGGCGATCAGCGCGATGGTGAGCGTGGCGAGTTCGTCCAGCGTGCGGGGCTGCAGCAGTCGCTCCGGCGCGATGTAGAGCAGCTGCGTGCGGCCGCTGCGCAGCCGGTCGACGACGGCCCGCTGCTCCTCCGCCGGCAACGACGAGTTGAGAAAGTCTGCGGCCACGCCCTGTTCGCGCAGCGCATGCACCTGATCCTGCATCAGGGCAATAAGCGGTGAGATGACGATGCCCACGCCGGTCCGGGCGAGCATGGGGATCTGATAGCAGACGGACTTGCCGGCGCCGGTGGGCATGAGCACCAGGGCGTCGCGGCCGGCCATGGCCGCATCGATGACGGCCGCCTGTTCACCGCGAAAGGCGTCGAAGCCGTAGGTGTCCTGGAGGATGGCGAGAGGTGTCTGGGCGCTGGTCATGGGCCGCATTGTAGACAGAACCCGGCCGCCGCTGCTCGCCGTATGGGCTCAGGCGCACATCGCTGTGCGAATCGACGTGGCTGTGGGAGCGTCCAGGCCGCGCGCCAGCGCGGACGGACCGAGGATTCAGAGGGCG
>SKUB01000200.1 GCA_007122315.1 Pseudomonadales bacterium | reverse complement strand
GTGGATCTGCTGGCAGGCTCGGCGAACCTCACCCGGCGCAACCTCGACAACTACAACCTGGAAACCAATGTCCATCTGCGTGGTACGTTCGCCGTGCCTGCGCTGGACGCCGCGCGCACCGCCTTCGAGGTGCGCTGGAACAACGAACCCGATCGGATTCACAGTGTCGATTACGAGGTCTACGCCGACCACAGACGCTGGCGTTATCTTGTCTATCGCTTCATGGAGGCGACCGGGCTGTCAACGTTCTGAAGCAGTACTGCGACCACGAGGAGGGGAGAGCGTCATGTATCCAGGACATTGGGCGGGTATCCAACCACAGGCACCGGCGGCCATCGACGCTGCCACCGGCGACAGTCTCACCTGGGCGCAACTCGATGCCCGCTCCAATCGCATCGCGCGCTGGCTGGCCGGTCGCGGGCTCGTGCCTGGCGATCACGTGGCGCTGTTCATGGAGAACCAGCTGGAATTCTTCGCCGTGTGTTGGGCGGCGCTGCGCTCGGGTCTGTATTTGACCTGCGTGAACCGCTACTTCACTGCGGAGGAAGTGGCCTACGTGGTCAATGACAGCGCGGCGAAGGTGGTGATCACGAGCGCTGCGCTGGCCGATGTGGCGTGCCGGGTCCCGCCCCTGTGTCCGGACGTGGAAGCCTGGCTGATGGTCGATGGCGTCCGCGATGGCTTCATGCCCTTCGAGGAAAGCATCGCCCTGGAGCCGGCGGAGCCCCTTGCGAGCGAGCCGGCGGGCGACTTCATGCTGTACTCCTCCGGTACCACTGGGCGTCCGAAGGGCATCAAGCGGCCGCTCGGCGGTGCCAGCATTCGCGACGGCGTGCGCAATGCGGAGGCGTTCCGGCTGCGCTACGGTTTCGGTCCGGATTCGATCTATCTGTCCCCGGCACCGCTGTATCATGCAGCACCGCTGGCCTACTGCATGGGCGCCCAGTCCCTCGGCAGTACCGTGGTGATGATGCGCAAGTTCGACGCGCTCGAAGCACTGGAACTCATCGAGCGCCACCGCATCACCCACAGCCAGTGGGTGCCGACCATGTTCGTGCGCATGCTGAAGCTCACTGAAGCGGAACGCAGCCGCTTCGATCTGTGCAGCCATCAGGTGGCGATCCATGCGGCGGCGCCGTGCCCGGTGGAGGTGAAGCGGCAGATGATCGAGTGGTGGGGCCCCATCCTCGGTGAGTACTACGCCGGTACCGAGGGCAACGGTTCCACCTACATCAGCAGTGAGGAGTGGCTCGAACGTCCGGGCTCGGTCGGCCGTGCATCGCGCGGCGTCCTCCACATCTGCGATGAAGAAGGCAACGAGCTGCCCGTCGGCGAATCAGGACTGGTGTACTTCGAGCAGGACATGGTGACGTTCGAGTACCACAACGCGCCCGACAAGACGCGCTCGTCCCAGCACCCGTTGCATCCGAACTGGTCGACGCTGGGTGACGTCGGCTACCTGGACGAAGCGGGCTACCTGTTCCTCACTGACCGGCAGGCGTTCATGATCATTTCCGGTGGCGTGAACATCTATCCACAGGAAGTGGAGGATGCGCTGGTACTGCACGAGAAGGTGGCGGACGTGGCCGTGTTCGGCGTGCCCGACCCGGACTTCGGTGAGGCGGTGAAGGCCGTGGTGGAGCCGGCCCTGGGTGTCGAACCCGGGCCGGATCTGGAGCGGGAGCTGCTCGGCTTTGCCCGCGAGCGCCTCGCCCACTTCATGGTGCCGCGCAGCGTCGACTTCATCGACACCATGCCGCGTCTGCCCACCGGCAAGCTCTACAAGCGCCTGCTCAAGGACCGCTACTGGGGCAAGTCCGGCGGCACCATCGTCTGATCACCGGATCAGCGGTTGCGGCCATAGGTGTCGTGACTGCTGACCCATTCCTCGGCGACCACTGCAGCACCCAGTGACACTTCGCCGCAGAGTACTGTCGCGGCGACGATCTCGGCCAGCTTGCGCGCCTTGCCGGCGCCATAGCAGCCGAGAACCTCGAGGCATTCCCGCTGGGTCGCGAGGCCTGTCCCGCCGCCATAGGTGGCCACGATCAGCGACGGCAGCGTGATGGAGTAGTAGTAGTCACCGCTGGGCGTGATTTCTGCGTAGGTCAACGCAGCGTGGGACTCGGCGACGTTGGCCTCGTCCTGGCCGGTGGCGATGAACATCGAGGCGATGCCGTTGGCGGGATGCACGCTGTTGAACACGGCGCCGGCGAGCAGCGCGCCGAACTGGGAGACCCGGCGGGTGGCGAACATCTGCGCCGCGGAGACGCGCATGCGCTCCCGCAGCAGCGCATCGGGGATCGTGATCTCCGCGATCACCCGCTTACCCCGGGTATGCAGGGTGTTCAGATGCGAGTGCTTCTTGTCGGTGTCCATGTTGCCCGAGAGGTAGTACTCGGGATGGTTGTAGTTCTTCGATATCCAGTGGCAGGCCGCCAGGGTGGCTTTGCCGACCATGTTCTGGCCGGCAGCATCGCCGGTGGTGTAGTTGAAGCGCAGATAGAGCATGCGGCTGGCCGGATACTGTTCGATGTTGCGCAGTTTGCCGCTGCTGGTGGTGGTCTCGGCGGCGGCCTTGATCTCACTGAAGTGTTCGCTGATCCAGGTTCCGAACTCGCGCGCCTCCCGCGCGCTGGGAAAGATGAACACGGGCGCTCGCTGCATGGCGTCGTCCACCACGGTGGTGGTGATGCCTCCGGCTTCCCGCGTCAGCCGCATCCCGCGGTTGTAGCTGGCCACCAGCGTGCCTTCGGTGGTGGCCATGGGGACGTAGAACTCCCCCTGGGCATGCTCGCCGTTGACCAGGACCGGGCCGGCGAAGCCGATGGGCATCTGCACCACGCCGCTGAAGTTCTCGATGTTTCCCGGCAGGATGGCGGGATCGAAGGAGTACTGCCCGGTGTGCTCCAGCCTGGTGCCGGTCTGCTCTTCGATGAACGCGCGCCGTTTGGCCGCGGCCTCCTGGCTGTAGTCGTTGTCTGGATCGCGCGGAATCTTGGCCATGATCGTCCCTCCCCAGGTTCGATTCGGTTCCTGTTGCAGCTCCTGTTATACGCCAGCGCGGCTCGATTTTCCCACTGCAGGGGTCTGCGCCGAAGCCGCAGTCGCGATGTACGTTCTTGCCCGGAACGGCTGCGTCAGATACAAGTCGCGTGTGTGTTCTGCGGGAGGGCAGTTCATGAATGGAACCGGACCGCTGGACGGCATCAAGGTCGTGGATCTTTCGGTGATGATCTCCGGACCGCTGGCCGGCATGATGCTGGCGGATCAGGGTGCCGACGTGATCAAGGTGGAGTCTCCCGGACTCGGCGACATCATGCGCTTCCTGGGCAGCAACAAGGGCGGTGTCACCGGCATTTTCCTCAACAACAATCGCGGTAAGCGGTCGCTGGTGCTGGACCTGAAGCAGTCTGAAGGCGTCGACGTGCTCAAGCGTCTGGTGGAGCAGGCCGACGTGCTCATCCAAAACTTCCGCCCGGGCGCCATGGAGCGCCTCGGTCTCGGCTACGAGACGCTGGCTGCGATCAATCCGAACCTGATCTACACCTCGATCTCCGGCTACGGTCCCGACGGTCCCATGAGCCATCGGCGCGTCTACGACAACGTGATCCAGGCGGCGTCCGGGCTCGCCTCCGTGCAGACGGATCCGGCCACCGGCGTGCCGTCCATGTACCGGACGCTGGTCTGCGACAAGACCACGGCCTACACGGTGGCTCAGGCGATCACGGCGGCGCTGTATGCGCGCGCTACCGGCAAGGCCGCTGGCCAGCACATCGTCGTCTCCATGCTCGATGCCGCCATCGCCTTCATGTGGCCGGATTCGGCCATGGACGCGGTGCTGCTCGACGAGGACGTGCAGCGGGCGGCCACCATCGGCGCCAACTACGCCGTGACCGAACTCGCAGACGGCTACATGTCCGCCGGTGCGATCACCGATGCCGAATTCAAGGGCTTGTGCGCGGCACTGGGTCACCCGGAGATGGGGGAGGATCCGCGCTTCAGAACCACTGCGGACCGCATGCAGCATCTCGGCGAGCTGGTCGGACTCATGCGTCAGTACGCTCTGGAGACCACCGTCGAAGCGTTTCTCGCCCGGGCCGAAGAGCACGACGTCCCGGCGTCGGCGATCCTCGCTCTCGACGAGATCGCCGACAGCCTCCAGGTTCAGCACAACGAGGTGTTCGTCGAGCGCGAGCATCCCGTCGCCGGTCGGGTTCGCGAACCGCGTCCGGCTGCGCGCATGTCAGCGACGCCGCAGCGGTTGGGTGATCACGCACCGCTGTTCGGACAGCACAGCGACGACATCGTCCGCGAACTGGGCCTCGATCCCGGGGCCCTGCGTGCAGCGGGCGTCATTCACTGATTGCAGTCTCATCTCAGGGGAGAGGTCGATCATGACAGCGAGTGCGCTTAGGCAACCATCCACAACGGGACCCACGACGGCCTATGGCACGTTCGAGGTAACGCCCTTGACGCCCCATCTCGGTGCAGAGATTCGCGGCGTAGATCTCAGCGGGGCCCTCGCGGGCGATTTGCTGGCGGATCTCCGCCGCGCGTTTGCCGACTGGGGCGTGCTCGTGTTTCGCGAGCAGCACCTTGATCGCGAGGCGCACAAGGCTTTCGGCCGGCATTTCGGACGCCTGCACGTGCACCCCATGAATCACGCCCGGGACCAGGATCCGGAGATCCTGATCGTGAAGACCACGGCGGAGTCGAAGTTCACCGCGGGCAATGCCTGGCACACCGACGTCACCTGCGACGCCGTTCCGCCACTAGGGTCCATGCTCTACATCACCGAGACGCCGGCTTGTGGGGGCGGCGATACGCTGTTCGCCAACATGGCGCTGGCCTACGACCTGTTGTCCGAACCGCTGCGGGGATTCCTCGACGGACTCACCGCCGTCCACGACGGCGCCATTCCTTACGTGGGCGGCTACAAGTCGACCCCGCCGGAAGGGGGCTATCCGCGCAACGAACATCCTGTCGTCACGGTACATCCCGACACGGGCCGGCGCGTTCTGTACGTGAACAGCGGCTTCACCTCGCACATCGTCGGCATGGCGCGCTGGGAGTCCGATGCGCTGTTGAAGATGCTTTATGACTACATCGCCTCCACGCCGCGACTGCACTGCCGCGTGCGCTGGGAACCCGGTACCCTGACGTTCTGGGACAACCGCCGCACGCAGCACCATGCAGTCTGGGACTATTTTCCGCACACCCGTTACGGCGAGCGGGTCTCCATCCTCGATGACGAACGACCCAGAGGGCTGGCCGCCGAGTGAGGCAGCGCGTCGGCGTCCACATCCCGTTGCGCCGCCGTTCGTCGATGGCAACATTGGGGCAACATTGGGGTCGGACCAGATCAACTATCTGAAAAATAAAGAGTTATCTTCACTTTCGTCCGGCGCGACCTGAGGAATCGCAATGCTCACTCCAGGGCGCGGGCCTTCCGCGTGCGTATCCAGCTTGCGCGAGCTGCGGCCATGAGACACGCCCGTAGGGATCAGCCCAGGCGTACGTAATGACGGGGCGACCTCCACCAGACATGTAGCCACAGGTCTGAATCAATGGCCGTCCGTTCCGTTCCTGGAGTGACGGCATGCCCCGCGCGCATCGAGTCCTATTGCCTGGACATGTCTGGCATATCACCGAGCGCTGTCACGAACAGCAGTTCCTACTGGCCGACGTGGTGGATCGTCGCCGCTGGCAGCACTGGTTGTCGGAATCCAAACGCCGCTACCACCTGTCCGTACTCAACTACAACGTCACGAGCAACCACGTACACCTGGTCGTTCGTGATCGTGGCCACGGCGAGATCGCCGCAAGTATGCGTCTCATCGCGGGCCGTACCGCACAGGAGTTCAACTCCCGTGAGGGGCGCCACGGTGCCTTCTGGCAGGGCAGGTATCACGCAACCTGTGTCGACAACGAAACGTATCTGCTGCGCTGCTTGACCTATGTCGATCTCAATATGATTCGTGCGGGCGCGGTCGAGCATCCGCGCGACTGGGAAACGTCGGGATATTTGGAAGTACAAGGGTTGGCGCAGACGCGGTCGATCATCGACGCCGAGGGCCTCTGCGAGCTCGTAGGCGTCCGTGATGCCAATGCGCTGCGCGAAGTTCACTACCGTTTGGTTGAGGAGGCACTCGACCGTGACCTGCACCGCCGACGCGAAGGGTTCTGGTCCGAGGCCATAGCGGTTGGTGGACAGGAGTTTGTCGACGCGTTCATGCGGCAATCGGGGCGGGCGGCTCGCCATCGCCAGATCGCGAACATCGAAGGGGGCTTCGCGGTTCGCAATTACCGTGGCCCCAGAGGCGGGCGGCGCTCTGAGTGATCGTTGCCCAGCGCGCCGAGTCCTGCCAGAGGCTGCGCCCTGGGTGGGAGCTCGAAGAAAGTGGCGGAAAACCTTTGTATTCAATGACTTGAATTGGTCCGACCCCAATTGTGGCTATGACTTGAATTGGTCCGACCCCAATTGTGTCCGACCCCAATTGTGGGCCAGTTGTGAGGGTCAGGCGAGGGAACCGGTGAGGGACTTACGCTGGGAGATCTCGATCCAGTTGCCGTCGGGGTCGCGGACGAAGGAGATGTAGGCCACCTCGCCAAGACGTACCGGCGGCCGACCCTCGCGACCGCCGGCGTCGAGAATCGCCCGGTGCGTGCCCACCACGTCGAAGACCTGCAGCGTGAGGTAGCGGAACCCGCGCGCCACGTGGACGGGGTCGCGTCGGGCTTCGCCCTCGACGAGCCGGATGCGGGAGACGCCGCAGGCGAACGTCACCGGATCGATCACGGGCAACCTAAGGGCATCTGTGTAGAAGGACTGGTGAGCCGTGAGGTCGCTGACCGTGAGTTCCACCTGCAGCTGTTCGATGCCTTCGTGGCCGCGGGGGACCAGCAGGACGCGGTTGCCGTCCGGATCGGTGAGTTCCTTGGGCGTAGCAACGTCGTCGCGCGCGATCAGCAGCCGGCGAATGCCCCCGGGCGCTGCCTCAGGAAGGGTTTCGCGAGCGTGATTGAGCTTCAGGACCGAGTCGCCGATGGCGTGACGGTGCTGTTGCAGACCCCCGCCCAGGGGGAGCATCTCGGTGCAGGTCAGCCCGACCTGCTGCTGCCAGTAGTGCAGCATCGCGTCGCGCTGATTCGTGAACAGCCCCACGTCCAGGGCGGGTTTGGCGAGTTTCAGCATGTGAGCTCTCAGGTCCGGAAATCGTTGCGCACGCCTTCGAGGCGCGTGCGATCGGGTTGCGCGCGCGCCAGCACCGGATTGGCAGCGAAGAACTGCTCGAGTGCGTGGGCGGCAGCGAGGGTGAAGCGATCACCCTTGTGGGGGCCGACGATCTGAATCCCGAACGGCATGCCATGAGGGTCGACGCCGCAGGGGATGCAGCAGGCCGGATGGCCGGTGGCGGAAATGCCGTAGGTCAGCGCGAGCCAGTGGAAGTAGGAGCCCAGCGTTTCGCCGTCGATGCTGTTCACGTAGACGCTGGTCCAGGGAAACGGTGAGACCGGCGTCACGGGGGTGATCAGCAGATCGAAGTCGCGGAAGAACGTCTGGGTGCGCCGGTAGGCGCGGGTCTGTTCCGCATGGGCGCGCGCGTGATCAGTAAGGCTCAGGGCCAGCGCGTCCTCGATGTTGGCGCGCACCACCTCTCCGAGTCCGTCCGGGTTGCGTTCGTAGAGATCGAGCAGCCGGTCGAGGAATCCCTCGGCGCGCAGCACCGCGTAGGTGCGGTGCATGTCGCCGAGTTCGGGTGTGGCCTCGGTGCAGCTGTCGAACGCACTGCGAATGTGCCGTATGCGGTCCTGAAAACAGTCGCGAATCTCCTGCGCCACCGGAGCGAAGCCCAGATCCGTGCTGAACGCCACCCGCAGGGTACCGAGATCCAAGGGCTCCGGCGTCTGCAGCGTGCCTGCATCCATGGGGGTGGAGAAGGGATCGCAGGAGTCGAAACCGCTCTGGGCTGCCAGCAGCAGGCAGGCATCGGCGACGCTGCGGGCCATTGGACCCTCTACGGCCAGCGGGCTGAAGCCCAGCGGACGCTTGTCCGACGGCACCATGCCGGGCGAGGGCCGGAAGCCGGTGACACCGCAATACCCTGCCGGAATGCGCAGTGAGCCACCGTTGTCGGAACCGGTGGCCAGGGGCAGCATGCCGCAGGCCAGCGCCACGGCAGAACCGCCGGAGGACCCGCCACAGGTCAGGGACGGATCGAATGGGTTGCCAGTGGCGCCATAGACCGGATTGCGGGTGTTGGCACCGGCGCCGAATTCGGGCGTGTTGGTCTTGGCGAGAATGATCGCACCCGCGGCGCGAACCGCAGCCACCACCCGCTCGTCTGTCTCCGGCACATGCCCGGCGAACAGCGGCGAGCCATAGGTGGTCGTCAGTCCGGCCGTATCTGCGAGGTCTTTGATGCCCACCGGCAGGCCGTGGAGAAGGCCGAGCGTCCCGCCTTGAGCAACGGCACGTTCCGCTCGCCGCGCCTGCTCGCGCGCGCCGTCGATGTCCATGGCGACGATAGCGTTGACCGCGGGATTCAATGCCTCGATGCGCGCGATGCAGGCGTCGAGAAGTTCCACGGGCGAGATCGCCCCTGAGCCGATGAGGTTGCGCAGTTCCACTGCGGAGCGATCACACAGCGCGGTGTCGATCACGGCCTGCTCAGCGCTCGAGCATGGCCGCGACGCCCATGCCGCCGGCCGTGCAGATGGAGATGAGGCCCCGCCCTGAGCCCTTCTGTGCCAACGACTCCGCGAGGGTGCCGAGGATGCGCGCACCGGTCGCCGCGAATGGATGACCTATGGCGAGCGAACTGCCGTGGGGGTTGATGCGATCACGCTGGATGCTGCCCAAAGCACCGTCGAGGCCGAGGCGGTCGCGGCAGTACTCGGGTGACTCCCACGCAGCCAGGGTGCAGAGCACCTGGGCGGCGAAAGCCTCGTGCAGCTCATAGCAATCGAAGTCCTGCAGCCTGTGCCCCGACCGCTGCAGGAGCTCCGCTACGGCCACCGTGGGCGCCATCAGCAGGCCCTCGTCGCCAGCGACGAAATCCACTGCGGCCGTGCGTCCGCCGGTGAGCCAGGCAGCGACGGGCAGGTCGTGTTCCCGGGCGTAGCGCTCTGAGGTCATCAGCACGGCGGCGGCACCGTCGGTCAGGCTGCTGGAGTTGCCCGCGGTGAGCGTGCCGTCGCCGGAGCGATCGAAGCTGGGCTTGAGCTTGGCGAGTTGCTCGAGGCTCGAGTCGGCGCGAATGACGTTGTCGCGCAGGACGCCGGCGTAAGATGTCACCAGATCATCGAAAAAACCCGAGTCCCAGGCTTTGCTGGCACCCTGATGGCTGGCCAGGGCCCACGCGTCCTGCTCCCCGCGGCCGATGCGCCACTCCCTGGCCATGCGTTCGCAGTGCTCCCCCATGGAGAGCCCGGTACGGGGTTCGGCGTTCTGCGGCGCCTGTGGGGTGAGTTCGCCGAAGCGGAAACCCTTCAGGGCAGCGAGGCGCTGCCGCAGCCCGCGAGCCTGGGTCATGCGCACCAGGCGCTGCGCGAAGCGCCGCTTGAACACTACCGGCGGATCGCTGGTGGTGTCCGTGCCGGCGACGATGGCGCAGTCGATCTGGCCGCTGGCGATCTCTGCGCCTGCCAGCAGGGCCGCCTGCAGGCTCGTGCCGCAGGCCTGCTGCAGGGTCACTCCGGGCGTCAGCGGTGACAACTCGGTGCTGAGGACGGCCTCCCGTGCCAGGTTCCAGTCCTTGGAATGCACGGTCACCGCCCCCGCGATGACCTTGTCGAGCCGACGGCCCTTGAGCTCGAAGCGATCGACGACGCCCTGGATGGCGGCGCTGAGCATGTCGAGGTTGGTCTCGTCGGCATAGAAGGTGTTGGAGCGGCAGAAAGGAATGC
>SKUB01000168.1 GCA_007122315.1 Pseudomonadales bacterium | reverse complement strand
CGGCGTCAGGCTCGCGGATTGCCGATGCGCAGCGGTGGTCGGCGCAGGGTGCGAAGTGTACACGGCCGCTCGTGCCGATTCCGAGGATGCCGACTGGCCGGTGGACGCCGACGCCTAAGGACTCGGGCGGGTGCAGCGCGGCTCGGCAGCATGCTATACATGCGTGCTCGAAAATCTGCAGGAGTCACCATGGAAGCTTTTGCCTACGAAGCCCCGGATTCGCTCGATGCTGCCGTGGCGCTGCTGGCGGATCGCATGCAGGCGTCCGTTCGGACCCAGATCCTGGCCGGCGGGACGGACATGATCGTGCAGCTCCGCTCGGGCGATCGCAGCCCCCGGGTGATCGTCGACATCAAGCGCATTCCCGAGACCCGGCGCATCGAATTCGGTGCCCATGGGCTCCTGCTCGGGGCCGCGGTGTCGGGTGCTGAGCTGAACGCGAGAGCGGACGTGGCCGCGCATTATCCGGGGCTCGTCGAGGCGGCGGATCTCATCGGTTCGACCCAGATTCAGGGCCGTGCCTCCGTGGGTGGCAACCTGTGCAATGCATCGCCGGCTGGCGACACGATTCCTGCGCTTGTGGCCAATGACGCCATCTGCCTCATCGCCGGTCCCAACGGGCGGCGTGAGGTTCCGGTGGCGGAATTCGTCGTCGGCGTGCAACGCAATCAGCTCGAACCGGGCGAGTTCCTGGTCGCACTGCGGCTGCCGCCGGCACAGCCGCGCAGTGCCGATGCCTATCTGCGCTTCATTCCACGGACCGAGATGGACATCGCCGTCGCCAGTGCCGGCGTCCGCCTGACCCTGGACGGCGACGGCGTCTGCACGGCGGCGCGGGTCGCCATCGGTGCCGTTGCGACGACGGTGCTGCCGGTACCCGACGCGGCAGCCGCGCTGATCGGAACGCGGGTCGACGAGGCCGCATGTCAGGCCGCAGCCGAGGCGAGCAGTGCGCTCGCGCGCCCCATCAGCGACAAGCGGGGCACGGAGTCCTATCGGCGCAAGGTCGTGGGTGTACTCACGCGCCGCGCCGCCGTCATCGCCCGAGATCGCGCCCTGGGAGGCAAGGCATGAAGCAGCACGTCACCAGCACCATCAACAACGAACCGGCAGAGTTTCTCTGTGAGCCGGACGAGACCCTGCTCGATGCCCTGCGCGACCGCCTCAACCTCACCGGCACCAAGGAAGGCTGTGGCACCGGCGACTGCGGGGCATGCTCCGTACTGCTCGATGGGACACTCGTGTGTTCCTGTCTGGTGTTCGCCGCCGAGATTCAGGGCCGGGACGTGACCACCGTGGAAGGCATCGCCTCCCCCGAGGCCTTGCACCCGGTGCAGCGCAAGCTGCTCGAGCATGCCGCTCTGCAGTGCGGCATCTGCACCCCCGGCGTGGTGGTGGCAGCGAAGGCTCTCATCGACGCTAACCCGGATCCCAGCGAGGAGGAGACCCGCTACTGGCTGGCAGGCAACCTCTGCCGCTGTACCGGCTACGACAAGATCATTCGCGCGGTGATGGATGCCGCCGCCGAGATGCGAGGAGCAGCACGATGAGCGAGGCAGTCGACTTTCGTCACATTGGTACCCGACCGGTACGGCCGGACGGGCTCGACAAGGTCACCGGCCGCGCCAACTTCGGTGCTGACTACAATCTGCCGGGCATGCTGCACGGCCGCTTCCTGCGCTCGCCCCATGCCCACGCGCGGATCCGCAGTCTCGACATCGAGGCTGCGCTGGCGATTCCGGGCGTGAAAGCCATCGTGACCGGCAAGGATTTTCCGGACGTGGAACCCGGGGACATCCAGGGCGGTGAAGGCGCCGGCGACTATCACGATCTCGCCGTCAACGTGATGGCGCGGGACAAGGTGCTCTACCACGGCCACGTCGTGGCTGCGGTGGCTGCAACGACGGTCCGGGCTGCCGAACAGGCCGTTGCGGCCATCAAGGTGGAGTACGACCTGCTCAAGCCCGTCCTCGACATCGACAGCGCAATGGCGGCGGACGCGCCCCTGCTGCATGAACATCTCTTTACCCAGGGGTTGCCGGAGAAGCCGACCCGGGCCTCCAACATTGCCCAGGTCATGGAATCCACCCGGGGCGACATCGAAGCCGGGTTCGCCGAAGCCGACGTCATCATCGAACACACCTACCACACCCCGACCGTGCACCAGGGCTACATCGAACCGCACGCCTGCGTGGCGCGCTGGGGGCAGGACGAACAGTCCGTGATCTGGTGCTCCACCCAGGGCGGCTTCGACGTGCGCTCCATGACGGCACGGGTGCTGGGTCTCAGCATTTCCCGACTCAAGGTCATCCCCAGCGAGATCGGCGGTGGCTTCGGTGGCAAGACGACGGTGTACCTGGAGCCCGTGGCCATCATGCTGTCGCGCAAGTCCGGGCGCCCGGTGAAGCTGGTGATGACCCGCGAGGAGGTCTTCCGCGCCTCCGGTCCCGCATCGGCGAGCAAGATCAAACTGAAGATCGGCGCGAAGAAAGACGGTCGTCTGACGGCCATGTACGCGTGGCTCGGATATGAGGCTGGCGCCTTCAAGGG
>SKUB01000193.1 GCA_007122315.1 Pseudomonadales bacterium | reverse complement strand
GATGCTTTGCTCAGCTGTGGCACCATCGTCAATCTGACCTTCGGAGAGGTGCTGTGCAAGCGCAATGAGCACTACAGCCACAGCTACTTTCCCCTCACTGGATTCATTTCCCTTACCGCAGGCGTTAGCGGTCATGCGCCCATGGAGGTGGGCATGATCGGCAATGAAGGGATGCTCGGAGCGTCGTTGGTCCTCGGTGGCAGCGAGGTGCCCCAGAACGCGCTGGTGCAGGGAGATGGAACCGCAATGATGCTGACTGCAGCGGACACGCGGGCCTTGATCGGCACCTCGCCTGCCTTCGAGCAGGCAATGAAGGATTACCTCTTCGTGCTGACGTTGCAGCTGGCGCAGGCGGTGGCGTGTACCCGCTTCCATATGGTCGAGGCGCGACTGGCGCGCTGGCTGCTCATGACCCATGACCGGATCGAGAAGAATCAGCTGCAGCTGACGCACCAGTTTCTGGCAGACATGCTGGGCGTTCAGCGCAGTGCGGTGACCATTGCTTCAGGCCTGCTCAAGGATGCCGGTGCCATTGATTATTCGCGCGGCAAGATCCGGATCCTGAACCGCAAGATCCTCGAAGACGCGGCTTGCGAATGCTACAAGCTCCCCGTTGCCTCGAGTGCAGTGCCGGGGCTTTCGGAAGCGCAGCCGAAATATGCGCAGCGCAACGAGAAAGCACTTCCCTAGGTGTCCGGTTGCCGGATCACCACCGCGGCCACCAGCAGCCCTGCGACGATGAATGCACACAGGGCATACGTGGATCGATAGGACCCGAACAGATCGAGCCCTAAACTGAACAGCAAGGGGCCGATGGCGCTGGCGAAGACGGTGATGGACGTGTTCAGTCCTGTGATCTCGCCCAGGTGGCGACGTCCGAAGAAGCGCACGAAGGACAGATTCGAGAGCATGCCCCACAGGCCGCCGCCGCTGCCGAGCCCGATCACCATCAGCCAGAAGCCCCAGGTGGCATCGAGGCGGTACAGGCCGAGCGTGCCGACCAGGAATGCACCGAGCATGACGATGAGAAACGGCTTCAACCGGTGCCGGTCCGCGAGCCAGCTCACCAGCAGATTGACGCTGGTCGAGACGATGGCCGCGGGAAAGAAGTAACCGAGCGCTTCGTCGCGGCCGCGGCCGGCTTCCTCGAATACGGACACGATGTGGAAGGTGACTGCGGTGATGAAGAAGGCGTGGACGGCCAGGGCCAGGGAGTAGATCCAGAACACCGGATCGGCCGCAGCCTCGTGGCGGGTGCGGTCCACGACCCGCAGAGTCGGACTCGCAGCAGCCTGCTCGGCGCTGTCGCCGTCCGGCAGCAGGCCGCAGGACTCCGGTGTGTCCCGCACCAGCAGCAGCGCGAAGCCTGCGAACAGCACCCCGACCACAGCAGCGAGCACCCACAGCGCTCCGCGCCAGCCGAAACCGTCGATCATGAACGCGAGCAGCAGCGGTGCCAGCGAGAAGCCTAACGACACGAAAATGCCGCGCAGGCCCGAGACGAGTCCCCGGCGCCGCTCGAACCAGAGCAGCAGCACATTGCGCGAGGCGCTGGTGAGAATGCCCTGGCCGGCGAAGCGAACCCCGAAGTAGCCGACCATGATGAGCGGAAAGCTGAACCAGCCCACGGCCACGCCGGTGACGGCGGCGAGCGGCAGGGCGGCGAAGTCGATCAGGCTGATGAAGACCAGTGCGGCACCGAGGGCCAGGGACGCGCCCACGATCACGGTGCGGGCACCGAAGCGGTCGAACCAGCGTCCGCCGCGGGTGAGAAACAAGGCGCTGCCGACGGTGCCGAAGAAGTAGGCAGTGGACAGCTGCGTCCTTGACAGGTCGAAAGCGTCCATCAGCGGGTCCGTGAACACCGCCATGCCCATGGTCTGGCCGGGCACGCTCATCAGGAAGCCCACGGTGGACAGCAGCCAGATCACCCAGCCGTAGGCAATCGGGCTGCGGCGGACGTCGAATGGCCAGCGGGCGGGAAGCGTCAAGGGGTGCGGGCGGGATTCAGCGGTCACGCGCAGTTCTCAGGCGTCGGGCAGGAAGCGGGTCGCGGATGCTACCGGCATCGGGGCCTGGATGACAGGCGCGCTGGCTAGCCCAGGTGTCGGTACAGCTTCTCGGTCAGTTCACGCAGCTGCAGCCCCTCTTCGAGACTCAGTCCGGCGACGCAGGCGATCTGTTCCGGCACGTCTGTGGCGCGTGCTCTGAGCTCCAGCCCCGCCCGGGTCAGGGCGATGACCCGCCTGCGCTCGTCTTCCCGGGCGCGGGCCCGGATCAGCAGGCCCTTGCCTGCCATGCGCTTCAGCAGGGGTGTGAGCGTCCCCGGATCCAGCCGGGTGCGTGCGCAGAGTTCGCCGACGGAGACCCGGTCCTGCTCCCACAGGGCCAGCATCACCAGATACTGAGGGTAGGTGAGGCCGAGGGGCTGCAGCAGTGGTCGGTATGCCCGGGTCAGGGCATTGCTGGCCGAGTACAGGGAGCGGCAGATCTGATGGTCGAGCAGCAGGGGGTCGAACTGAGACACGTTCACTCCGGTGCGTCCTGGATT
>SKUB01000376.1 GCA_007122315.1 Pseudomonadales bacterium | reverse complement strand
TCCAGCACCGTCCGCATGGGCCGACGCGCCTGCGTCGGATAGTCCTCTGCTGCGATCGGCTCGACCGCCGGGACCTGCTCCAGCAGCCCGTTCGCCCTGGCGCCGGCGAAAATCGCCAGCGCGAACTGGTACCAGCTCGTCACGCCTGCCGAGGCACAGTGATAGCACCCGGGAGCAAGGGGATCGCCCGCCTGCCAGCGGGTCAGGATGCATGCGATCACGTCTGCGATATCACCCGCGTAACTGGGACGGCCATACTGATCAGCCACGATGCGTAATCGGGTTCGGGATTCGGCCAACGCCAGCATCGTTTTGACGAAGTTGCTGCCGTGTTCGCCGAATACCCAGCTGGTGCGCAGGACATAGTGGAAGTCATCTGCGCCGGAGAGCACTTCGCGTTCGCCCTGCAGCTTGCTAGCGCCGTATTGGCCAAGAGGATCCGGCGTGTCCGCTTCCCGATAAGCGGCGAACGTGCTGCCTGAGAAGACGTAGTCGGTCGAAAGGTGCAGCAGCGGCGCTGCCAGCGACCGGGCTGCAGCCGCAACCGCTTTCACAGCATGGGCATTGACACGCCATGCCCGCTCCACATCCTCCTCAGCGCGGTCCACGGCCGTGTAAGCCGCGGCGTTGATGATGAACGATGGCTGCTCGGCGACGATGCGCTCCTGCACCGACTCGACGCACAGCAGATCGAGCTCCTCGCGTCCAAGGTAGCGCGCATCAGGCAGGCGCTCCCTCAGGCTTCGCGCCACCTGCCCGTTCCTGCCCAGGACAAGTACGGTCACGCCGGCACCCCAGGAAATGTCTGCACGAAAGAGCGCGGTACCCGGGCGTCCTCATGAACCTTGGTCTCGATCAGCACCACACCGGGCAGACCGATCGCTGTGACTTTCACAGACATTGCTCCTTGAAGATGTCAGCGTGAATCAAAATTCGAATGGCGTTCGAGTTCGCACTCGAGGCATGCCGGAACAGCAGGAAGGGTCTTCAGACACGCTACCGCCACGCCGGGACCACGCGATGGGCCAGGCGTTCACGCACTAAGCGCGGTCAGCGCCCTCTGCGAAGGTTGCGACCAGCGCAAAGTACGAATGACGTTCGTCACCGGCTGCCGGTCGACAGCCAGGCAACGGCATTCAGGACGATCTGATATCCGTGATGCTGGGCCAGCGCTTGCGGCTGTTGATTCCAGCCAGCGCCGTCAGTCCGAGAACCAGCACCACACCGAGACCGCCAAACAGCACAGACCGGCCTGAGGGAATGACGTGAACCGCTCCCGTGGTCGTCTCAGCACTTGCTGGCGGAAACTCGCCACGCACTGCGGCCATCGGCGGTCTTACGCGAACAGCAGCAGGTGGCGCAGCGGCGTTCATCAGATCGATACTGCCGTTCATTGCGACCGCCATGCCGGCGGTGCCCGCCTCCATATGGGCAGTCGAAGCGGCGGCCATTCCGAGCTGCACGCCGCTCACATCTTCGGCGTGTACCGGTGTCGCAGGCACCAGCACCACCACAACTATCGCCATCAGAGACACCAACCTGAGCGGCCGGGTAGCGTCCTGAACGCGCGATGGTGTTTTGAACCTGGGGGACATGCGATCGGCTCCTAGTAGGCGGCGTGCGAGAGAAGCGCGACAGGCGTGCGCAAAAGAATCATGAGGTCGAGGCGAAGCGACCAGTTGTTGATGTACTCGAGATCGAGATGCACGCGCTGCTGCATTTTCTCGACGCTGTCTGTCTCGCCCCTGTGGCCGCGAACCTGAGCCAGACCGGTAATGCCTGGCTTGACGCGGTGGCGCGCCGTGTAAGCCATGATCAGCTTCGAGTACAGAACGTTGTGCGCCACCGCATGCGGCCGCGGCCCCACCAGGGACATGCGCCCGCTGAGCACATTGAAGAGCTGAGGCAGCTCGTCGAGACTGCTGCGACGAATGAAGCGGCCGACCGAAGTTACTCTCGCGTCATTAGTAGTCGCCTGGACGACGACGTTACCCTCCACCTCATGCACGACCATGCTGCGGAACTTCCAAACCTCGAACAGTTCGCCATCCCAACCGTGACGCTGTTGCTTGAAGAACACCGGCCCCTTGGATGTCAGCTTGATGGCCGCAGCTATGGCCAGCATCAGCGGCGCCAGGACAACGAGGAGGGCAGTGGCGAAAAAGACATCCATCATCGACTTCATGAAAGCGCGGCCACCGGAGCTGAGCGGACTTTCCGACAACGAAATCAGCGGTACGCCCGCAATCTCACGCACACAGGGATTGACGAGATCCAGGCCTGTGATATCGGGTGCCCAGATGATGTCCACGTTCTGCTTGAGCAGATCACTCTGGAGTTCAGCGACGTCGCTCAGCCGCGCCATGGGCATCGCGATGTAGATGCGGTCCACTTTCAGGTCCCGAACCAGGTCCTGCAGGTCGGCGAGCTTCCCGAGCACGGGAATCTCGCCTGCCTGCCAGCGCGCCGTGTAGGCAGGGTCGTCGACTACACCCGCCACGAATTCCGGAAGAAAGGGATTCCTGTTGATGCTTTCCGCGAGATGGCGCGCCAC
>SKUB01000345.1 GCA_007122315.1 Pseudomonadales bacterium | reverse complement strand
CGCGTGGCAGGAAAGCGGCGCGAGGCGGAAGGGTTCGGATTCACGGCGGAACTCCTGTCACGGTGCTGATGGCGGCATTCGTCAGGCGATTGCTTCGCGGGACAGCAGTGTAGCAGCCCGCGCCCGGGCGTCATGCGTGCGCCACCATCCCAATGAGAGGTCATGCTGCCCATGGATCGTCGCCGCCTGCTTCTACTCGGCGTGATCGCCGCCGCGATCATCGTCTTCTTCGCTTTCGATCTCCGGCAGTACCTGACCTTCGACTATCTCGAGAGCCAGCGCGTTGCTCTGCGCGAACTCGTGGCAGCCCATCCGCTGCAGGTGGGCGCTGCCTATTTCGTGATCTACGTGGTGGTGACGGGCCTGTCGCTGCCGGGTGCGGCGGTCATGACGCTGGCCGGTGGTGCCATCTTCGGTCTGCTCTGGGGCACCGTGCTGGTGTCCTTCGCCAGCACCATCGGTGCAACGGTGGCGATGCTGGTCGCCCGCTTCCTGCTCAGAGACTACGTGCAGCGGCGCTTCTCGAGTCAACTCGGAGGCATCAATCGTGGCATCGAGCGCGACGGTGCGTTCTACCTCTTTTCGCTGCGCCTGGTGCCGCTGTTCCCGTTTTTCATGATCAATCTGGTGATGGGCGTGATGCCGATCCGGGCGCTGACGTTCTTCGTCGCCAGTCAGATCGGCATGCTGCCGGGGACGCTGGTCTTCGTGTTCGCCGGCACCCGGCTGGCGGAGGTGTCCGGTCCGGGCGATGTCCTGTCGCCGGACCTGATTCTCGCGTTCGTGCTGCTGGCGGCGTTCCCGTGGATCGCGCGCTGGATCATGAACGCGATCAACCGCCGCCGCGCCCTGGCGCGCTTTCGCAAACCGCGGCACTTCGACGACAACCTCATCGTCATCGGCGCCGGTTCCGCGGGTCTGATCGCGGCGCTGATCGCCGCCACGGTCAAGGCCAAGGTCACGCTCATCGAGCGGGCGAAGATGGGCGGCGACTGCCTGAACACCGGCTGCGTGCCCTCCAAGACCCTGATCACATCGGCGCGGGTAGCGCACACCGTGCACACCGCAGACCGCTTCGGCCTGCGCGATGCCCAGGCCCGGGTGGACTTCCCTGCAGTCATGGACCGGGTGGCCGAGGCCATTCGCACCATCGAGCCCAACGATTCCGTCGAGCGTTACGAATCGCTGGGTGTGCGTTGCGTGCAGGGCTCGGCGCGCATCATCGACCCCTGGACCGTGGACGTGGACGGTGAGCGCCGCACCGCGCGTCGCATCGTCATCGCGACCGGCAGCGAGCCGTTGCTGCCGCCGATTCCGGGACTCGATGCGGTGGACCCGCTGACATCGGATACGGTTTGGGACCTGCGGGAGTTGCCCCGTCGCCTGCTGGTGATGGGGGCCGGCCCCATCGGCTGCGAACTGGCCCAGAGTTTTTCCAGGCTCGGTGCCCAGGTGACGCTGGTGGACATGGCGCCGCGCATTCTGCCGCGGGAGGATGTGGACGTGGCTGAACTCGTTGCCGGCGTGCTGGTCGAGGAAGGTATCGACGTGCGTGCCGGCCACGAGGCCGTCCGCTTCCGGGGCGACGGCACGGGCGGTGTCCTGGTGGCCAGGGTGGACGAGCAGGAAACGGAGCTGGAGTTCGACCGGGTCCTGGTGGCGGTGGGTCGGCGGCCGGTGACCGAGGGACTGGGGCTGGAGGATCTCGGTGTCCGCACCACCCGTGCGGGCACGCTGGAAGTGGATGGCGCGCTGCAGACCAGCATGCCGACGATCTATGCCTGTGGCGACGTGGTGGGCCCGTATCAGTTCACCCACATGGCCTCTCACCAGGCCTGGTACGCCGCGGTGAATGCGCTGTTCCGGCCGTTGCGGCGCTTCAAGATCAACTATCGCGTCGTGCCCTGGACGACGTATACGGAGCCGGAGGTGGCCCGGGTCGGCCTCAACGAGGACGATGCCCGCAGCCAGGGTGTCGAGGTGGAAGTGACCCGCTTCGAGTTTGCCCACAACGATCGCGCCATCGCCGAGAGCGCGCGTACCGGGTTCATAAAGGTGCTCACACCGCCGGACGGGGACCGCATCCTCGGTGTCACCATCGTCGGGCCACATGCGGGAGAACTGCTCGCGGAGTACGTGCTGGCCATGACCCACGGCCTCGGTCTGAAGAAGATCATGGGCACGATCCACGTCTACCCGACGTTCGCCGAGATCAACAAGTCCGCGGCCAGCGCCTGGCGCAAGGCGCACGCGCCTGGCCGCATACTGGAGTGGGTGGGTCGCTTCCACGCCTGGCGGCGCTGACCGGCCGTCCGACGACAGTTCAACCCGGGGCACGGCCCGGCGCCCGAGCCCCCCTCCGGCCGCGTTGACCTGGCTCGGATTCCTCTGACACATTGCCTGCAGGAGAGGGATTCGTCGCATCCGGCTCGAGCGCGGTCGCATCCGTTCACATCATCGGTCGTGCCGTCGGCACCCGGCAATCGGAGTACTTTGGATGCAGGATCTGGCAGGCAAGGTGGCGTTCGTGACGGGGGGCGCCAGCGGCATCGGTCTGGCCATGGCGGATGCCTTCGCAGACGCGGGGATGAAGGTCGTGGTGGCCGACGTGGATCGATCGGCGTTGGCTGCCGTAGGCGATCGCTTCCGCGGCCGCAATGTTCCGGTGCTCACACTCGAACTCGACGTCACCGATCGCAGTGCCTTCGCCGCGGCAGCGGAGCAGGCGTGCGATGCATTCGGTGCGGTGCACGTGCTCTGCAACAACGCCGGAGTCTATCGTGGCGGGCAGCTCGATCAGGTGACGTTCGAGGATTGGGACTGGGTGCTCGGCGTCAACATCGGCGGCGTCGTCAACGGTCTTCAATGCCTGCTGCCGCGCATGCGCGAACAGGGCGAAGGTGGTCACGTCGTCAACACCGCCTCCATGGCGGGTCTTGCGGCGGGGGCCGGGCTCGGCATCTACAACGCCAGCAAGTACGCCGTGGTGGGGCTGTCGGAGGCATTGCGGGCCGATCTCGAGCCTCACGGCATCGGGGTCTCGGTGCTCTGCCCCGGCATGGTCCGTACCGGCATTCTCGACAGCGAGCGCAATCGTCCGCCGGAGCGGACCGGCAGCGATCCCGCCGCCGAACAGGCTGCGCGAGAGCACAATGCGTTCATGCAGGCCATGATGGTCACCGGTATCGACGCGGCGGAAGTCGGACGCATCGTCATCGAGGGTGTGCGGGACAATCGTTTCTGGTTGCTCACGCATCCGGAGATGAAGCCCATGGTCGAGGCGCGCACTGCTGAACTGCTCGCTTCCTTCGGCGATCCCGATCCTGAGCGCCAGGCTGCGTTGCAGCGGGTTCTGTCCGGCTCCGCTGGCCCGTCATGACAGTCGATGCTTCAGTTTCCGGAGAGACGAAACCATGAAATTCGGCATATTCTACGAACACCAGCTGCCCAAGCCCTGGAACGAAGGCGATGAACAGCGCCTGTTCTCAGAGGCGCTCGAGCAGGTCGAAGTGGCCGACCGGCTGGGCATCGATTACGCCTGGGAGGTGGAGCATCACTTCCTAGAGGAGTATTCCCACTCTTCGGCGCCCGAGGTCTTTCTCGCTGCCTGTTCCCAGCGCACGAAGAATATCCGCCTCGGTCAGGGCATCCGTCAGGTCATCCCTGGATACAACCATCCCGCGCGCACAGCGGAAGTGATCGCGACCCTGGACCTCGTCTCCAATGGCCGCGTGGATTTCGGGACCGGTGAGTCGTCCGCCATCCTCGAACTCGGCGGTTTCGGCGTACCGGTGGCCGAGAAGCGGGCGATCTACCTCGAGGCCACCGAGCAGATCTGCAACATGATGGCCATGGATCCGTATCCGGGCTTCGACGGCAAGTACTTCTCCATGCCCTGCAGAAACGTGGTGCCGAAGCCGGTGCAGAAGCCGCACCCGCCCCTGTGGGTCGCCTGTTCCCAGCGTGAGACCATCAAGATGGCGGCGCGCCTCGGTATGGGTGCGCTGACCTTCGCCTTCGTCGATCCGTTGGAGGCGAAGGAGTGGGTGGACGAGTACTACGCCATCATCAGATCCGACGAGTGCGTGCCCATCGGGTGGAGCGTGAATCCGAACATCTGCATGGTGTCGAGCTTCTCCTGTCACGAGGATCGCGAGGAGGCTGTCCGTCGGGGGTTGAAAGGTTTCGAGTTCTTCGGCTACGCCCTCGGCAGCCTTTACGGTTTCGGAATCCATAAGCCCGGCCGCGTCGATCTCTGGTCCGAGTTCGAGCGGGTCTACGCCCAGCGGATGAAGGACAATCCCATCGAGATGGCCCAGGCCCTCGCGGGGGGACGGGGCGGTATCGGCACGCCTGATGATCTGCGTGAGCACCTCAACAAGTTCGAGCAGGCCGGCGTCGATCAGGTGACCTTCATCCAGCAGGCGGGCAACAACCGCCACGAACACATCTGCGAGGCGCTTCAGTTGTTCGCAGCCAAGGTGATGCCCGAGTTCAAGGCCCGCGCGGCCGAGAAAGAAGCGCGCAAGATGCAGGAGCTCGAGCCCTACATAGCTGCCGCCATGGCGCGGAAGCAGTACCTGCCGATGCCGGCCGACGCGGACCTGCCGGCCTTCGAGGCATTGGGTCGGAAAATCACCGAGGAGAGCCGGAAGGAGCCGTCGATCTACGAGAAGCCGGCCTCCAATCGCGGCTGAGCCCCGACCCGCTCAGGGCGCTTGTCCTTCGAGCTCGAAAGCAGGAACTGAGGTCAGTTCTTCGGCAGTGGGGCGCCGAGGTCCGGCCGCGCATCGAGTTCCTCGAAGGCGTGGCCGAGAGCGAGCACCTCGATGTCGCCGTCAGCCCCGGCAGTGATGGACAGTCCCACGGGCAATCCATGCACGGTGCCCATGGGTACCGTGAGATGGGGATAGCCGGCTACGGCAGGAAAGGTGGAGAAGCCGCCGAGGTAGTGGTCGCCGTTCACCAGATCGATGCTCCAGGCCGGGCCCACGGAAGGTGCGATCAATGCGTCGAGGCCATGTTCGGCCAGCAGGCGGTCGATGCCGTCCTCGCGGGTCGCCGCTCGGATCCGTGCCAGCGCCTCCCGGTAGACCGCTGCATCGAGGCCTTCGGTCGCCGCCGCCTTGATGAAGATCTCCTGGCGGAAATACGGCATGGTTTCCGCTGCCCGTGCCTCGTTGAAGGCGATCAGTTCGTCCAGGGTCGTCACCCTTGCAGGTTCGGGTAGTCCGGCGAACCAGGCATTCAGGTCGTGCTTGAATTCGTGCAGGAGGACGGCAAAGGTGTCGCTGTTGAATCCGTCGTAGCGCTCGAACTCGAGGTCGTCGACCAGTTCGACACCTGCTTCGCGCAGCGCATCGATTGCCGCATCGAACAGCGCGTCCACGCCCTCGTGATAACCGCTTGCGCCGCGCACGATGCCGATCCTGCGGCCGCCCAGTTCGCCCGCGCGGACCGCCTCGATGACTGCGTCCGGTGGCAGCGCCGCCATGATGGCGAAGCCGAGCGCCGCATCGGTGACGCTGCGCGCCATCGGTCCTGCGGTGTCCTGGGTGTGGGCGATGGGGATGATGCCATCTGCAGGCAGAGTCCCCACGGTGGGCTTGAAGCCGACCACGCCGTTGATGGCCGCCGGACAGATGATCGAGCCGTTGGTCTCGGTGCCCAGCGCCAGCGGCACGTAGCCTAGCGCCACCGCCACGGCGCTGCCGGAGCTGGACCCGCACGGTGAGCGTGCGAAGTCCACGGCGTTGCGGGTCTGACCACCGAGGCCGCTCCAGCCGGACGAGGAGCGTTCGGAGCGGAAGTTGGCCCATTCCGAGAGGTTGGTTTTGCCGAGCATGATGGCGCCGGACTCCCGCAGCCGGGCCACGACGCCGGCATCACGCCCGGTGCGCAGATCCGCCAGCGCGTGGGCCCCGGCCGTGGTGGGCATGTCCAGGGTCTCCATGTTGTCCTTGATGAGCACGGGAATACCGTGCAGAGGCCCGCGCGCGTCCGGGTCGAGGTTGTCACGCTCGGCGGCCAGGCGTTCGGCGTGCGGGTTCAGATGCAGCACCGCGCGATAGATGGGATCCTCGGCATCGATGCGGCGGATCGCATCCGCAAGCAGCTGGCTGGCGCCGCCGGATTGGTTTGCGCTTTCGAGCATGGCGGGAATGTCCATGGGCACGTGCTCCGGTGCCGGGATGTCATCTGCAGAGCGAGGCGGGTCGTCAGCGCTGCCGCAGCTGCTGCTGAACAGCGCCGTGATCATCAGGGCTGCGAGCGGGGCGATTCGTGCGCTGTGCATGGGCCGGGTCCAGGCTGCGGCGGAATCCCACCATGGTGCCGCTCGGACAGTTTTCCAGCCAGTGCTTTCAGTCCATGGCTATTCGCGGACGAACTCGACGTTGCGGGCGCGACTCGTCGACAGCGTGAAGCCGGTGACGCGGCCGCGGCGGTTGCGCTCGAACTTCAAGACGAGGTCGCCCGGGTCCCACTCGAGGAAGCGGTCGTCGCCGATGGGAGTGAATTCCAGGTCGACGCCGCGGGAGCGCCGCGCGAGCAGCTGCTCGCCGTCGCGGACCAATTCGTAGTGGACCTCCAGCGCGGGGCTGAAGTAGCGGCCTTCGTACTGACGATAGTCCCAACCGGACACGGTCGCGGGTTCGAGTCGTTCAGCGCGCATGACGTGTTCGGGCAGCTCCAGCGTCATCCGCTGCATGCGGCCGTTGTTGCTGCGTTCGAACGCGACCGGAATGCCTTCCCCGGCGAGCATGAACCGGTTGTTATCCACCGGTCGCAGTTCCTGCAGGCTGCCACCCATCACCATGAACAGGCGGCCCTCGGCGGCCTCGACCGTCAGCATGCGACCGTTCTCCATGAGATAGCGGCCGCGATATTTCGCCGCCTCCTCCAGATCGGCGTGACGCAGCGATGCGTCCGCTGTGGTTGCAGGGCCGTTGTCCTCAGGGCCGGGTGGCCGTCTTCCGGACAGCAGGCGGTCCGCCACTTCTGTGGCCACAGCTCCCGGGCGCAGGGTGTTGACGTTGCCAAGCACCACTACCACCAGCTGCTCGTCCGGGATCAGCAGGAGTTGGCTGCGATACCCGGACAAGGCGCCGCCGTGGTGCAGCAGGGTGGCATCCCCCAGCTGCCCCACCTGCAGCCCGAGTCCGTATCCACTCGGGGTGCCGCCGGGCAGTTGTGCCTGTGCACCCATGCGCTGCAGCATGGCGTTGCCGGTGCCGAGCAGGTGTTGTCCCCAGCGCAGGAGATCAGCGGCCGTTGTGACCAGATTCCCGGCGCCATGCACATCGGATTGCACAGCGCTGCGCTCCAGATTCAGATGGCGGCGGCTGCCGGCGCCGGCTCCTGCCCGGCGCATCTCGTAGGGGGTCGCGAGGCCCTGGACCATCTCCAGGGGTGAGCGCGGCAGCAGGGTGTCCACGAGGCCCAGCGGTACGAGCACCTCGGTTTCGAGCCATTCGGCATAGGAGGTGCCGGACACCGCTGCGATGACATCGGCGAGCAGGATGTAGCCTGAATTGCTGTAACCGAAGCGGGCGCCGGGGTCGAAGTTCAACCCGGTCTGCCGGAGGATCATGCGTCGCGCCTGATCATGGGTGCGGATGTCGCTGTTCTCCCAGCCCGCCAGGCTGGCCAGTGTCCAGTCGTCCTTCAGCCCGGCGGTATGCTGCAGAAGCTGGCGCAGCGTGACGTGTGCCAGGGTTGACGGCAGGTCGTCGAGGTGAGCATCGAGGCGATCGTCCAGCTCGAGGCGGCCTGCAGCCTCGAGCTTGAGAATGCCGTACGCGGTGAATGACTTGGCTATGGAGCCGGCATTGAAGCGTGTGTCCGCCGTGATCGGCACACGATGTTCGACGTGGGCAGCGCCGTGGGCACGAGTGAACAGTATCTGATCGTCGCGAGCCGCAGACACGACAATGCCTGGACCCGCGGGATCCTGCCAGGGCACGAGCAGCTCATCGAGCCACGCCGCGAGGTCTGTGTCCGCAGCTTGCGAGGATGCGGAGCCCAGCACCCACAACAGCGCCAGCATGAGCGCAAGGGTGGAGCGCATGATTCTCTCTCCCGCCTCCTGGAACCTGCCCGGTGTGGGCTCGGATCCATCTCTCCGGAATCGGGTGTCCGTGTGTTGTCCAGCGGGAGTCTCCCGGCTCCGCGTTGGACCCATGCTCCGGTTTCGGGGGCGTCCACCCCTTGGCCGGTCACGTCCTAAGCATGCATCAATTCAGGGGTCGACTGCATCTATCGGTGCAGTGCTCGAATCTCGAGCTACGCTACTCGGCGGCGGCGCTGCTGTTGTCGATGGCCTCCTCCATGACGCCGAGGAAAAGGTCCCTGAGCGAGACGATGCCCACGGCGCGGCCGGCCTCCATGACCGGTAGGTGGCGGATGTGGTGCTGCTGCATCAGGTTGATGCAGTCGGTGACAGACGTGTCCCGCTGCACGGTGATGACATCGCGGGTCATGATCTCGGACACCTTGGTCTGCTTCGACGCCTTGTGATCGAGGATGACCTTGCTGATGTAGTCGCGTTCGGAAACGATGCCGACCAGGTAACCGTCGATCTGCACCAGCACGGCACCGACCCGGTGCTCATTGAGGATTCGTGCGGCCTCGAACACGGTTTCCAGTGGATCGATCCAAAGAACGCTGTCGCCCTTCCTGTCCAGGATCTCCTGTACGCTCTTCATCGCGCTCGTCCCCTGTGACCCTCGAGTGCAACCGTGGCACCGGATGCCGGTCTTGGCAAACGGCAATCCTAGGTCATGCGACGAGCGGCCGCAGCGGAATTCGACTGTGGAAACTTCTCTATGGTGAGTCGTTGATGGGGTGTAGTCTGGAACCAGACCCGTCGCGTAGGGGCGCAGCGTGGCAGCAGTAACCGACCAATCCGAGCCGACGCCGGATCGCAGCTGCGTGCAACCGGATTCGGTGAGGCCGAAAAGGACGCTCGGATTGCGTGCCCGGGCCTGCTGGATCGCCCTGGGTTACGCGGTCGTTTCCGGCCTCTGGATCTACTACTCGGACCGTGCCCTCGGTGCGTTCGTCGACGACCCTGCGCTGCTGATTACGCTGAGTGTCTATAAGGGCTGGTTCTTCGTTGCATTCACCGCTGTCGTTCTCCTGCTGCTCATGCTGCATTCCTTCAGGGCCATCGAGGACGGCTACACTCATCTGATGCAGGCTGAACAACGTGTTCGCGCCAGTCAGCGAGAACTCGCGTCCATCATCGATACGGCCATTGATGCCATGATCACAGTCGGCGAGGGCGGCAGGATCGTGTTGTTCAATCCAGCTGCGGAACGCATGTTCAGGCGGCAGGCGAGCGCGGTCCTGGGCCAGCCCATCGATGCCTTCGTTGCTGGAGCCACGACACCAGGGTCGCACGCGAGCTCGGAAGGCATACGCCCGGACGGCACACGGTTCCCGGTGGCGGCCTCGGTCTCGGTCACGAATGACGCGCAGGCGCGCAGGACGACTTACGTTCTTCAGGATGAGAGCGAGAGTCAGGCGCGAATACGCGAGATCGGTCGCCTCTCCCGACTCTATGCGGCGCTGAGCGCAATCAACCAGGCTATTGTGCGAGCGCGTTCGGAGCAGGAGCTGTTCGAAACCGTGTGCCGGGTGCTGGTGGAGCAGGGACGCCTGCGTATGGCCTGGATAGGGTGGCACGACGCCGATACGAACCGCTTGCTGCCAGCCGCAAGCTGGGGAGACACCGGGCACTATCTGGACAACGTAGAGATCTTTGCAGACGAGCGCCCTGAGGGGCGAGGTCCTACTGGAATCGCGTTCCGCGAGCAGCGACCCTACATTGCCAACGACACGCTGGCGGACCCGGCGTCCGAGCTCTGGCGCCGCCATATCGAAACGCAGGGCTTCCTTGCCTGTGGCGCGTTTCCGATTCGGGTCGATGGTGTCACGCGGGG
>SKUB01000092.1 GCA_007122315.1 Pseudomonadales bacterium | reverse complement strand
TGCGTGACGCCAGTGGGAGTTGACGTCGGCCGCAGGCCGGCGTCGCGATCGCCGACTGATCCAGACTCGTGCGTTCCGCCCGAAAGCTCGGTCCGTCCGCGCTACGCGCGGCCTGGACTCTCCCACAGCAGCAGCTCCAGTGGAGGCTTGTGGAAGACTGCAGGCGCCGCAGCGATCGCTGACTGAGCCTGATCCCGGCGTCGCGGCGACGTCGTTTCAGGTCAGCAGTTCGCGGTGCTCCTCGAAGGGCAGGCGGGCGCCGAAGCGGGTGATGAGCCGGGCGGCAGCACGGCTGGCGAGGCGGCCGGCGCCTTCGTAGCCGAGACCATGGGTCAGGCCATAGATGAACGCACCGGCGAAGATGTCGCCGGCGCCGTTGGTGTCCACCGCCGTCACCGGTTCGGCCGGGATCATGATCCGACGCTCGCCGTCGAAGACCAGGGCGCCACGGGCGCCGAGGGTGATGCAGAAGCTGCTGGCCTGCTTGCGTAGCGCTTCCACGGCAGCGTCGAGATCGGCCGCGCCGGTCCAACCGAGGGCCTCCTCCTCGTTGCAGAACAGATGATCGACGTGCTCCCCGATCATCGACTTAAGCTGGGGCCGGAAGATCTCCACCATGCTCGGGTCGGACAGGGTGGCGAACAGCTTCACGCCGGCGGCGCGCGCCAGTTCGCGGGCATGGATCACTGCCTGCCGGGCAGAGTCCGAGCTGCACAGGTAGCCCTCCATGTACAGACACTCCGATGCCAGCAGGGCATCCTCGTCGAGCTCGTGGGCATTCAGGGAGCTGGAGATGCCGAGAAAGCTGTTCATGGTGCGCTCGGCATCCGGTGTGATCAGCACCAGGCAGCGTCCGGTGACCCCGGGTTCGTGGTGGTTCTGAGCATTGGTGGCGACGCCGGCCGCCTCGAGATCGCGGACGAAGAAGCGCCCGGGCTCGTCGTCCGCCACCTTGCAGGAGTAGTAGGCGCGGCCGCCGAAGCCGCTCACCGCGATCAGGGTGTTGGCTGCGGAGCCGCCAGAGCCCCGCTTGGGCTCGACGTCGGCGAGCTCCATGGTCAGCTCCGCCTGCCGGGTCTCGTCGACCAGCGTCATGTGGCCTTTGGCGATGGCGTTGTGTTCGAGAAAGTCGTCCTCGATCGGGTACTCCATGTCGACGAGCGCATTGCCGATGCCGTAGACGTGATAGGACTTCTGCATGGTGGGTTCCTGGCGGTGTGGAAAAAGCCGAGCAATCCGTGTGTTCGCCGCTGCGCTCGAGCGCTCAGCGGGACTTCAGCGCAGCGAGGGTGCCGTCCATGGCTTCGAGGGTCGCGTCGATCACCGCATCATCATGGGTGATGGACAGAAATCCGGCTTCGTAGGCGGATGGGGCGAGGTAGACCCCGCGCTCCAGCATGCCGTGGAAGAACTGCTTGAAGAACGCTACGTCACAGGTGCCCACGTCGGCGAAGCCGGTGACCCGTTCCGTGGCGGTGAAAAAGAATCCGAACATGCCGCAGACGTGGTTGGTGGTGAATGCAACACCGTGGCGAGCGGCCACGTCGCGGGCACCGCGGGTCAGTCGTTCGGTGCGGCTCTCGAGTTCCGCGTGGAAGCCCGGTCGCCCGATGGCCTCGAGCATGGCGAGGCCGGCAGCCATGGCCAGCGGATTACCCGACAGGGTGCCGGCCTGATACACCGGCCCCAGCGGGGCGATGTGCTCCATGACGTCCCGGCGTCCGCCGAAAGCCCCCACCGGAAGACCACCGCCTACGATCTTGCCCAGCGTGGTCAGATCGGGCGTGACTCCGAACACTTCCTGGGCGCCGCCCGGCGCCAGCCGGAAGCCGGTCATGACCTCGTCGAAGATCAGCAGCGAGCCATGGGCATCACAGCACTCGCGCAGGGTCTCGAGAAAGCCTGGTTCCGGGGGAATGCAGTTCATGTTGCCCGCCACCGGCTCGACGATGACGCAGGCGATTTCATCGCCGCGGGCAGCGAACAGCTCGCGGACCGCCGCGCTGTCGTTGTACGGCAGGTTCAGGGTATGGCGGGCCACATCGGCGGGCACCCCCGGCGAATCGGGGACGCCCAGCGTGAGCGCGCCGGAACCGGCCTTCACCAGCAGTGCGTCCACGTGACCGTGATAGCAGCCCTCGAACTTGACCACGGTGTCGCGGCCGGTCTTGCCGCGGGCGAGACGGATCGCGCTCATGGTGGCCTCCGTACCGGAGTTCACCATCCGCACCATGTCGATGGATGGCACCATCGACACGATCTGCTCGGCCATGCGGATCTCGATTTCCGTGGGCGCGCCGAAACCCAGCGCACGATCCACCTGCGCGTGCACGGCGGCGATCACGTCCGGATCACCATGGCCGAGGAGCATGGGGCCCCAGGAGCCGATGTAGTCGATGTAGCGGTTGCCATCCACATCGAACAGGTGCGGGCCGCTCGCATCGGCCATGAAGACCGGGCTGCCGCCGACGCCGCGAAACGCACGCACCGGCGAATTGACCCCGCCGGGGATGACCTGATTGGCTCGTTCGAACAGGGATTCCGATCGCTCGCGGGAAGGGGCCTTGCCGGTCATGACTGCTCCTGTTGGGGGAACTCGAGGGCGTTCGCAGCGGTCCATTCTCGTGAACCTGCCGGCGAACATCCACCACCGGATCAGAAGGGGCGGAGTACGGCGAGAATGACCACGGGGAAGAGGATCAGGACCGGCAGCTCGTTGTAGACGCGAAAGTAGCGGTGGCTGCGGGTGCTGCTGCCGTCACTGAGTTCGCGCAGAAGCCGTCCGCAGTAGACATGGTAGATCACCAGCAGCGTGACCAGGACAAGCTTGACCTGCATCCAGCCCTGGCCGAGGTAGAAGGCGGGATTCAGTGCCAGCAGCCAGAGTCCGAAGCCCACGGTCAGGACCGCGAACGGTGACACGAAGCGGTACAGGCGTCGCTCCATGACGCAGAGCTGTTCGCGCACGGCGGGGTCGGTGGCCATGGCGTGGTAGACGAACAGGCGCGGCAGGTAGAACAGGCCTGCGAACCAGCAGACCATGAAGGCCAGATGCAAAGCTTTCAGCCAGAGCAAGACGCATTCTCCAGGATCCGCCGGTGCGGGATTCTGCACGGGTGCGCGGAGTTTCGCACGGCGAACCCGATTCAGAGCACTTCCCCAGCGGTGTTCGGAACGCATGGGTGCTACATTGAAGCCATGGGGGTGTGGCCGGTCCGATTGCCGCAGCGCGGCCTGCACCCGGCTGTCGTGCAGGGACTCATGACCATGTTGCGCCGATGACTGATTTACGGCCCACATCCCGGCCGCCACCGGCGGATCTGGCAGTCGTTCCCCATCGACCCCACCGTGAGCGCAAGCTGCTGGGGCTGGCTGCGGCCGCAGTGCTGGTCGCCGTCCTGCTTGGATGGGGGGTGGCTCGCATGCAGATGGATGCGAGCGCCGTTCAGATCGCGGCCGAATTCGATGGGTTGCGTGCGCGCCATGCTTCCCTGCTGGCCGAGCGGGACCTGCTCGAAGCGGCGCTCGGCGAGGCCCACGTGGGGCAGCAGGTGGGAACCGGCTTCGACGACCATGTGCGCACGACGCTCACGGAGCAGGCCATGCGCATCGCCGCGCTGGAGGACGAGGTCCGCTTCTACCGCAACATCATGGCGTCCGACGCCAGCGATGGCGTGCAGATTGCGCGGCTCGAGCTGCTCGAGCGCATCGACGGCCGCGGTGTACGGTTCCGGTTGCTTCTCGTACAGTCCAGCCGAGAGCGCGAGGAAGTCAGTGGCCACGTGGAGCTGCACGTGGTGGGAGAACGCGGTGGCGCTGCCGAAGTGTTCGAAATCGAACACCTCGGCGATGCCCGCTATCCGATTCCCTTTCGCTTCCGCTATTTCCAGGATCTGGTGGGAGAGATCGAACTGCCCGAGGGCTTCCGTCCCGACGGCATCCAGGTGATTGCCCGCGGAGCCGAACCCGACGGTTTCCGGCTGGAGCGCACCTTCAGTTGGCAGATGCAGGAGGTCTGAGAATGTTTGGTGAACGTGACAAGAAGTCCGCAGGCAAAACTGAGTCGACGGCGCCCAAGGAGGCTGCGGCGCTTGGCAAGGGGGCGACCCTGATCGCCGCGAACACCCGGATCGAGGGGGACGTGCACTTCCTCGATCAGCTGCTCGTGAATGGCGAGATCAACGGCAACGTCCACGCCGACTCGGATTCCGACGCAGGCTTGACGGTGAGTGCCAAAGGTTCCGTGAACGGCGAAATCCGGGTGCCGAATGTAGTGATCAACGGCCACGTGGTGGGTGACATTCATGCCGGCAAGCACGTGGAGCTCGCGGCCGAGGCCCGGGTGGAGGGCAGCGTCTACTACAACCTCATCGAGATGGTGATGGGCGCGCGGGTGGACGGAAATCTGGTTTACACGCCGAGCGGCGAGGAGCCGGCGAAGCGACCGACGGCGATCGGTGGGCGCGAGCCGCCGATGGGTGCAGATCGCGGCAACGATGCGTCTGATGAAAGTCCGACTGCCGCGGTTGGAAAATCATAGCCCTGGCCGCATAATCGGGGTGGGTCGCCAGCGTTGTCCAGCGCCACGGCGGCTCGACCGGGGAGGACCGGTGACCCCAGACGGCAGGTGCAGCTATGAGTATCGTGCAGACCCAGCTTCCGGAAATTCTCGCCATCACGGATGCGGCGGCGAGCAAAGTACGCGCACTGCTGGATGACGAAGGCAATGCGGACCTCAAGCTGCGGGTATTCGTCACCGGCGGGGGCTGTTCCGGATTTTCCTATGGCTTCACGTTCGATGAGGAACAGGCGGAGGACGATGCGGCCGTGGAGCGTGACGGCGTCACCGTGCTCGTCGATCCCATGAGTTACCAGTACTTAGTCGGCGCCCGCATCGACTATCGGGAAGACCTGTCTGGCTCCCAGTTCGTGGTGGACAACCCCAATGCCTCCTCCACTTGCGGCTGCGGGAACTCCTTCGCACTCTGATCAGCCGCGTCCGGGATAGATCGCACCGAGGACGCGCAGCCCGGCGGCCCCCGTCACTGCCGGCAGATTCCCCGGCGCAGCAGCAAGTCGCTGCTGTGCCAGCCACGCGAATGCCAACGCTTCCACCCAATCGCCATCGAGCCCGTGACTGTCCGTAGTGGATACCTTCATCTCGGGTAGCGCTGCCGTCAGCCGTTCCATCAGCAGTCCGTTGCGGCGCCCGCCGCCGCACACCAGAACCTCTCGCACGGCCTTCCCCGTTCCCGAGCGGATGCCTGTAGCGATGGTCTGCGCGGTGAGCTCGGTGAGGGTGGCCTGGACGGCGGCTGGGGCTGCGGCCCGCACCATGTGGCTGTCGAGCCAGTCGAGGTTGAAGTATTCACGGCCCGTGCTCTTGGGCGGTGGCCGTGCAAAGTAGGGGTCTGCCAGCAGGGCCTCGAGCAGGGCGGGATCCGGCCGGGCCTGCCTCGCCCAGGCGCCGTCTGTGTCGACGGGCTGGCCGAGATGGCGTCCCGCCCAGGCATCCAGCAGAACGTTGCCCGGGCCCGTGTCGAAACCGCTGGCTGCAGCGGGCTGGTCCGCCGGCAGCAGGGTAATGTTGGCCATGCCGCCGATGTTCACTACGGCGCGATGGTTGCTGCTGGTGAACTGAGCCGCATGGAATGCAGGGACTAAAGGTGCACCCTGGCCGCCGGCGGCCATGTCGCGGCGACGGAAGTCGGCGACGACGGTGATCCCGGTTCGCTCCGCGATCAGGTTGGGATCGCCGATCTGCAAGGTGAAAGGATGCGGCTGCTCGGGCCGGTGGCGAACGGTCTGGCCATGGCTGCCCAGAGCCGTGACGCGTTCAGGCGCGATGCCGGAGTCCGCGAGCAGATGGTTGAGTCCGTCCGCGATGAGCTCAGCAAGCTGCACGTCGCTGTGGCCGAGACGGTCGAGGTTGTCACGGCCGGGATGACACAGCGCAAGCAGATCGGCCCGCAAATCATCCGGAAACGGCAGCAGACGCGCTGCCAGCAACCGGGGCGGGCGGCAGGCCAGGTCTGCGACGACCACATCCACACCGTCGAGGCTGGTGCCGGACATACAGCCTGCAAACAGGGCCTCGCCGGTCACGTCATTCGCCGGCGGAAGCACCGCTGCCGGACATGGCCAGCTGCTCGTCGCTGCGTTTTTCGAGCAGCGATGCCATCACTTCCCGGGTGGATTCGAGGAAACGTTGCCGTTCACTCTCGGCGATGGGCTCGGCCTGGGGCAGATTCACGGTGCGGGGATTCTGATGCACGCCGTTGACCAGGAACTCGTAGTGCAGGTGTGGGCCGGTGGCCCAGCCGGTCATGCCGACGTAGCCGATCACCTGGCCCTGTCGCACCCGGGCCCCGCTGCGCACGCCGCGGGCGAAGCGATGCAGGTGGAGGTACTTGGTCTGATACTGCTCGCCGTGGCGGATGATGATGTAGTTGCCGTTGGCATGGTGGGAGGCGGCGGTGGTGACGACGCCATCGCCGGCGGCCATCACGGGCGTCCCGGTGGGTGCCGCGTAGTCGATGCCACGGTGGGGCACCACCCGATTGTGGATCGGATGCATGCGGCGCATGTTGAAGTTGGAGCTGATGCGGGAGAACTCCACCGGGGCGCGGAGGAAGGCCCGCCGCATGCTGCGGCCGTCCGGCGCGTAGTAATCGCTGCGTCCGTCGCTGGCGGTGTAGCGAACCGCCCGGTGGGTGCGGCCGCGATTGACGAACTCCGCCGCGACGATGGGACCGTTGCCGATCTTCTCGCCGTCGATCCAGTGCTCCTCGAAGAGGACGTGGAAGCTGTCGCCGCGGCGAATGTCGTGGACGAAGTCGATGTCCCACTGGAACACGTTCGCCAGGTTCATGATCGTGGAGTTTTCGAGTCCGGCGCGGGTCGCGGCGAGATACAACGAGGAGTCGATGCGACCTTCCCGGAAGGCGATCCGGATCTCCGGCGTACGCTTGACCAGGCGGCTGGTGAACGTGGCGGAGGCATTCGGACGCGTCGCCTCCATGGCCTCGAGGCGGCTGAACTCGTAGCGGACGGCCAGCAGGCGGCCGTCGTCGTCGATGCGGTACTTGAGCGTCTCGCCCGGATGGATCCGGGTCAGGCGGCGGGCCTCGCTGCCACTTTCCAGGAGGGCATGGAGTTCCGAAGCCCGCAGGCCGCGGCGATGAAAGATCCGGGCCAGGCTGTCGCCGGAGCGGACCCGCTCTTCCTGCCAGGGAAGCGCTGCGGCGGGCTTCGGCGCCGGCAGGCGTGCCGGCAGGACGGCCTCCGGAACCGGTTCCGGTGCCGTGAGCGTCAGGTAGGCGGCGATGCCGGAAGCGGACGTTGAACCGTTCCGGGTTGCCATTGGATCGGCAGCCTCGTTCTGGTGGGCATCGATAGCGGGCATGTGGATGGCAGGCGCTGCAGCGACCCGCTCCGCACGGCTCGGCTCCGGTGTGGAGGACTCCGTGTCCTCAGGCGGCAGAGACGCGGTGGCACGGCTGACCCGCCGGCTGGCGAAGGGCGCGGTGGCGTCCCTGCGGCTGACTTCGATGGCTTCCCGCGTGCTGAGCGGATAGCGCAGGGCCAGCAGGGCACCTTCGGCGTCGGTCCGGTACTCGAGCACGTCGCCAGGGTGAATACGCGTCAGTCGCCGCGCGTCGCCGCCGCTGCCGACGATGGCTTGCAGGTCCGCTGCGGACAGGCCCTGACGCTGAAAGATGCGCGCGAGGCTGTCGCCGCTGCGGACCTGCTCGGACTGCCAGGTTGGCGCGACCGTAGCGACCCGCGCTGCCGCGGCAGGCTCGGCAATCGGTGTCGGCAGCTTCAGCTCGAGATGGGCCGCGATGCCGGAGGGTTGCCTGGGCGCCGGGGCAGCGCCGTCCGTGGTCAGCGCGGCCGGGTGGTCGCTCACGGGTTCGGACGCCAGACCGTCGCCGCTCTGGGGCCACAGCAACAGCACCATGGCCAGCGCGAAGGCCAGACCGGTGGCGAGGAGCAGATGATGCCCTGGGTAGCGGATGATGGCCTCCGAGGAATGCTTGGAAACTAAAAGACAAGGTAAATCAGAAGATTAAGGGCGCTTTCTTAATATTTGATCAGATCCCTGCGCAGTATAACCATAGCCGGGGCTCGGAAGCAGCACCTTCAAGGCGCTTGTTTTCGGTCCGCGGCTGGGTATGGTTGGCGCCTTCGCGAATCACCGGAACCTGACAACATGTCGCTGCTTGCCGAGCTTCGCTGGCGTGGTCTGATCAACCAGACATCGGAACCGGCGGCCCTCGAGGACCATCTCGCCGCGGGCTCCCGGACATTGTATGCAGGATTCGATCCCACCGCCGACAGCCTGCACATTGGCAGTCTAGTGCCGCTTCTGGCCCTGCGCCGGTTTCAGCTCGCCGGCCACCGCCCCATTGCTCTGGTGGGCGGGGCCACCGGTCTGATCGGAGACCCGAGCTTCAAGGCTGCGGAGCGGGCGCTCAACGAAGGGGACATCGTCGCGGGCTGGGTAGAGCGGATCCGCGAGCAGGTCAGCGCGTTCATCGACCTCGATGGAAACGCGGCCGGTCTGGTGGTGGACAATCTGGATTGGACCCGGTCACTGGACGTGATCACGTTTCTCCGCGACATCGGCAAGCATTTCTCCGTCAACGAAATGGTGCGTAAGGAAGCCGTCCGGGCGCGGCTCGAGCGCGAGGACAGCGGCATTTCCTTCGCCGAGTTCAGCTACGGGCTGCTGCAGTCCTACGACTACGTGGAGCTGGCCCGACGTTACGACTGCAGCCTCCAGATCGGCGGCTCCGACCAGTGGGGCAACATCACCGCCGGCATGGATCTTGTCCGCCGCATGCTCGGTCGGCACGTGCACGCCCTGACGCTGCCTCTCGTGACCAAGGCTGACGGCAGCAAGTTCGGTAAGACCGAGAGTGGCACCGTGTGGCTCGATGCCAGGCGCACGTCTCCCTACAGCTTCTATCAGTTCTGGATCAACGCCGCAGACGCTGACGTTGGTCGCTTCCTGCGGCTGTTCACGTTCCTGTCCAGGGAGGAGATCGAGGCCCTCGATCAGGCGGTGGATGAGGCGCCGGAGCAGCGCCTCGCGCAGCGGGCCCTGGCGCAGGCAGTCACCCGGCTGGTTCATGGTGACGCCGGCCTTGCGTCCAGTGAGCGGATCACCGAAGCGCTGTTCTCCGGCGCCATCGATCAGCTGGCGGCGGCAGATCTCGATCAGCTTGCCCAGGACGGTCTGCCATCCGCCGAGATTGCGCCGAACGCCAAGGTGGGGGCCGTGCTGGTGGCGCTGGATCTGGCCCGTTCCAATTCCCAGGCCATGCAGCTCATCAAGAGCGGCGCGGTGACCATAAACGGTGCCAGCGTGGCGGCGGTGGACGCTACGGTGGACGGCATCGCGCCGTTGCCCGGCGGCTACCTGCTGGCGCGGCGCGGCAAGCGCAACTGGGGCCTCGCCCGTCTGGCCGATTGAGCCGCGTCCGCAGCTGTTCGAAGTGCTGCGAAACCCCTTGATTTTCGGGCTCTGGCGGCGTTTCGGGCGATGAATGAGAAAACGCTTGTCACCCCTTCGGCCCTATGTATAATGCGCAGCCCTGACCGCGGGAGGCGCTGCCTCCCACCCAAGCATGCGGCGGCGACACAAGCTGCCGGGGTTGGATGTGCGGTGCTCTTTAACAATTTGATCAAGCCATTCGTGTGGGTGCCCGAGCTGTTGATCCGACCACTGATTGGCTCCTCGCATTACGGTTCTTATGGACTGATGAGGGGCAAACCTGAAAAAGGGTTCTACGGGTCACTTAGGTGACGTATTCCGTGGGATCAGAGGTATTGAACTGAAGAGTTTGATCATGGCTCAGATTGAACGTTGGCGGCAGGCCTAACACATGCAAGTCGAGCGGAAACGAAGGGAGCTTGCTCCCAGGCGTCGAGCGGCGGACGGGTGAGTAACGCG
>SKUB01000209.1 GCA_007122315.1 Pseudomonadales bacterium | reverse complement strand
AGGCTGCCCGTGCGGCGGGGGTTGCGGCCGCGGAGGTCCTGTTCGTCCTCGATCAGGACGACGGCCTTGGCGACGGCTACGTCATGACCCTGCTGGAGGGCGAGACGATTCCGCGGCGCATTCTGCGTGACCCCGAGTATGCCAAGCTCAGGACGCATCTCGCCTACGACTGCGGCCGCACGCTGGCCCAGCTGCACAGCGTCGACCCGGCCCGGTTGCCGGCCCTGAACCGGATGGGTGCAGCGGAGCAGCTCGAGCGCTACGGCGAGATCTACCGGTCCTTCGGGCAGCCGGTACCGGTGTTCGACCTGGCGCTGCGCTGGCTGGCGGATCATCGCCGGGAACCTTCCCGCATGACCCTGGTTCATGGCGACTTCCGCAACGGCAACCTGATGGTGGGGCCGGAGGGGATTCGGGCGGTGATGGACTGGGAGTTGGCGCACCTCGGAGATCCGATGGAGGATCTGGGCTGGCTGTGCGTCACATCCTGGCGCTTCGGCGAGATCGACCATCCGGTGGGTGGTTTCGGACAGCGCGAGGATCTGTTCGCGGGCTACGAGGCGGCCGGTGGTGACCGCGTCGACCCGGACGTGGTGCGCTACTGGGAGGTCTTTGGCACGCTGAAGTGGGGCATCATGTGCATGATCATGACCCACGCCCACTTGGGGGGTGTCACCCGCTCAGTGGAGAAGGCTGCCATTGGCCGGCGCGTGTCCGAGACTGAGCTCGACCTGCTGAATCTCTTGACCTGAGGAGGGCACATGCCAACTGATCGACCCACTGTGCCGGAACTCGTCGAGGCGGTGCGCGAGTTCATGGAGAATGAAGTGCAGCCGAATCTCGAAGGCAGCGTCGCCTTCCACACCCGGGTGGCCGTGAACGTGCTCAGGATCGTGGAGCGGGAGCTTGCGAATGGCGAGTCGCTGCGCGCGGGTGAGCGCGAGCGGCTGGCAGCGCTGCTGGGCCGGGACGGTGAGCTCGATGAGCTCGCTAACGACTTGATCGAGGGGATCCGTGAGGGTGACCTGAATGTGGACACGCCGGGGCTCGCCGACCATCTGCGGGCCACGGTCCTTTCGAAACTCGCCATCGACAATCCGCGCTACAAGAGCTATCAGCGCGCCCTGGAACAAGACGTCTGAATCGACCCTGGGAGGGGGAGCATGACCGCAGCCCAACGCTGGAATTTCGGTGATATCTACGATGCCATGGGGGAGGCCGTGGACCAGACGGCACCCTGTCTGATCATGGGCGACCGCGTCCTGACCTGGGGCGACTACACGCGCCGGACCAACAATCTGGCGCGGGTGCTTCGCGAGCGTGGCATCGAATCCGGTGACAAGGTCGGCTTCTACCTGCGTAACCACCCGGCCTACATGGAAATGCTCGGCGCCTGCTTCAAGGGGCGCCTCACCCACGTCAACGTCAACTACCGCTACGTCGACGAGGAACTGCACTACATCTTCGACAATTCGGATTCGAAGGTGGTGCTCTACGGCAAGGAATTCGCCGAGCACGTGGCGGCGCTGAAGCCGCGGTTGCCCAAGGTGGCGCTGTGGCTCGAAGTGAGCGACGACGGTTCCGTCGCGCTCGACGGCTCGGAGTCCTTCGAAGCCCTCGCGGAGTCCGGTAACGGCGCGCCGCTGGGTATCGAGCGTTCGCCCGACGACATGCTGTTCATCTACACCGGCGGTACCACCGGCATGCCCAAGGGCGTGATGTGGGGGTTGGAGGATCTCTGGTTTGCAGGGGCCGCCGGCGCAACGCCGGCGACGGACATGATTCCGCCGGCGACGCTCGAAGAGCATGCGGCGAACGTGCGCAAGGCGGGCGGCGGCAGCCGCATGATGCCCTGCTGCCCGCTTATGCATGGGACAGGCTTGCTCACGTCCATGGCCTGTCTCGCCGGCGGGGGCAGCATCGTGCTGCTGGAGAAGCCCAGTTTCGATCCGGTTGAGTGTCTCGAGGCAGTGCAGCGCTGGCAGGTGAACGGCCTGGCCATTGTCGGCGATGCTTTCGCGAAGCCATTGTTGCGGGCCCTGGAAGAGGCGTCCGGGCGTTACGGGCTGGCTTCCCTCGTGTCCATCATCTCCTCCGGCGTGATGTGGTCCATGGAAGTGAAGCGTGGCCTGCTCGAGCAGCATCCGGGCATGGTGCTGACGGACTCCTTCGGTGCCTCGGAGGCGGTCGGCTTCGGCCGTTCCGACACCACGGTGGACGGTACGGTCGAGACTGCACGCTTCGTCATCGGCGAACACTGCAAGGTGTTCACCGAGGACGGGCGCGAGGTGCAGCCCGGTGACCCCGAACCCGGCTACATCGCCCGCGCCGGCGCCATTCCCCGCGGCTACTACAAGGACCCGGAGAAGACCGCGAAGACGTTTCCTACCATCGGTGGCGTTCGCTATTCCATGCCTGGCGACTGGTGCCGGGTGGAGGCAGACGGCTCCCTGATCCTGCTCGGCCGCGGCAGCGTGTGCATCAACACTGCCGGCGAGAAGGTCTACCCGGAAGAAGTGGAGGAGGTGCTCAAGCAGCATCCGGATGTGGAGGATGCGCTGGTGGT
>SKUB01000314.1 GCA_007122315.1 Pseudomonadales bacterium | reverse complement strand
CAGGCCGAAAACCTTAATCTTGCTCATGGACTCCTCCTGCTCCGTACGGACTCTAGGCCCGATTATCGTAACGCCCGTGGGCGTTACTGGAGAGGAGGGGTCCATCTCATCTCCCACAGGGAAACGCCCGAGCGGAACATTGTGGGAGGCTGCAGGCGCCGCAGGCGACGCAGCGATCGAGGACTGGTCCCGCGAGTCGGGCGTATCGCTCGAACGCTTGGATTCGGAAGTTGGGGCTATACCGGTGAGCCGGGCTTGAAGTTGGGGGCGCGTTTCTCACGCAGGGCGGCCAGCCCCTCGCGCGCATCCGGACCGGTGAATCCCAGCATCTCGAACGCCGTGGAGGCGTCGAAGGTCGGGCCCGCCATGCGCAGCCAGTTGTTGAGTGCGTACTTGGTCCAGCGGATCGCGCTCGGTGAGCCTGCCTGCAGCTTGCGGGCGACTTCCAGGGCCTTGTCCTGGAGTTGCGCGTCGTCGACACACATGGAGACCAGACCGATGCGCTCCGCTTCCGGGCCATCGAGCGGGTCGCAGGTCAGCAGGTAGTACTTTGCTTTCGCCATGCCGCACAGCAGCGGCCAGACGATGGCGGCATGATCGCCGGCGGCCACGCCGAGGCGGGTGTGACCGTCGGTGATGCGGGCCCCGCGTCCGGCGATGGATATGTCGCAGAGCAGTGCTGCAACGAGGCCGGCCCCGACGGCCGGTCCGTTGATGGCCGAGATGGTCGGCTTGTTGCAGTTGACGATGTTGTAGACGAGATCGCGCGCCTCCTTCCACATCCGGGCGCGTTGATCGAAGTCGTTCATGATGTCCTCGATCATGTCGAAATCACCGCCCGCCGAGAACGCCTTTCCGCGGCCCGTGAGGATCACGCAATCCACGTCCGGGTCAGCGTCGACTTCGCGCCAGACTTCGGTGATTTCCGTATGCCCGATGGCATCGAGGGCGTTGTATTGCTCGGGGCGGTCGAACGTGATGCGAAGAATCCGCTCCTCGGGACGATCGAAGGTCAGGCGCTGGTAGCCCGAATAGCGCGTCATGGCGGATCCCCTGTGAGTAAAGTGGAGTCAGACTCTGCCGGAGCCGCGATCATCGGACAAGCCGGCGTCCGGTGACGCCGACCTGGGAGGATCACGACGTGAAGTGTCCGCTGTCCTCGCCGGATTGGCGGGCGGCGCGACGCTCGATGGGCCACTCGCTGAATGCCAACCAGATCAGCAGGATCACGTTGGCGATGGGCACCATCATCAGCAGACCCAGCCACTGGTTGTTGCCGGTCTTGCCCACCACGCGGATCCAGACGTAGATCCAGAAGGCAAGCAGAAGCAGGATGACAAGCTGTTCCATGGTGGCTCCTCGCGGCTTTCTCCGTTGGAGCCTCAGGATGTCGTTCGCGCGCAAACTCGGCAAGCGCTGACGCCGCTGTCATGAATTTCCGATCTGAATTCGTCATGATCCGGGACAGGATCCCGGTGGAGCCAACAGATGATGAAGACGCAAGCACGCCTTCACGACGACAACTGCGGGGTGTCGAGCGCCTGGCGGACGATGTTGAAGCGATCCGCGCTTTGGCTCGTGGTGCTTGCCTTGCCGTTGGGCGCGCAGGCAACAGGTTCGTGGATCGCATCTCCGCAGGTGATTCCCGCAGCCGATGGCGCGGACCCGAAGGAGGTAACCGGCGTGGTGTTCGAGGATCGCAGCGGTGACGGGCAGCGCCTGCTCGATGAGGCGGGTGTTCCTGGCGTGCTGGTCTCCAACGGCATCGACGTCGTGGTCACAGGCGAAGACGGCCGCTATCGGTTGCCGGTGCGGGCCGACATGAACCTCACCATCGTACAGCCGTCGGGCTGGAGGGTCCCTGTCGACGAGCGTCAGGTGCCTCAGTTTTTCCACGTGCACAAGCGCGACGGCAGCCCCGGCGAGTTTCGCTTCGGTGGGCTGCCTGCGTCCGGGGTGGCTCCGGCGCAAGTGAACTTTCCGCTGCAGCGGTCTGCCGTCGGAGATGACTTCAGCTGTGCGGTGGTGGGTGACAGTCAGACCTACTCGCACACCGAGATCGGTTACTTCCGCGACAGCACCGTCGCCGATCTGCTCGCGGCAGGCCCCGGTGCCTGGGATTGCATGCTCTACCTCGGTGACGTGGTCGGAGACGATCTCGGGCTGCTCGATCGCCTGCTCGAGGTCGGTGCTGCGGTCGGTGTGCCGCAGTGGCTGGTCCACGGCAATCACGACTACGATTTCGATGCCACCGATGATGCGGATTCGGCCGACAGCTGGCGTCGTATCTACGGCCCGGAGTACTACGCCTACGAAATCGGCCAGGTGGTGTTCGTGGTGCTCGACAACGTGGTCTATCCCTGCGGTGACACGGACATGGAGCGCTCGGGACGCGAGTTCTGTGACGGTGCGGAGCGCGCCCGCTACAACGGCCGGATTTCATCGCAGCAGATGCAGTGGCTCGAGAATCTTCTCAGCCACATCCCCGAGGACCGCCTGATCGTCATTGCGACCCACATCCCGCTGGTGTCGTTCATGGATCCGACCACGATTCCCCACCAGACGGACAACGTGCGGGACCTGTACGCGCTTCTGGAGGGACGCCCGGCGCTGTCGCTTTCCGCCCACACCCACACCCTGGAGAACCACTCCCCGGGCCAGCATTTCGACGGCTGGGAGGAGGCGGTCGGTGTCGAGCGGCTGCCGTTCCGGCACATCATCGCCGGCGCGGCGTCCGGCGCCTGGTGGCAGGGCGACTTCGACATTCACGGAGTTCCGATGGCGCTGCAGCGTCTCGGGGCACCGAAGGGTGTACTGCAACTTGCATTCAGCGGTGCAGGCTATGTCGAAGACTATATTCCGGCGCGCATCGATCGAAGCCGGGTTCAGTGGCTGGACTTCAATACACCTGCGTTCCGCGACTGGTTCGATGCCATTCGCGAGTGGGCGCTGTCCGACCGCGACGAGCGCGATCCGGTCCCACCGCTGTCGATCAATGACCTGCCCGATAACCGTCTGTTCACGCCTGCAGATCTCGAGGCGGGCGTGTGGCTGACGGCGAACGTCTGGCTCGGATCCGCAGAGACCCGGGTCACGGCAGCACTCAACGACGGTGCCGCAGAGGAACTCGAACGGACTCAGGAGGGCGCGGGTGAAGCCGTGCGCAGCGGCGCCGAGTGGGCTGACCCCTTCGCTGCCCAGCGGCAGCTTTCGGTCGCCCGGTACGCCTTCGAGAGTCGTTCGGGGGAACCGCGCAATCAGGGACTCGAGGTGTTCCGTGGCAGTCATTTCGGACCGGCGGCACCGCAGCCCATGCTGTCCGTGGCCGATCGCAACATGCACCTGTGGCGGTTGCGGCTGCCTGACACCCTTCCAGAGGGCGTACATCGATTGCGGGTGACGACGGAAGACCGGCACGGTCGGCGCAGCGTGGAACACGTCACCTTCGAGGTGCGCGCCGAACGGCCGCCGCCGCGTTGGCGCAGCGAGCTCTGGGAGTGAGACCGAACTTGCGCGTTCAGGCCAGCGCGAAGCGTTCGGCGCTGGCTGCCGCCCAGGTCGTGGCGAACGTCGGCGGCGGGTCGGCCAGCAGCTCGCCGGGTTCCAGAAACGTGTAGAGCTCGGCGGCGGTCTGAACCTCCAGATCACCGGTGCGCCGCTGCAGGTGACGCGGCTGCAACTCCCCAGGATGATGCATGCCGGATGCCCCGACGATGCCGGACAGGGCACCGAGGGTGGCCGCGTGGTAGTTGGCGACCCGTTGCGCCTTGTCGGTCACCACCAGTGCGCGCTGCCGCAGCGGATCCTGGGTCGCGACGCCGGTGGGACAGTGATCGGTGTGGCAGGCCAGGGACTGGATGCAGCCCAGCGCGAACATGAATCCCCGGGCTGCATTGCACCAGTCCGCGCCGAGGGCCATGTTCGCCGCAAGATGATAGCCGGACGTGACCTTGCCCGATGCGGCCAGGCGAATGTCGGCTTTCAGTCCTGTGCCCACGAGGATGTTGCGGGCGAAGATCAGGCCCTCGCGCAAAGGCGTGCCCACCCGGTTGGCCAGTTCCAGTGGCGCGGCACCGGTGCCGCCTTCGGCGCCATCGACGACGATGAAATCGGGGCGGATTCCGGTCGCGAGCATGGCCTTGGCAATGGCCATGAACTCGATCGGATGACCGATGCAGAGTTTGAAGCCCACCGGTTTGCCGCCCGAGCGCTCGCGCAGCCGGGCGACGAATTCGAGCAGGCCTATGGGTGTGTCGAAAGCGCTGTGCACGCTCGGTGATACGCAGTTGACGCCCATGGGAACATGGCGGGTTGCTGCGATCTCGCGGCTGACCTTGGCCGCCGGCAGAATGCCGCCGCTGCCGGGCTTGGCGCCCTGGGACAGTTTGATCTCGACCATTTTCACCTGGGGATCGCGGGCGTGCTCCTCGAAGCGCGCCGGGTCGAACGCGCCCCGCTCGTCGCGACAACCGAAGTAGCCGCTGCCGATCTCCCAGATCAGGTCGCCGCCCTGACGGTGGTGAGGCGAGATGCCGCCTTCGCCGGTGTCGTGGGCGAATCCGCCAAGGCGCGCGCCCCGGTTCAATGCCTTGATGGCATTGGCAGAAAGCGATCCAAAGCTCATCGCGGATATGTTGAAGACGCTGGCGGAGTAGGGCTGGCTGCAGTCGGATCCGCCCACATCCACCCGCAGCCTGACATCCGTCGGCTCGATGGGCCTGACCGAGTGGTGGATCCACTCGTGGCCGGGGGCGTAGTAGTCGCGAAGGGTTCCGAACGGCAGCTTGTCGTTTACACCTTTGGCGCGCCGGTAGACCAGCGAGCGCTGCTCGCGCGGAAACGGCCGTCCGTCCTCCTCGCTCTCGAACAGGTACTGGCGCAGGGCAGGGCGCAAGTCCTCCATGAGGTAGCGCACGTGCGCGAGCACCGGATAGTTGCGCCGCAGGTTCTGCGAACGTTGCAGCAGGTCCCAGGTGCCCGCCAAGGCGAGCAGGGCAACGGGTGTCAGTGCAAGCAGCCACAGGGGCTCACGCAGCGAGAGCGGGATGAAGGTGATGGTCAGCAGCAGAAGGATGCAGTACGGCAGCAGACGCAAGGCGATGGCTTCCTTGGAACAGAGGTGATCCGACGGGACAGGCGCCGCTGCCGTCAGGGCGCAGGGCAGCGTACCAGAAGGCGGCCCGTTGCACCGCGGCGTGCGTGGCTGCTCGAAGGGCCTGCGCGCCAACGGCCAATCGCTGCGCCACCGGCTCTCTGCGGCCCGGTTTCTGGATGTTACCGAGATGTGAGTATGGGGTTGCAAGTGAGATGATATAGTATAACAATGCGCGGCTTCTGAAGATCGTCGACCCCCACAAGAGGCCCAACCATGCTCAGCCCCAAGTTCCCTCTGGCTACGCTCGCTGCTGCGATTGCTGCCTTGGTGCATCCCCAGGCTCACGCTCAGGGGACTGCTCCTTCTGCCTCCGACCCCGTGCTGCCGGTGATTGTGGTCACTGCAGACCCCATCGGCGGGCGGACGCCGGATGACCTCATCCAGCCGATCTCCGTCGTGGCAGGTTCGGAACTCGACCGGCGCCGCCAAGCGACCATCGGCGCATTGCTCGACGGCCTGCCCGGCGTCTCCAACTCGGACTTCGGTCCGGGCGTCGGCCGGCCCACGGTCCGGGGCCTGCAGGGCTCGCGGGTCAAGATGCTCGAAGACGGCCTCGGCGTTGCCGACGTCTCCGGCGAGGGTGCCGATCATGCCATCGGCATCGATCCGGCCCGCGCTGACCAGATCGAGGTGTTTCGCGGACCCTCCACGCTGGCCTACGGCAGCGGCGCTGCCGGTGGCGTGGTCAACGTCCGCAGCTGGCGCTTCAATCCGGAGTTCGGCAGCGAGCCCAGCATTCGTGGCGAACTCAGCTACGGCGAGAACGGCAACGACCGTCAGGGATACTTCGCCCTCGAACTTCCCGGCAGCGAGGAGCTCGTGCTGCGGGCCGATGCCAGCCTGCGTCGGACCAGCGACTTCGATATCAGCGGCTTCCAACAGATCGATCAGGAGGCCGGACGCCGCGGCAAACTGGTGATCTCCGACGTCGACACCGATTCGTATTCCTTCACCGGTCTGCTGCGCAAGGATTGGGGCTTCGTCGGTGTCGGCGTCAGTCGTTGGGAGACCGACTACGGCATTCCGGCGAACTTCGACGCGCGGCCGCGGGACATCGGTGGCCAGGGAGATGACTTCGAGCGCGTGTTCGCGGAGTACGACCGCTTCGATCTTCGCGGTGAGTTCCTTAAGCCCTTCGCCGGTATCGAGACGGCTCGGGTGAAGCTTTCCTACACCGAGTTCGAGCAGGAAGAAGTTGAATTCGAGTTCGACCGTACGCCGGAAGGCGGTGAGCTCGACGAGGCCATCGTCGAGGCGGTGTTCGAGAACGACGAACTCGATTTCCGCCTCGAGCTGGTCCACGAACCCATCGCTGATTGGCGGGGTGTGTTCGGTTTCCAGTTCACGGAACGCGACTTCGATGCCGATGATCCCCGTGGCGGTGACCGCACCTTCTATGTCCGGCCCACCACCACCCGCACCGCTGCGCTGTTCGTGGTCGAGGAACGCCCCATGGACTTCGGTCGCATCGAACTCGGTGCCCGCATCGAGCGCGAGCGTGCCAGCCCCGACGACGTGGTCGGTTCCCGCGTGGCGGGCGTGACGTTGCCGACCGGTGACTTCCTGGCGTTGCCCGAAGCACCCGGCAACCGCTCGTTCACGCCGTTCAGCCTGTCTGCGGGTGCCATCGTGGAACTCGATGCCAATCACCACCTGCGGGCCGCGATCACGCGTGCCGAACGCGCGCCTTCCCCGGAGCAGCTCTATGCGTTCGGGCGCCATGCGGCGGCAGGTACGTTCGAGGTGGGCGACGTGACCCTCGGCAAGGAAAGCTACGTGAACCTCGAGCTTGGCGTCGATCGCCATGCGGGCCCCGTCCGCTTTGACATTTCGGTGTTCTACAACCGGGTCGATGACTTCATCTTCCTGGCCTCCGAGGATGACGGCAGCGGCAGCCCGGTGGCCGTGAACGACATCGGTAATCGTGCCGGGGAAGGTGCGGCTGCGGGCTGTGAACCCGGCGCCGGCGGTCTCTGCCGGCTGCGCAACCAGCTCGTATTCAACGAGCAGGCCAATGCGGAGTTCTGGGGTGCGGAAATCGGCGCGGTGGCAGACATCGTGACCGGCCCGAACCCGGTGTCGCTGCGCTTCTCGGCGGACAGCGTTCGCGGCAAGCTGCGCAGTGGCGGCAACCTGCCCCGGATCACGCCTCCCCGCATCGGCTTCGGCATCGATGCAAACTTCGGTGAGATCGACGTGTCTGCGGATTACCGTCGCGTGTTCAAGCAGAACCGCACCGGCCAAGCAGAGGATCGCACCAGCGGCTACAACCTGCTGTCCTTCGACGTGACCTGGAGCCCGGCTGCGTTCGCCGGTACCGAGGTGTTCCTGCGCGCGCGCAACCTGCTCAACGAGGACGGGCGGCAGCACCAGAGCTTCTTCAAGGACGAATCACCCATCATCGGCCGTGCCTTCATCGGTGGCGTGCGTTTCAACTTCGGCGGCTGACGCCGAACCGCCAAGGACTGGTGTTTGTGACAGACGAAGGGGGGCAGCGTACGCGCTGCCCCCTTTTTCTTGGGTCAGCAGTTCAGATGAGCGCATAGCGTCCAGCCCCCGGGACATGAAGCGCCGAGGTATCATGGCGTCTTGGTTCCGCTGGAGTTGGTCGTGACCACCGCGCAGTCCCCTGATCCCCATGCAACGCCTCACGTTGCCAGCTGGTACGCCGCCACCGCGCATCACACGACCCTTCGGCCTGCGCTGAACGGCGAAGTCAGTGCCGACGTGTGCGTCGTCGGCGGCGGCTACTCAGGGCTGTCCACGGCCCTGGCGCTGGCCGAACGGGGCGTCGACGTGGTGCTCGTCGAAGCCCAGGCCATCGGCTGGGGTGCGTCCGGTCGCAACGGTGGCCAGGTGGTCAACGGGTTGAACGCGGGGCTCGATCGCATCGAGCGCCGCTTTGGCCGCGAGGCGGCGGACTTCGTCGGTCGTCATGTGCAGGAGGGCGCCCGGATCATTGCCGAGCGCATCGAGCGCTACCGCATCGACTGCGACTACCGACCCGGCAACCTCTTCGCAGCCTGCACCCGTGCGCAACTCGAGGGGCTCACGGCCAAGCAGACGCTGTGGCGCCGCCACGGCATGGATGACCACGAGCTGCTGGATCGGGACGGGATCCGTCAGCACGTGGCGTCGGACTTCTATGTGGGCGGCATGATCGACCACAGCGGCGGCCATCTCCATCCGCTCAACCTCGCCCTTGGCGAGGCCGATGCCATCGAGCAGCTCGGCGGCCGGGTGTTCGAGGCTTCACCGGTGTTGCGCCTGGATTCGACCGGCCACGAACATCGCGTGCACACGGAGGCGGGCGCTGTCACCGCCCGCCACGTGGTGCTCTGCGGCAACGCCTACATGGTGGGGGTCGCGCCGGAGCTGGAGAACCGGATCATGCCGGTGTCGACCCAGATCGTGACGACGGAGCCGCTCGGCGAAGCGCGGGCGCGAGCGCTTTTGCCCACGGATCTGTGCGTCGAAGATGCCCGCTACGTGCTCGACTACTATCGTCTGACGGCAGACCATCGGCTGCTGTTCGGTGGCGGCATCGGCTATGGTGGCACGGACCCGCGCGACATCCGGGCTCGCCTGCGCCGTAATCTCGACAAGGTGTTTCCCCAGCTGCGCGATGTCGCACTCGAGTACGCCTGGAGCGGCAACTTCGCGCTGTCGTTCTCCCGGGTTCCGCAGATGGGGCGCCTGCGGGAAGGCGTCTGGTTCGCCCACGGCTACAGCGGCCACGGCGTCACCGGCTCGCATCTGTTCGGCGTGATCCTTGCCGAGGCCATAACCGGCGACGCAACGCGCTTCGATGTCTTCGCCGGACTGCCCTATCAGCCGTTTCCCGGCGGCCGGGCGCTGCGTGTGCCTTACTCCGTTGCGGGCGCCTGGTGGTACGGACTGCGCGACCGCCTGGGCGTGTAATCCCTCCTGCTTCTGAACAGCCGGATATCCAGTCGAAAGGGTGTTGAATTGAAACGGGTGAGCGCCAAGCCAGAACCCACTCCGGCCGCCGCGGACGTACCGCGCTCGGTGCGTGCGGTGGTATGCGACATCAACGGCATTTTCCGCGCCAAGCGCGTGCCCGCCCGGCTCGCCCGGAAGGCGCTGGACGGCAAGCTGAAGATGCCGCTGTCCATCCTGTTCGTGGATGTCTGGGGCAATGACGTCATCGCCTCCGGCCACGTGCTCGACTCCGGCGACCGGGACGGCGTGCTGCGCCCCATCGAACGCGGCCCGCTCGATCTGGAGTGGCTGGACCGGCCGAGTTCGCTGCTGCTGTGCTCCATGTATACCGACCGGGGCGAACCGTTCCCGGCAGACCCGCGCCATGCCCTGGCCAGGGTACTCGCACGCTATCGTGAACAGGGTCTGACCCCGGTGTGCGCGACGGAGTTGGAGTTCTATCTGCACGACCTCGACAGCGAGGAGATCAGTCCGCCGTCGCGACCGGGCGGACCGAAGCTGTCGGCCAACTCGGTCTACTCGCTGCAGGATCTCGACGGTTTCGAGTCCTTCCTGAGCGACGTCTACGCGGCGTGCCGCAGGCTCGGTATCCAGGCCGAGGAAGCGATCTCGGAAAACGGTTGCGGCCAGTTCGAGATCAATCTCTGCCACACCGACGATGTCCTGCGCGCGGCCGATGATGCCCAGTTGTTCAAGTACCTGGTCAAGGGGGTGGCAGCGCGCCACGGCCTCGGTGCCACGTTCATGGCCAAGCCTTACGGCGGCGAGGCCGGCAGCGGCATGCACGTGCACTTCAGCCTGCTCGACGCCGATGGCCGCAATGTCTTTTCCGACGGCACCGCACAAGGCTCGCCCGTCCTGCGCGCAGCGGTTGCCGGTCTGCTCGATGCGCTGCCGGCGTCGACGCTGGTGTTCGCGCCACATTTCAATTCTTATCGCCGCCTGGCACCGAACTCGCACGCTCCTACCCGTGCCACCTGGGGTTATGAAAACCGCACCGTGGCCATCCGGATTCCCGACGGGCCGGATGCAGCAAGGCGCATCGAGCACCGCGTCGCCGGCGCGGACTCCAATCCGTATCTGGTGCTGGCAGCGATGCTCGGTGCGGCCCTGGATGGCATTGAAGGGAAACGTACGCCGCCGGCGCCGGAAGCGGGCAATGCCTACGAGAGCGAAGCGGAGCGGTTGCCGGCGAGCTGGGAGCAGGCATTGGCGGCGTTCGCGGAATCAGCTTCCCAGCGCGCGGTGCTCGGCCCCCTGCTCACCGATGTCTACGCCGCCGCCAAACGGCAGGAGATCGATGTCTTTGCCCGCCAGCTGTCCGTGTTCGAGGTCACCACATATCTGGATGTCGTGTAGCCGGCAGCAGATCACTGCGACCGGCGCGACGAAGAGTTGGACCCGGATTGGAGAAGGGGGCAGCGCAGGCGCTGCCCCCTTTCTCGTTCATCAGTGGTGTCGATGTCCACGATGAGGTTCCAGCGTCGGTTGCGCCGACTCGTCTGCGGGAGAACCCCGCCGAACGGGACTGCCGAAGTCAGGGTCGCTGCTCACCTTGTGCGCGACCGTGCCTTCAGGGTGACGATAGTCGCCCGGATCGCGGTAGTCGCCGGGCTCGATGTCGTCGCGGACCTTCACCACTGTGAACATGCCGCCCATCTCCATGTTCCCGAACGGTCCCTTCCCGGCCATCATGGCCAGCGTATTTTCAGGCCCAGGCATGTGGCCTGCATCGACGTGGCTCTGATGCTCGCCCATGCCATGTTCTCCCATGGCCATGAAACCCGGCAGAAAGCGCCTGATTCGCGCCTCGGCACCGCTCTGATCCGTGCCGATGGTGTTCGGGATGCCGTGCCCCATGGGGCCCATGGTGTGGTGGGCCATGTGGCAATGCAGCGCCCAGTCACCGGGAACAGCCACGAACTCGAGGTCGCGCATCTGACCCACGCCGACGATCTCGGTGACTTCGCTGCGCCACTGCTGCCGCGGCCAGCGGCCACCATCGCCGCCGGTGACATGGAACTGGACGCCGTGCAGATGCATCGGATGGTTCCACATGGAGAGGTTGCCGATGCGGATGCGCACCCGTTCGCCGGTGCGCGCCACCAGCGGTGCCGTGGCCGGAAAGGCCTTGGAGTTCAGCGTCCAGATGTCGAAGTCCTGCATGATCGAGGGATCGGGTCGATAGGTGCCAGGGTGCAGCGCCCAGTTGTGCAGCAGTACGGCGTAGTCGCGATCGATGGGCTCGGGTTCACCGTCCTTCGGATGGATGATGAACAGACCCATCATCCCCATGGCCATCTGCGTCATCTCGTCACTGTGGGGGTGATACATGTGGGTGCCGTGCTGGCGCAGCGTGAATTCATAGACGAACGTTTCCCCGGGAGGGATGTGAGGTTGGGTCAGGCCTCCGACCCCGTCCATGCCGCTGGGCAGAAGCAGTCCGTGCCAGTGGACGCTGGTGGGCTCGCCGAGACGGTTGGTGACGAAGATCCGGACCCGATCCCCTTCCACCGCTTCCAGCGTGGGTCCAGGCGTGGTGCCGTTGTAACCCCAGCAGCGCGCCACGGCGCCGGGCGCGAACTCGTGATCGATGGCCTCAGCGACGAGATGGAACTCCTTGACGCCGTCGCGCATGCGATGCGGCAGGTTCCAGCCGTTGGGCGTATGGACCCTGGCGGGTGTCCCGGTTGCTGAGGAACCCGACCGCCGGCCTGCACTTGCCGGCTCGGCCTGTACCCCTTTGGTCAGAGCTGCTCCGGCCAGTCCGGCGCCGGTGCCGAGCAACAGTTTGCGACGACTGACGTTCATGACGCGTCTCCATGGTGATCCGATCCACGATGGTCCTGATGGTCCTGATGGTCCTGATGGTCCTGATGGTCCTGATGGTCGTGATGGTCGTGATGGTCGTGATGGTCGTGATGGTCGTGATGGTCGTGATGGTCGTGATGATCGTGTCCTGAAGGAGGATGGACGATGCGCTCCAGGTCAGGGGTTTCGTTGGTTGCGATACGGGGCAGCGAGCGGCCTATCGCATGGGCGAGTTCAGTCCGCGCCAGCCAGTAGTCGCGGACGGAGTCGATGAACGCGGCGTAGGCCTGGTACTCCTGTTCACGCGTGGCGATCAGTTCGAACGCGCCGATGAGCATGAAGTTGTAGCGCTCCAGCTGTCGGGCGACGGCTTCGGCACGATCTGGGACGATCACGTCCTCGTACTCGGTGATGATGGCGCGTAGCGCGGCAACTTCGGCCTGGCTGGCACGGACGCGGTGTTCGACATCGAGTTCCCGGAGTGCGAGCTCGGATCGTGCCAGGGCGACGTGGGCCTCCGCGCGGAGGGTCCGGTGCTGGCCCTGACGGAACAGCGGCAGCTCGAGGGTCAGTCCAGGCCCGCGCAGGCGACTGCCGTCGCTTTCCCGCTTCCATTCGTATTCGAGGTCGACGGATCCAAGCCAGCGCCAGCGCCGCTCCAGGTCACGTCCGGTCTCCAGCAGCGCAACCTGAAGGCGTCCCGCTTCGAGATCGAGGCGGCCTTCGCGTGCCCAGTTCAGCAGCTGCTGCAGTCCGGGTTCCTCGCCGGCGGGAAGCGGCAGCTGCTCGGGTGTGTTCCAGCTGACGGCAGCGTCCCCCGAAACGCCCATGAGCAGATTCAGGTCGCGCCGCGTGGCCGCAAGGTGGGTTCGGGCTCTGTGCGCACGCGTTCGCGCCTCGCTGGCGGCGGCCCGTTTGCGCAGCCACTCGAGGCGGGAAATATTGCCTGCCTGGTACAGGCTCTCCGCCAGCTCTGCGGATGCGCCTCCCGCTTCGGCAATGGCATCGTGCAGCAGCGCGCTCTGCTCCGCTGCCACATGCCGGTACCAGGCTTTTTCCGTATCGCGGGCGAGATCGACCATGGCAGCGGCTGCTTCCAGCCTGGCGGCCTCGAAGTCCTCCTGGGCCATGCGGCGGCGGGCGGGCAGCAGCAGAAGGTCCGCCAGTTCGATGCCGAAGCTGGCTTTGCGCTCGCTGCCGTCGTCGCCCGAGAGGCGACTGAGCGACAGCTGCGGATTGGCGATGGTGCTGGCCTCGAACACGTCCGCGGCCGTGAGTCCGAGTCGGGCGACGACACGGTGGATGCCGGGGTGCTGGGCCAATGCCAGCGCAACGGCAGCTTCGACTCGCAGCGGCTGTTCCAGGAGGTGCGCCCGGTGCTCGGCCACGTTGATGGTGGCGGCGTCACCGATGCGGCCAGCTGCGGCCTCCCGCGAATCCTCGACGGCGGCCTGTGGATCGAGGGTGGCGCAGGCACCGAGCAACCAACCGGACAACAGCGCGCAACCGAGCCGGCGCGAAGCGGCGAGTCCGCTGCGCGTCCGGGGTCGGGCATGAACGGTTCCGGGTAGCCGCCGCTGCTCGCTGTTCGATGCAGCACCCCTGGGTGCAGGACGGGCTCCCACAGCGGGGCCTTCCGTACCTGCGGCCGGTGGATGAACTGTTCTGATCATCGCTTAACCTCATGAACGTCGAGCCGGCCCAGGGCACGGGTCGACGGCAATAGCGCACAGGCGAATGCGTGGGCATTCGCCAACGACGAAAGATCGGTTCAGGCGATGGGAGGTCGGAACAGCGCTTCGAGAGGTGTCGCGCGCAGCGCAGCGGGTCGTGCCGACGCACGCGCGTCGGAGAGGTGGGGGAGGTCGGGCGCGGGCGTCGCCACCGGATTCGGGAACTGGGAACTGCTGCAGGCACAGACCACGCAGGATCCATGCTCGCAGGCTGCCTGCGCGTCCGCATCCATTGATGTCGATGCCGATGCCGGAGGGTCATGGCAATCGGGAACTTCGTGGCTCGACTCGGGCTCCGCCCCGGCGCGGTCCGACATGGGTGCATGAACGCCGAGGCCCCAGCCGTTCAAGGCCAGGGGCAGCATCAGCAGAAGCAATCCGACCTGTCGAGTCAACGTGGGCATGGGGCAGAAACTAGCGCGCCGGGGCCGGGGCCGCAACCTGTGTGGTTTGCCCCGGAGCCTCCGTGCAGGGTCGAGTCGGGTTCACCAGATTTCGACCCGTTCTTCCGGGGCACGGTACATGGGGTCTCCAGGCTCGACTCCGAACGCCGCATGGAATTCCGGCAGGTTCGACAGCACGCCGATCACGCGATAGCGGCCGGGAGAGTGCGGACCGGTGATCAGCTGCCGGCGCAGGGCCTCATCCCGGTACAGCGTGCGCCAGATCTGGGCCCAGCCCATGAAAAACCGCTGCTCGCCGGTGAGCCCGTCGATGACGGGTGCTTCCTGACCGTCGAGCGAGCGCTGCCAGGCCTTGTACGCCATGCGCACACCGCCGAGATCGGCGATGTTCTCACCCAGAGCCAGGGCACCATTGATGGTCATGCCTTCGATGGGGCTGTAGCCGTCGTACTGGTCGATCATGCGCTGGGCACGGGCGTTGAACTCGGCCTCGTCCTCCTCAGTCCACCAGTCGCGCAGGTTGCCTTCGCCGTCGCGACGTCGACCCTGGTCGTCGAAACCGTGGGTGATTTCATGGCCGATGACCGCGCCGATGGCTCCGTAGTTCACGGCTGGATCGGCGCTGAGGTCGAAGAACGGCGGCTGCAGGATCGCGGCAGGAAACACGATCTCCGTCATGGCCGGACTGTAGTAGGCGTTCACGGTCTGTGGGGTCATGAACCATTCGTCACGATCCACCGGTTGACCGAGGCGTTCCACGTTGCGGGCGTATTCGCAGGCGTTGCTGCGCAGCATGTTGCCGAACAGATCCTCGGCATCGATCTCGAGGCAGTCGTAATCGCGCCACACGTCGGGCTGGCCGATCTTGGTGTTGAATCGCGCAAGTTTGGTGTGGGCCTCGGCACGGGTGGTGTCCGTCATCCACTCGAGTTCGTCGAGCATGACAGCGAAGGCCTCGAGCAGGTTGCCGACCATGGCGTCCATGCGTTCGTCCGCCTCGGGCGGGAAGTGGCGCTCGACGTACATGCGTCCGACCATGAAGCCGAGGCTGCCCTCGACAGTTGCCCGAGCGCGTTCGTGCCGGGGACGCATCTCCGGCTGGCCGCTCAAGGTGCGACCGTTGAAATCGAAGTGGGCCTCGACGAAGCGGTCGTCGAGCCAGGGCGCGGCGCGGCGCAGGAGATGGAAACGATGGTAATCACGCCAGTGGCTCAAGGGTGTATCCGCCATGATGTCGGCGAGCGCTTCGAGGTAGTCCGGCTGGCGTACGTTGATGGCAGCCTGGTGCTCGGTGGGGATGTCCGCTGCCGCGAGGTGGCGGCTCCAGGCGAGCCCGGGTACCGATGCGGTCAGTTCCTCGACTGAAACGAGATTGTAGGTTGCCACCGGATCACGATTGCGGACCCTGGACCACTGCGCTTCGGCCAGAGCCGTCTCCAGGGCGATGATGCGAGCTGCGGCGGCCTGGCCGCCGGGGAGTTCCGCAAGGTCGAACAGCTGCTCGATGTATGCGCGGTAGCGGGCGATGATCTCCCGGGAACGCTCGTCTTCAGTCAGGTAGTAGTCGCGGTCGGGGAGGCCGAGCCCGGACTGAGTGAGCTGCACCACGTAGCGGTTGCTGTCGCCCGGATCCTGACTGACGAACAGGGCCAGGGGCGATGAACCCGCCTGTTTGCGGGTTCGGGCCCAATGGTCGACGAGGTCGCCTGCGTTCGCCAGCCCGTCGATGTCCGCGAGCAGACCGGACAGCGGCGTCACGCCAAGCGCTTCGATGCGTTCGGTGTCCATGAAGGAGCGAAACAGATCGCCCACCTTCTGGGCATCCGATCCGGGCTCCGCACTCGGAGCCTGCTCCGCAGCCTCGTCGATGATGGCCAGGATCTGCTGTTCCGAGCGCTCGCGCAGGGTGTCGAAGGAGCCCCAGCGGGAGCGGTCTGCGGGAATCTCCGTGTGAGCGAGCCAGCCGCCGTTGACGTGCAGATAGAAGTCGTCCTGGGGCCGGATCGAGGGGTCCATGTTGTCGAGTGCGACCCCTGAAGCGGCGGGCGCGCGCTCGGCATCAGGCGGGGTCGGGGCGACGGCACAGGCCCAGAGCAGGCTGGCGCAAAGCACGGCGACGAATGCGAATCGCATCGTAGGGATGTCCTCCTGGATTGTCGTATCCTGCCCTGATACGGCAGGGAGAAAGAGCGATGACTGCGGCGAGAGCGCTTCGGGCGTTGGCTGCCATTTTCTGCGCGACCCTGAGCATGCAGGCCGTGCAGGCAACCTTGGACCACAATGCCCTCTCTGAGTTCGTCGACGGGTTCATGCTCGCGCGTATGGAAGCCGAGGGCGTCGCCGGCGTCACGCTGGCCATCGTTCATGACGGTGACGTGATCCTCGCTCGTGGTTACGGCAAGTCGGACGTGGATCGAGGCCTGCCGGTGGAACCCGATACCACCCTGTTCCGGCCCGGGTCGATCTCGAAGACGTTCGTCTGGACCGCCGTGATGCAGCTGTTGGAGCAGGGACGGCTGGATCTGGACACGGATATCCGCACCTGGCTGCCGGAGCTTGCGTTGCGTCTGCGGCACCCGGAACCGATCACGTTGTCGCACCTCATGGCGCACACGCCCGGGTTCGAGGAATCCGTGATGGGGCATCTGTTCACCAATGCGCCTGAGAAGGTCATGCCTCTGGCGGAGTACCTCGCCCGCTTTCAACCGGCGCAGGTACGCCCCCCGGGTACGGTCCCGGCGTATTCCAATTTCGGTACCGCGCTGGCCGGCCTGATCGTGGCCAATGTCACCGGCATGCCGTTCGAGGATTACGTCGAACGGTACCTGTTCGAGCCTCTGGGTATGCGCTCGAGTACGTTCCGTGAGCCTTGGGGACCACAGCGCAGGGACGCCATCGATCCCGATCTCGAAGCACGCATCAGTCGCGGTTATCGGCGTCAGGACGGGGCTTTCCTGGCGGGAGACTTCGAGTTCATCGGCTCCATCGGGCCCGCGGGCGCGCTGTCGACCACGGCGCAGGACATGGCGCGCTGGATGCTGGTTCACCTGCAGGAAGGCGAGCTGGACGGGATGCGCATCCTCGAGGCGGACACGGCCCGGCGTATGCAGCAACGTCACCACGGTCTGGATCCCGAACTGCCGGGCATGGCCCACGGTTTCATCGAGGGGCGAGTGCACGGGTGGCGGAGCATCGGCCACGGTGGCGGGACCGTGCACTTCCTGTCCGACATGCAGATGTTTCCCGAACTCGGTTTCGGGGTGTTCATCTCCGCCAACACGGCAGGCGGTCAGGCCGTTTTGCGCGGCTTCGTGCGTACGCTCGTGGAACGCCACTTCGAATCCGGACCGGATCCGATTCCGCGCTCGCCCCTGGCGGACCCCGATGACGACAGCGGCCGCTACACCGGGGCCTACCTTGCGTCCCGCTACAACCACAGCACGCTGGAGCGGATGCTGAACTTTCCCATCCTGCAGGTTGAGTCCGTCGCGCCCGGACGCCTGGCCGTCAGTGGCTTCGGAGCGACCCAACGCTACCACCAGGTTGCCGCGGATACGTTCCGGGACCTGGAGACGGGAACGGTGCTGCGCTTCGTTGCCGACGAGCGTGGCCGGTCGGTACGCGTGCTGCACTCAGGCGTGCCGGTCATGGTCTTCGATCGCGTAGGTCCGCTCGGTAATCCCCGGGTGTTGCTGAGCGTGCTGGCGGCGTGCCTGCTCGTGCTGCTGTGTGTGCCGGTAGGTGCCTGGCTGCGCCGGGGTGATCCGCCGTTGCAGACGGACGTGGAGCGTTGGAGCTCAGGACTGGCCGTGGGGACTGCGGTGGCATGGCTCGGTTTCGCGGCCTTTCTTGCCTTGGGCCTGATGTCGCTTGCCGGAGATCTCGGCAACTTCTTCTACGCGATTCCCAACGGCTGGATCTACACCGCACTTGCTGTCGGTCTGATCGGCGCCGGGCTGACCGTACTGTCGGCATTGCTGCTGATACCGGTGTGGGGCGGAGGCGACTGGAGCCTGTGGCGTCGACTCAGGCACAGCGGCGTCGTTGCAGCATGCGTGGTGACACTGCTGCTGCTGCGGGAGTTCAATGCCATCGGCTTCAACCTGATGCCGTGACTCAGGCAGTGTCCCGCAGCACGATCATCCCGCCGAGGACGATCACCCCGGCGCCGAGCAGGGTCCACAGGGTGGGAACCTCACCCCAGAAGGCGAACCCGAACAGCGCCGCCCACAGCAGGGCGCTGTATTCCATGGGCGCCACCACGGCTGCGCGCGTCGCCCGGTAGGCGTAGACCACACAATAGTGAACCGTCGCCCCGGCGAAACCGGCGACGAAAAACAGCAGCCATTCGTGCAACGTCGGCGCTACCCAGTTTCCGGCGGTCATCGCCAAAGCCACCACCAGGGACACAGGAATGGTGAACACCACCATGGCGCCCATGGGTTCGTCACCGCCGATGCGGCGAGCCGAGAGGGCGAGCACCGCCCAGCACAGGGTCGATGCGAGCACGGCCAGCATGGCCGGGTGCCACACGGCTGTCCCCGGCTGCAGCGCCACGAGGACGCCACCGAAACCGACGAGAATGCCGACCCAGCGGCGCAGGCCCACGGTTTCGCCAAGGAATGGGCGCGACAGCAGTGCGATCAGCAGTGGCGCCGCGAAGCCGATGGTCACGCACAGCACCAGCGGCAGTTCGCCGAGGGCATAGAAGAAGCCGAACGTCGCGCCAGCGGCGCAGATGGAGCGCAAGACGTGCCACGCGGGCCGTTTCGGGCGGATGCTGCCGAGGCCACCGGAGAGCTGTGCAAACAGGAGTACGAAGGGGAGTGAGCAGAGCAGGCGCAGCAGCACGATCTGCGGCGTGTCGAACCCGGCCTGCAGGGCCTTCACGCAGACATCGATGATGGAGCCCACCAGCGTGGCACCGATCATCCACAGGGCGCCGATGGCCGGACGCGGGTGGAGCAGTAGCGCTGGGCGTGCGGCCACGGAGGCTCCCCAAGACAGTGTCCGAAAATGAGCCGCGCATTATGCCCTGCGCCTGCTTTCGGGCGTAGCATGTCCCCGGGGCCAGGCGCAGCCGCAGTGGCTCCACGCGGGTGCTCCCACCTGGGCAGTCCCACTGGACAGGGTCCGTGGTGCGCCGTATGTTCGAGCAGCGGAGTAATGGAGAACGATTAACTCTCGGGGAGATGGGCATGCACGATCTGGTGATTCGCGGCGGTACCGTCATCGACGGCTCGGGAACGGAGCGCTTTCTGGGTGATCTCGCGGTGGATGGGGATCGGGTGGTCGCAGTGGGCGACGTGGCCGGTCGCGGCAGGCGCGAGATCGACGCCCGCGACTGTCTGGTGACGCCGGGCTGGGTCGATGTCCACACCCACTATGACGGTCAGGCGACCTGGGATCCGGTGCTGGGGCCGTCGTCCTGGCATGGCGTCACCACGGTGGTCATGGGCAACTGTGGTGTGGGCTTCGCGCCGGTGCGGCCGGGGCAGCAGGACTTCCTGATCGAGCTGATGGAGGGGGTGGAGGACATCCCCGGCAGTGCGCTCGCGGAGGGGATCAACTGGCAGTGGGAAAGTTTTCCCGAATATCTCGATGCGCTCGAGCGCTTTCCGCGCGCCATCGACGTGGGGACGCAGGTGCCCCACGCCGCGGTCCGCGCCTATGTCATGGGTGAACGCTGCAACACCCAGGAAGATCTTCCGTCCCCGGACGAGCTCAAGCAGATGGCGCAGCTCGTCCGCGAGGGTGTCGCAGCAGGAGCGCTCGGCTTCTCGTCGTCCCGCACCCTGCTGCACAAGGACAAGCATGGGGTTCATGTCCCAGGGACCTTCGCCGGTTCGGACGAGATGCTGGCCCTCGGGCTCGGCATGAAGGGGCTGCGCCACGGCATCTTCGAGCTGGTTTCGGATCACCTCGGGACCGATGACGAATGGGCCTGGGTGAAGCAGTTCGCCCGGGAGACCGGGCTCAAGGTGACGCTGGTGGCCACGTCCGCCGCAGCTTACGAGGAGGGCCGGCTGTACCGCGTGGCGGAGGAGGCGCGGGCGGAAGGCATGGAGATCAGGCCGCAGATGGCCGGGCGCCCCACGGGCGTGCTGCACGGCCTGACGTCGAGTTTCCACGTCTTCGTGGGCCATCCCACGTACGCCAGTGAAATCGCTCCGCTGCCGCTTGCGGAGAAACTGGCAAGGCTGGCCGATTCGGAGGTTCGCAGCCGGATCCTGGCCGAGGACAGCGGGATCGGTCAGACCGTCATGGGTCGAAGTCTCGCTGAGCTGCTCTGGCAGGTGTTTCCGCTGGGCACGACGCCGGACTACGAGCAGCGGCGCGAGGCCAGCGTCGCCGGGATCGCCGCCGCCCGCGGTGAGAGTCCGTTCGCGGTCATGTACGACTTGCTGCTCGAGGAGGGCGGACGGACGCTGTTCTATCAGCCACTCGGGGGTTACACGAACTACAACCTCGACTATTACCGGGACATCATGCAGCTCCCGAACATCCTCTTCGGCCTGTCCGACGGCGGTGCCCATTGCGGCGTCATCGCCGATGCGGGCATGGCCAGCTACATCCTGTCCTACTGGGGGCGGGATCGGACCCGGGGCGAGCGTCTGCCGCTGGAGTATCTGGTGCGCAAGCTGTCACGGGACACGGCGGAGGCCTATGGCATGACCGATCGTGGTCTGCTCACGCCCGGCGCCAAGGCCGACATCAACGTCATCGACTTCGACGCATTGCGCCTGCATCGACCGGAGGCCGTCTACGATCTGCCCACGGGGGGCAGGCGGTTGGTGCAGCGGGTCGATGGCTATCGCCACACGGTGCAGTCCGGCCAGGTGACATTCGAGTCGGGTGAGCACACCGGTGCGCTGCCCGGAAAACTGGTGCGGGGCGGCCGCGGCAGCTGACGTTCACCGCGTGCCCCGGACTTCGCCCATGCTGATGGCAGCGGGGTCCGGGGCGACACTTTCCATTCCAATCCTTTCCTGGAGTTTCCCATGACGGCATTTCCGTTGCCCTACTTCTCCCTGGATCTGACCGGGCAGGTCGCGCTCGTGACCGGAACCACCTCCGGTCTCGGCTGGCGCTTCGCCCGCGTGCTCGCTGCCTGTGGCGCCAAGGTCGCTGTGACTGGTCGCCGGGTGGAGCGGCTCGATGCCCTGGTCGAGGAGATCCGCAGCGACGGTGGCGAGGCCTTGCCGCTGCGCCTGGACATGACCGATCGGGCCAGTATCCGCGAGGTGGTCGAGAAGACGGAAGCGGCCTACGGCACCATTACCATTCTGGTGAACAACGCCGGCGTCCCTGATGCCCAGCGTGCCCACAAGATGTCGGACGAGTTGGTGGATACGGTGTTCGACACCAATCTTCGTGGTCCCTGGGTCCTGTCCTGCGAAGTGGCGAAGCGGCTGATCGAGGCCAAGAAGCCCGGCCGCATGGTGAACATCTCATCTGTGGGCGCATTCAACTACGGCGGCAACGGCGCGGCGCTGTACTCCGTCACCAAGGCGGCACTGGCGCGGATGACCGAAGCGCTGGCGGTGGAGTGGTCCCGCTTTCACATCAACGTCAATGCCATCGCACCGGGCGCGTTCTCCTCGGAGATGATGGACGGCATGATGGAGCGGCTCGGCGATTTCAGTCAGCAGTTTCCCCGCAAGCGGGTGGGTGATCCGGCGCAGCTCGATTCGACGCTTCTGTATCTGGTGTCACCGGCCTCGGAGGCCGTCACCGGCACCGTGATCAAGGTGGACGACGGTCAGGGGTCACGCTGAAGCGGGCGAAAAAAAAGGCCGCGCGAAGCGGCCTTTGGGGAGGGCAGAAGAGGTGCCCTGCACGCCACCTGAGGGGGTGCACTCTCCTGCAGTCGAACCCTGACTAATGCAAAGCCATTAGACAGGGCTAATTCACGCATATTAGCTTGCCGGACGCAAGATCTACCGCAGTGTCACGCTCGAGTTGGATCAGTCCGCTATCGCTGCGGTGTGCGCAGTTTCTCATGGAAAAACAAACAACCCATTGATACGGCTGGGCGTTTTGTGGCGGCAGTGGGAGCGAACGTCGCCCGCAGGGCGGCGTTGCGATCGCGGACTGCTCACGGATTCAGGCGTGACACAAATCGCGACGCCCACTTTGTGGACGTCAGCTCCCACTGGGCCTCGCGAGCATCGCCCTTGTTCCTTCCGCGACAGCGTGAACGATTGTTCGTGGCGGGCTCCCACATGGCTTCGTTGCGGCCGCGGCTTTGACGTCGCAGAGGTACTCAAGGCGTACCGCCGTCGAGGCGGATGATCGCGCCGGTGGTGAAGCTCGACGCATCCGAGGCCAGGTACAGCGCCGTGCCGATGATCTCGTCAGGCTGCCCGCCCCGCTGCAGGGCGATGCTGGTGGCCGCACGCTGCTCGAAGGCCTCCATGTCCCAGGCCTTGGAGATGTCGGTCAGAAACGGTCCCGCCATGATGCAGTTGACCCGCACCTTCGGACCGTACTCGAACGCGAAGGATCGGGTGAGGGCATTCAGTCCGGCCTTGGCCGCCCCGTAGGGCTCCGCTTCCGGGGAGGGTTTCACTGCGGCGACGCTCGAGACATTGATGATCGCGCCGCCGTCGCCCTCGGCCATGCGCTTGCCGACCAGCGCCATGAGCCGAAACGGCCCTTTCAGATTGACGCCGAGCACCTTGTCGAACAGGGCTTCGGACACCTCGGCGAGCGACGGATACAGCGGCGACATGCCGGCGTTGTTGACCAGGATATCGACGCGACCGAAATGGGAGTACACCGCGTCGACCATCTCACCGCACTGATCCCAGTCTGCAACGTGGCAGCCCCAGGACAGGGCCTCACCGCCGATGGCGCGGATTTCGTCCGCCGTCTGCTCGCACTGGTCGAGTTTGCGACTGGTGATCGCCACCTTGGCGCCGCGTCGCGCAAAGGCGAGTGCCATTTCGCGGCCAAGCCCGCGGCTGCCGCCGGTGATGAGAGCAACCTTGCCTGTCAGGTCGAAGCTGTCAGTCATGAAGAACTCCAGAGTCGGGTCAGCGGTCGATGCGGGAAATTTTCGATCCGCTCAAGGAAAGGTCGTACATGAGGCCGCGGTCGGCGAGGACGAAGGCAATGACGGGCGCCCGCGCGGTGGTGGTGTCGATGGATCCACCTACACCGACCCTGATCAGGCTGACGCTGCCATCGACGCCGACCTCCCAGCCGTCCTTGGCGCGGAACGCGTCGAGTGCCTCCTCGGTCATGAACAGCAGAAATTGGGCTTTCGCCTGCGCTCCGAGCTGAAAGCCGATGGAGGCAGCAGCAGTGCTGTAGTACTGCACGGGTTTGCCGTCGATGCGCAGCACGCCTTCGCCGTACTCACCGCCGATGCCTATGCCTGCCTTGATCACGCGCGGAAAGATCAGCACCCCCTTGGCGCGCTCGATGAGGGGTTTCGCCTCTGCGGTCTGGGCGTAGAGCCGCTCGAGTGCGGCATCCGAACGGGTATCGATCTCGTCCGCGCTGGCGGCCGCAGCCGTGCCCGGGAAGGACACGAACGTCATCGTCATCAGGGCAAGCAGGAAGATCGAGCGAGTCATGGCGTGCGTACCAGCAGGCTTAAAGGGTGTGTTACGAATTATCGCCACAGCCGCAGCCGAGTCCAATCTCATTTGGTCTTGCTCGGCGAGGTGCTGCCCAGCGCTTCGACCGCAGCCGTGAACGTATCATGGAGCACCTGCAGCACGTCTGCCGGGAACGCTCCGTCCTCGAGCAATGCCTGGTTCAGTTCCACCTCGAATCCCAGGTAGGCACTTCCGTAGCGGCGGCGCATGGTCCGGGTCATGCCGTCGCCACACCCCTTGTAGGGATAGTTGCGCCGCGTCCGCAGCGAACTCGAAGCCTGAAGCCGCTGCTGCCAGAGCACGGCAAGGGCCTGCTCCCGACTGTGGCGGGGATCGTAGAGCAGCCCGATCTCGGCGTTGCGGCGCTTGCCGCGGAGAACAGGCGTGAAGGAGTGGCAGGACAGATGAATCACCTGTCCGGCAGCGTTCAGCCGGTTCCCGACTTCGGCCGTGACGGCTGCATGATGTGGCGCGTGCCAGGCTTGGATGATGGCGTCGCGATCGGATCTCGGCAGAGCGCGAATCTCGGGAGCATGCACGTTCGGATTGCTCGCGGAGCGGTTGGCGTCCGCCAGCAGCCGGCTGACCTGGCCGAGCAACACGGGTGTTTCGAGTCGTTGGCCAAGGTATCCCGCCATCCCGGCTGCACCCGGATCCCAGCCGCGATGGCTCTGGAGCATCGCGGTGTCCGCGAGCAGATGGCGCCAGGGATCGGGTACATGGCAGGTTGCATGCTCGCAGGAGATGACGAATGCGGTCCGGGTTTCAGTCGGCACGGAACAAGACTCCAGAGCGGAGGCACTCCGCGAGGCGCAGATAGACCGCAGCCAGAGCTTCCCGTGGCGGTGCATTCGCTGACGGGAGTGCCAGGGCGCGGCGCAAACGTCGCGCCAGCGTTCCCTGATCAAGAATCAGCTCCAGCGGACCGCCATCGACGCCGGTCGTTTCGAATCGGTCCTTGCAACGCTCCAGCAGATGGCCCCAGAGATCGCGCGCCCAGTAGCTGCCGCGAAGTCCGAACGTTTTCAGCCAATGCCGGTCGTCGATCTTCGCTTCGTCACCATCACGCACGCAGCGTTCGAGCAGAGCGGCGAGACGTCCGGTTTCCAGCGTGTCGAGATCGGCCAGATGCGCGAAGCGTTCCTCGATGAGCGCCTGCAGCACCGCAACGATCAATCCGAGAATGGCGAGGTCGGCGCGCGGACACTCCTGGGTGTCGAGCACCCTGATCTCGATGGCAGAGCGATCGAAGCGGGCGATGGCGCCGCGGGAGTTCAACCATTCCTCGCGCAGGATGCCCTCCGGGTCGTGGGGCGCGATCGCCTTGTACATGGGCTCCAGGATGCGCGCCTGATACTCGGCCTCCGAGTGAATGGATTCCGGCACCACCTGGCCCGTCACTTCGGGAATGCGCGCGGAGTTGTGACGATAGACCTCCATTCGGTAGTCGGCATGGCCGCTATCGCGCCCGTCGGCGATCGGTGAACTCGCGGCCAGCGCAGGCAGCAGCGGCAGCAGATGGCGGATCGCGGCATGCAGCCGATACAGCTCGTCATCGTTGCCGAAGGGCAGATTCAGATGCACGCTTTGGAGATTGGCCCAGCCGTGGCCGCGGCAATCGAAGATGCGATCGTAGGCCTCGTAGATGGGGCTGTAGTCGTGGGGCCACAGCACCACTTCACGAAACGGATCCATCCAGGGGTGCATGGCGCCCGGCAGCAGGCGCGCATCTTCGCCGGCGAGAATGCGCTCGATGTCCGTGATGGTCGTGGCAAACGCGCCGGCCAGAGGGGCGAGTGTGGGTGCAGGGCCATTGGTCTTGACCTCCAACAGGTGGGAGGCGAGCTCGTTGCTCCAGGCGATGGGGCCACGCTGGACCTCGTTGGTGATCTCGCCGGCCACTGCCATGAGGACACGATCGCAGTAGGGCCGGACATCGAGCGTGTCCGCATCGACGATCATGTATTCGATCTCGACGCCGTAACCCTGGAACAGGTGCAGAGGATCAGGCATCGCCGCGCTTCAGTCGTTCCACCCGCGCAAGGAACGTGTTCATGATTTTCAGGTAGAGGCCATCCTTCAGAACGCTGTCCTCGACGCCTCCGTCGATGCTCGGATTGTCGTTCACCTCGATCACGTAGTGGCGGCCTTGGGACTCCTTGATGTCGACGCCGTACAGGCCGCGGCCAATGGCGTTCGAGGCTTTCAGGGCCATGCGGATCACTTCCGAGGGAGCATCCGCAACGGCCAGCGTGTCGGCATTGCCCTCCGCCTTCTTGCCGGAGGCGTCATGCTTGACGATCTGCCAGTGGCGACTCGCCATCCAGTAGCGGCAGACGTACAGGGGTTCGCCGTCCACGATGCCGACGCGCCAGTCGTACTCGGTCGGAAGATACTCCTGGGCGACGATGAGTTCGGATCGGTCCAGCAGCTCGCCCACCATGCTGATCAGCCCATCTCGGGTATCCACCTTGTGCACACCGCGGGAAAACGCGCTGTCGGGCGCTTTCAGTACGCAGGGCAGGCGCAGTTCGTCGACCACCGTATCCACGTTGCGGCGATGGACGATCACGGTCCGCGGCTGGCGGATTTTCAGCCGCTGCAGCAGCTCGGCCAGAAACACCTTGTTGGTGCAGCGCAGGATGGATCCTGGATCGTCCATGACGACGAGTCCTTCAGCCTGGGCTCGCTGCGCAAAGCGGTAGGTGTAGTGGTTGACTGAAGTGGTGGCGCGGATGAACAGTGCGTCGAATTCTGCGATGCGGCTGAAGTCCTCCCGCGTGATCCGCTCTGCCTCGAAGCCGACTGTGCGCGCTGCGCGCTCGAATCGCGCCAGGGCGCGCTCGTTGGAGGGCGGGTCCGGCTCGTCTGGATCCACCAGAATCGCCAGGTCGTAGCGGGCCTTGGATCGCCGTCGCGTCGGCGGTCGCCGGCCGGCGAAATACTCCGCTGCGACGCGCACCACGAAGCCATGGTGCTCCGGTGGAATGGCATCCGCCGAGATGGGTTTAAGGCTCACCAGCTCCCAATGCTCGCGGCGGACGAAACGGGCGCGGAGCAGTGGGGCTTCAGCCAGTTCGTAGAGCCGTGCGGCCAAGGTTGCGTGGCGCTTGGCCAGGTTGCGCCCGAAGTAGATGGAGAGCACGAACTCGTCGGATTGCAGGCTGCCGAGACTGCGCTGAATGAGGTCTTCGAGGTCTTCCGATGCCATGCGCACTGTGTGCCGGGAGCGTGTGTCCTGAATGGTGGCGAGGCTGGGTGACGGGCGGTGTCCCCGGGCCTCTGCCAGCAGCGACACGTAGTAGCCGACGCTCTGATAGGCGTAGGAGCGGCAGAGATTGAACACGCGTGCCCGTCGGAGTTCCGTCCAGGTCGGCTCGGTAAGGTACTGCCGTGCACCGACCACCTCCACGCCGACGATATCCAGGGGCCAGTCCTTGGGCGCATCGACGACGAACAGGATTCTCACGTGGGCGGCGTCCTTGAAGGGTGGTCGACGGGCGTCAGCGTCAGCAGATTCGCATCGTGGGTCAATACCCCGAGCATGATCGCCCCGATCACACGCTCGATGCCCACCAGGTAGTGGTGACCTTCGGCCATGGGATTGCGCAGCAGGGGATCGGAGACGTCCACCAGCCTGCCTTTTCTGTCATACCCCGACAGCACGACGAAGTGTCCGGAGGGTTCGCCGCGGATGTCGTCGTAGTCGTCGTTCGGACCCCACTCCCGGGCGCTGCCGTAGAGATAGGTGGCCGACAGCCCGGTGATCACGGGGATGCCGTGGGTCAGCGGCCGGCGGATGAGCCGGGTGCGCAGTTCCTGAAACTTGAGCGTGCCGCCGAGCTCGAGGAAGCGGAGGTAACCGCGGGTAATGGACTCCAGCCGCTCGCCACCTTTGAAGGCCAGCTGCCGCTCCAGCCTGTCCCGCAGGTCCATGCCCGGCGGCGTGAACCAGGTCGGGTCGAACACCTTGAGGTTGTAGGTCCAGATGGTGGCGTCGAAGCCGCGCTCCAGTGCGTGGCAGGCCAGATGCACCGCGAGCGTGCCGCCACCTGGAAGGACGTGGGTTTCGTCGATCACCTGACGCAGGGAGATGTCTTCCCCCCAGAACTGATAGACGGCATGCAGGCAGGTCGGGCCGCAGGTGGTGTCATCCGGCTGTGGCTGAATGCCTAAGGCAAGCTGGGCGCGTTGCGGGGCAGGCATGGCGTCGATTCGCATGAGAGCGGGCGGGCGCGATTCTGGGGCCAGCATGACTGGGGCGCAAGGGAGGTCGCGCCCTGAAGCTCGATGCTACTGGCTGTAGCGGTCGAGATTACTTCACGGCGGCTGCACAGACGCCGCCCCACGCCCGGGCAGCGGCCGCGACGAGTAGCCTGTAGGCACCCGCACTCCACGCAGCCAGTCCGCGAACGCCTCCTGTGCCGCCTCGGCATAGATCCGCTTGAGCTGCTCGGCCATACCGCGGATCTCGAAGCCGTCACCGCGGAAGAAGCGGAAGGCTTGATCGTCCT
>SKUB01000179.1 GCA_007122315.1 Pseudomonadales bacterium | reverse complement strand
AGGCGCCGCAGGCGACGCAGCGATCGCGGACTGATCCAGAGCCCAGGCATGGCGGCAAGAGCTCGGCCCGTCCGCGCTGCGCGCGGCCTGGGCTCTCCCACGGGACGACGCCTGAGCGGAGGCTTGTGGGAGGGAGCCTGCAGGCGCCGCAGCGATCACGGACGCGCCGGCTGAAGCCTGTTGCGCTCTCAGGCTACAATCCGCGTCCGCAGTGATCCGGAGGCGGTATGACCCTGCAGAAAGTCATCGAAGACAAGCTCATCGACGCCCTCGCGCCGATCTACGTGGACGTCGTCAACGAGAGCGGCAGTCACAACGTGCCGCCCGGGTCGGAGACCCACTTCAAGGTCGTGCTGGTCGCGGACACGTTTGCAGGCGAGCGCCTCCTCGCGCGGCATCGCCGGGTCAATGGCATCCTCGCTGACGAGCTCGCCGGCGGCGTCCACGCGCTGGCTCTGCACACGTACACCCCTGACGAGTGGCAGAGCCGCTTCGGTGAGGTTCCGGAATCCCCGGCCTGCCTTGGCGGTGGTCGCCGTGGCTGAGCCCGTCTGGGTCGCGACCGGCTATCGCTTCTTCCCGGTGCCAGAACCTTACGAACTGCGCGACGCCGTTGAGGATCTCGCGGCGGGTGCGGGCCTGTTGGGGACTGTCCTCGTCGCCGCAGAGGGGGTCAACCTCAGCCTGGCCGGCACGGCGCAGGAGCTGGACGCGTTCGAATCCGGATTGGTAGCGCTGTGTGGCCGCATCCCGTTGTTGCGGACACCCGCGCCCGGCGGGCCCCCGTTCCGGCGCCTGCGGGTTCGTCTGCGTCCTGAAATCGTGGCGCTTGGGCGGACAGAAGAAGCACTCGACTTCGCCGGCGAAAGCCGCGTCGACGCCGATCGCTGGGAACAACTGCTCGACGACCCTTCAGTCCCGGTCATCGACGTCCGCAACCGCTACGAAGTCGCCGTGGGCAGATTCGAAGGTGCGCTGGATCCGGGGACAGACAGTTTTCGTGAGTTCCCGGACTGGGTGGATTCGCACCTGAATCCGGAGGAGACGCCGGATGTCGCGATCTACTGCACCGGTGGGATCCGCTGCACCAAGGCGGCCGCCTGGATGCGCAGCCGTGGATTCAGGCAGGTGCACGAACTCAGTGGCGGCATCCTGGCCTATCTTGCGGCCAGAACGCAGGCACCGAGTCGATGGCGGGGCGAGTGCTTCGTCTTCGATGACCGGGTCGGTCTCGCGGCGGGTCTCGAGCCCGGCGAGCTGCAGATCTGTCATGTCTGTGGTGACCCGCTCATGCCGGAGCAGCATGCTGCCCGCAACCCGCTCGCCGCCGACCCGATCGCCTGCAGCAGAAGCGAATGCCCTGTGCGTGCCGATCAAGCCATCGACAAGGAGAGCCACGCATGAATTCTGACCCCTTTTCCCTTGCCGGCCGAACGGTACTGATCACCGGTGCGTCGAGTGGTCTAGGCCATCACTTTTCCGGCGTGCTCGCCGCGGCGGGTGCTCGCGTGGTGCTGGCGGCGCGGCGTATGGACAAGCTGCATGCGCGGATCGACGAACTCAGGAGCGAGGGTCACGAAGCTGCCTGTATCGAGATGGACGTGCGGGACGGTGCAAGTGTCCGCAACGGTTTCGAGCAGGCCAAGGAAACGTTCGGTGTGCCGGACGTGGTGATCAACAACGCAGGCATGGAACCCGGTGTGTTCACCTACATCACACTGGAAGAGGATGACTGGGACGCCGTCATGGAAACCAACCTCAAGGGTGTCTGGCTGGTCTCCCGGGAAGCCTCCCGGCACTGGATCGAGCAGGGGCGCGGCGGCAATATCGTCAACATTGCCAGCATTCTCGGCTTCCGGCAGCAGAAGGGCGTGACCCCTTATGCGGTGTCCAAGGCCGGGGTATTGCAGCTCACCCGACAAATCGCGCTGGAGGGCGCCCGCTATGGCATTCGCTGCAATGCCCTGGCTCCAGGCTATTTCCTCAGTTCCGTGAGTTCAGCCCTGCTGGAGAGCGAGGCCAGCGAGGCCTTCGTGCGGTCGATTCCCCAGCGTCGAACCGGCGAGATGCAGGACTACGATGGTGCACTGCTGCTGCTTGCCTCCGAGTCATCCGCACACATGACAGGGCAGAGCATCGTAGTGGACGGTGGCCACCTTGTGAGCTCCCTCTAGGGCGGGTGCGCGCCGCCTAGCGGCGGATCACGCTTCGGCTCTGGAAGCCATCTGTGCGTAGTGCCGTTCCTTGGCGTCGTACATACGCGAATCCGCCACCGCGAGGACCTGGTCCGGCGGTGCGTCCAGGGAGCTGGCAATGCCCATGGAAACCGTTGCTTTATACATTTCCTGCTGATCTCCCCGTCCCAGGACCAGCGGGCTGAGTTCCAGCCTGCGGTGAATCCGGTCCGCGATGTCCTCTGCGCCCTCCGGACGCGCGTTGGGGCAGAGGATGACGAACTCGTCGCCCCCCATGCGCGCGAGTGTATCCTCTCGGCGGACACAATCTGCCAGCACCCGCGCGACGTGGATGATGACCTTGTCGCCAGCCTCGTGACCCCAGGTGTCGTTGACGGGCTTCAAGCTGTT
>SKUB01000038.1 GCA_007122315.1 Pseudomonadales bacterium | reverse complement strand
GTCCTGACGTTCAGCATGTGAGGGGGAGAGTCATGAACAAGACGTTAGTGGCGGCGCTGCTCGCGGGCAGCACGATGATCGTCCTTGCCTGTGACGCCGGGTCCGGGGCGGCGACGGAGAGGAATGCGGCGGAGGCAGCGGCTTCCGGAACGGCCGATTTCATCGAGGGGCAGGTCAAGGGACCCGACGGCGCACCGGAAGCCGGCGTCTGGGTGATTGCCGAGACCAGCAGCCTGGACACGCCGTACCGCAAGATCGTCGTCACCGATGACGCCGGACGCTTCGTGATCCCGGAACTGCCGGAGGCGGACTACAAGGTGTGGGTGCGTGGCTACGGTCTCGCCGATTCGAGCCGGGTCGCCGCCGAGCGGGGTGGGATGCTCGACCTGGTGGCTGAGCCAGCCGCATCCGAGCAGGCGGCCGCGGCCATCTATCCGGCGAACTACTGGCTGTCGCTGATGGAGCTCCCTGAGCCCAAGGCCGACTGGTCGAACTACTTCAAGCTCGGCTGTCAGCTCTGTCACCAGATGGGCTCGGCGATGACCCGGCACTTCGGCCGTGAACAGCTCGACGAAGGGCTGAAGAAGGCCAGCTACATGGATGTGACGGCCAACGGGCTCGGTCGCGAGGTTCTGCTGGACGTGATGGCGGACTGGAGCGGGCGCATCAACGCGGGCGAAGTCCCGCCCCAGCCGCCCCGCCCCACTGGTGCTGCGCGCAACGTCGTCATCACCCAGTGGGACTGGGGTGACGGCTTCGCCTACGTGCACGACCTGGTCGCCACCGACAAGCGCGACCCCAACCGATACCCGAATGGCAGACTCTTCGGCGTCGACATCGGCAACGACCGCGTGCTGACGCTGGACCCGATCAACCATCGTGCGGACATGATCGACGTCCCGACCCGGGACGGTTTTGATACGCCCTGGTGCGAGCAGACCTACCAGCCGCTCGGTAGCGATGACGTGATCGACGTGGGCCTGGGCAGCCTCGGCTGCCCGGCCGAAGGGGGTGAAACACCCTTCCACGGCCGCTACCACAACCCGGCGAATCCCCATAACCCGATGCTCGACGACACCGGTCGGGTCTGGCTGACGACGCAGATCCGGCGCGAGTGGGGGCAGGATCTGCCCGAGTTCTGCAAAGATGATCCGGTCATTGCCGAGAACTACCACCATCGCCAGCTCGGCTGGTACGACCCGGAGCATGGCGAGTTCGAACTCATCGACACCTGCTACGGGACCCACCATCTGCAGTTCGACACCGACGGTGTGCTCTGGACCAGCGGCGATTCGCACGTGATCGGCTGGTTCGATCCCTCGCGCTACGACCCTGAGCGGCCGGAGACACTGGCACAGGCTCAGGGCTGGTCCGAGCTCGTGGTCGACAGCAACGGTGACGGCGAGGCGGACACGGCACTCGAGGGTTTCATCTACGGCATGAATCCCGCCCTGTCCGATGGCAGCGTCTGGATCTCGCAACCAGGTGGCGCCCCGGGCGCTCCGCTGGACTTCCGAGGACGGATCAGCCGCTACGATCCCGAGCGCGACAGGCACGAGGCCTACATCGCACCGCGGCCGGCAGCCGGACCGCGTGGTCTCGACGTGGATTCCAACGGCATCGTCTGGGTGGCCTTCGGCGGCAGCGGTCACCTCGGCCGCTTCGACCGCTCCCAGTGCCAGCAGCACTGGGGGCTTGGCGAGCAGTGCCCCGAGGGCTGGACGCTCTATCGCAGTCCGGGGCCGCAGATGCGCAGCGGCGATGCCCCGGAACAGCGCCAGAGCGCCGACTTCCACTACTACCTGTGGGTCGATCTGTTCGGGACGCTGGGCATGGGCGACAACCTGATCATACTGAACGGTACCGGCTCGGACTCGCTGCTGGCCTTCGATCCCGAAAGCGAGGCGTTCACGGTGATCCGTGTGCCCTACCCGCTGAATACCTTCACGCGCCTGCTCGACGGACGCATCGACGACCCGGACGCAGGCTGGAAGGGCCGCGCATTGTGGTTCAACAACGCTCTTGATCCGGTGCTGCACTCGGAGCACCCGAGCTCGTACGTCGGCAAGGTGCAGATGCGCCCGGACCCGCTGGCGCGCTAGGGTCCAAGAAGGCGCTCGAACATCGCCGTGGCGTGCTCGATGAAGGCGTCGCGCTCCGCGCCGACCAGCGCCTCGCCCCGGATCAGGCGTTCTACCAGAAAGCCGATGGCGGCGGCTGCCAATGCGCGCGCCCGGCCGGGTGCGTCGGCGTCACCGAGCCAGTGGCGAATGGGTTCGAGGAAGCGCTCCTGGATCGCGGCATTGAGCAGCGGCGCCGTACTCGGTGAGGTGGCCGCCCGGAGCAGAAACTGGAAGCTGTGGGTCCGCTCTGCGTCCTCGTGGGGGCCACCGGCCATGGCCGTGGCGAAGTCCCGGGCGAAGCTGCGCAGGTCCCAGTCGCTCAAAAAATCCGACCGGAAGGACACCTTCAGGGCCTCGGTGAACAGGGCTTCCTTGCCGCCGAAGTAGCGTTTGATCAACGCCACGTCAGCGCCCGCTGCGGCCGCAACATCGCGCAACGCGGTGCAGTCGTAGCCGAGCCGGCCGAATTGATCGCGGGCGGCATCCAGAATCGCCGCCCGGGTCGCTTCGGCATCGCGGCGGCGGATCGCTCCCGGCGCCCGTTGCGGCGTTCTGACCTCAGCGACCGGCACGTTCAGACGCGCTCGGGGATGACGACGCGCATGCTCTCGTAACCGTGCACGAACGGCGAGTAGGTCCGCGTCGGTTCGCCGACCAATTCGATGATCGGGAAGCGCTTGAGGATCTCTTCCCAGATGATGGTCAGCTGCATCTCAGCGACCCGGTTGCCGACGCAGCGGTGCACGCCGAACCCGAAGGACAGATGCTGCCGTGGCCGCTCGCGGTCGATGATGTAGGCGTTCGGGTTCTCGACCATCGTCTCGTCGCGGTTGCCGGAGACGTACCACATCACCACGTTGTCGCCGGCCCGGATGGTCTTGCCGCCGAGTTCGAAATCTTCCTTCGCCACCCGACGCATGTGCGCCAGCGGCGTCTGCCAGCGGATGGTCTCGGAGACCATCGGCAGCACCAGGTCCGGGTTGGCGCGCAGTTTGGCGTACTGCTCAGGATACTTGTTGAGGGCGTAGACGCTGCCGGAGATGGTGTTGCGGGTGGTGTCGTTGCCGCCGACGATGAGCAGGATCACGGTGCCCTGATACTCTTCCGCGCTCATGTTCCGGGTCGCGTCGTTGTGCGCGAGCATGGAGATCAGGTCGATGCCGGGCTCGGCGTTGACGCGAGCGTTCCACAATTCCTGGAAGGTCCCGAAGCATTCGAAGATGGCCTCCGCCTTCTGCTCCCAACTGGTCACGGGGCCATGGCCCGGCATGTTCGTGACCACATCAGACCAGAACGTGAGCTTGCGCCGGTCTTCGAAGGGAAAGTCGAACAGGGTGGCCAGGGTCATCGCGGTCAGTTCCTTGGAGACCAGGTCGACCCAGTCGAACTCCTCGCCAATGGGCAGGCCGTCGAGAATCTGACCGGCACGCTCGCGTACCTGCGGCGCCATCTTCTGCAGGTTGGACGGCGCCAGCGCCGGCGTCACCGCCTTGCGGCGCGGCATGTGCTCAGGCTCGTCCATGGTAATGAAGCCGGCATTGCTGCGCCGGCGCGGGCCCATGACCCGCTCCTGCTCGGCAACGGCCTTGAGATTGGCCAGGGCGATGCCGTCAGCGGACGAAAACACTTCGTGTTGCGTGTCCACCGTCATGATGTCCTGCCAACGCGTGATCGACCAATACGGTCCGAACTCGCTCTCGGGCGTGAAATGCACCGGGTCTTCCCGGCGCAGGCGTTCGAAGTAGGGCCAGATGGTGTCCGCCTGAAAACGGTCCGCCCGGGCGGGATTGATCTCCGCCAGCGGCAGGGCGTAGGCGTCGGTCACGGCGTCTTGTGGCTCGATCTTCGCGGTGGTGGTCATGGTCTGCTCCCGACAGATGTCTCCGTCATGGATGCTGCTGGCCGGCGCGCCTCATGTCAATGCCTGTTGACTTAAGGCCTCCCAGGCGCGTTGGCGGGCCATGGCCACCGCGGCGTATGCTTGCGGCATGGTCATGCGGACACTCCTTTGCGGCAGCATTCTGATCGGCAGCATGGTTGCGCTCAGCGCGCTGCCCGCGCACGCCGCCGATCCCGCAAGCATCTGGCGCAACCTGAGCTGGTTCGAGGGCTTCTGGACCGGCCGCGAACAGGGCTTACCCGGCAACGGCCAGGGGCAGCGTTGTTATGCGCCGATCATGGACAGGCGCTTTTTCTACTCGCGCAGTGAGACCCGGTTCCCCCCGCAGACCCGTAATCCCGATGGCGAAAACCATGCCGAATGGCAGATCTTCAGCCGCGATCACGACGGCGGCCGGGTACTACTGCGGCGGTTCGGCTCCGGCGGCCAGGTGACCGGCTTCGTCCTCGACCCCGAAGCCAGCCGCTCAGACCGCTACGTCTTCGTCAGCACTGCGTTCGATCAGGCGCCGGCGGACGCCCATGGCCGCCTGACGCTGACCATCACCGGCGGCGACGGATTCCGGGAGCGGCTCGAACTCGGTCCCAGTCCGGACGAGCTGCGGCAGGTCATGGAAGGCCGCTGGCGCCGCGTCGCACACGAATCGACTGGCTGTGCACCCGAAGCCATGGAGCCCTGACGTGATTCCGCTGTACGCCGCCGACTCCACCATCGATGCACACCTGCTCAAGGGCCTGCTGGAGCAGCAGGGCATCGACGCGCGCATCATCGGCGAGTTCCTTCAGGGTGCGGTGGGGGAATTGCCCGCCACCGGCCTGGTGCAGGTGCTGGTTCCGGAAGAGGACTACGACGCCGCCCTGGAGACGCTGGAGGAATTCGAGGCCAACCGCAGCGCCGGCAGCCGCTGGTTCTGATCCCGCAGGTCCCAAGAAGCGGTTCAGAAATAAGCTACAGCTGACCTTCCAGCGGCAGAAAGCCCAGCAGCCGCGCCAGCAGGCGCCGCCCCCAACCGGCATCCGGCTCATGCCGACCGTCAGCGCCCCGCCACTGCTCGCGCCCCTGCTCCAGTTCGACCCGCCAGGCGTTGGCCGGCGCGATCGCGTCCTCGAAGCAGGCGCGAATCTCGGCGCCGAGCGGCGCACTCTCGATCAGTATTCCGAGTTCGAGATTGAGCTGGATCGAACGCGGGTCCAGGTTCGCCGAGCCGATCATCACCAGCTCGTCGTCCACCAGGATGGTCTTGGCATGCAGGCTGGCGCGGAGATGGGCGCCGCGGATCATGCGCCGCAGGCGTCGTCCCCAATAGCCCGTCGGGCGGTACTCATAGAGCTCCACCCCCGCCTCCAGCAGGGCCCGGCGATAGCGGCGATAGCCCGCGTGCACCGCCACGACGTCCGTCGCTGCAAGGGAGTTGGTGAGGATCCGGATGCGCAGACCACGTTCCTTGAGCGCATGGATGAACGCCATGCCTTCCGCCGTGGGCACCAGGTAGGGCGTCATGATCAGCACCTCCGACACCGCCTGCGTCACGAGATGCTGCAGCACATGATCGAAGTAGCCGGCGCCAGCAAGGGCACCGGGCTCGACCTTCTCGGGCAGGTCCGCAAACACCCGGCCCGTGCCCGGCAGATCCGGCCAGGATCCCGCCCGGATACGTTGCAGCAGGATCTTCGCCTGGCTGTCCTCGGCCAGGACCGCGGCCGGGTCCTGGTGCACCGGACGTCGCGCTATGCGGTCACGGGCACGACGCGTCACCTCGATTGCTGCCCGCCTCGCCCGCAGCTCGGCCAGCGGCTTCGCCCAGACACTCGACCAGAGACTCTCGAAACTGGCGTCCACCTGTCCGACCAGTTCGCCTGCGAGCAGCACGTCGACGTCGGCGAAGGCCATCTCGGCCTCCGGCGCATAGTACTCGTCGCCGATGTTGCGCCCGCCGACCACGGCCAGCCTTGAATCGGCGATGAGCGCCTTCGCGTGCATTCGGCGCGTGAGCCGTGCCGGATCCCGCAGCAGCGCCAACGGCCGCAGGAGGCCGCGCCAGCGGAACGGGTTGAACAGGCGCACCTGCAGACGGGGATGTGCATCCAGCCGTCCGAGCGACGACTCTCGGCCCGATGCATCGAGATCATCGAGCAGCAGGCGCACCTGCACGCCCCTGTCGGCGGCAGCCATGAGGGCATCGGCCACCAGCCGGCCGCTGTCGTCCTCGCGGAAGATGTAATAGAGCAGGTCCAGCCGCCGCGTGGCGCCCGCGCACAGTTCGAGGCGGACGGCCAAGGCCGTGGCATTGTGATCGAGCAGCGCGAACCGGGTGCCATCGAACGCATTCCGATCCACTGCCGGCATCGACCCGGCCGCGCTGTCCGTCATGGGCAAGGTCCGAGCAGCAGAAATGCAGCCCCAGTGTAGTCCCGTAACCAGCCTCAGGCACGGGCTGTGACGAGCACAGCCCGCAGACCACCGCTCGAGAGAGACGACCTGTCATTCCCTGCCTGCCCACCTTCGGGCATGCTCGAAAGACGGGCGCAGGAGGTACCTTCCAGGAGGTAAACGCGCATGCTGTGGTACTTCGATCGCCCGGGCTTCGAGCGGCATCAGCGCCTCAGGGCTGCGTTTTCGGATCCGCTGCACTGCGCACCGGAAAGGGTCCTGCATGGGTTCGTGACGGGAAGCAGTTCCGGACTCGGTCGGGCTGCGGTGACCCGGCTGCGCGAGCTTGGCCACCACGTGACGGGTTGCGCCCGGCGAGCGGCGGCGCCGGACATCTGTCTCGATCTGGCTGACTGGCGCGCCGTCGCGGAAACCGTCGAACGGCTTGACGTTCTCGACTTCGTTGCGCTCAACGCAGGCGGCATGCCTTCCGCGTTCGCCACGAACGCGGAAGGCATCGAATTGCAGTTCGCTTCCCAGGTCTTCGGGCACTTCCTGCTGGTGCACAACCTCGTACGCTCCGGTCGGCTGCGCCCGGGAGGGCGCATCATCTGGATGAGCAGCGGCGGCATGTACCTGGCACGGCTGCATTTGCGGCACCTGAAGCGCAATCCCCGCTACGACAAGGTCACTACGTACGCCAACGTGAAGCGCGCCCAGGTCGTACTCAACGAAGCCATGGCCGGGATGCCCCTGTTCGCCGACTTCGGCTGCTATGGCATGCATCCCGGCTGGGCAGAGACCCCCGGCGTGCGCGACGCGATTCCCACGTTTCATCGCCTGACCACGAGCTTGCTGCGTAACGCAGAACAGGGCGCGGACACGCTGGTCTGGCTGGCGGCACGCAAGGAAGACCTGGCCCCGCCGCTGGAAAGCGGCGCCTTCTACTTCGACCGTGAGCGGACACGAACCCACCTGACCCCGCTGACGTGGGAATCACGAGGAGTGCGTGAGGGATTGATTCAGGCGCTACGTGAACACCTCGCGCCCTATCTGCTTTGATCCATGGACAGCGCTGCGCCGGAACAGGCGCTCAGGCGGCCTGGGCGAGTTCGCGGATCTTCTGCACCATGGCCCGCAGGCCATTGCCGCGGGTGGGCGAGATGTGACGCATGAGATCGATGCGGTCGAAGAACGCATCCACGTCGAAGGCGGCAATCTCAGCCGGCGTCCGGTCGTTGAGGGCGGAGAGGACGATGCCGGCGAGACCGCGGACGATGAGCGCGTCGGAGTCCACGACGAACTGCAGACGGCCGCTGTCCGGCTCACGGCGATGATCGATCCAGACCTGACTCTGACAGCCGTGGATGAATCGATCCTCTGTTTTCAACTCGTCCGGCAGGCCAGGCAGCTCCTTGCCGAGATCGATGATGTAGCGGTAGCGATCTTCCCAGTCGTCGAAGAACTCAAGGCTCTCCGCCACTTCCTCGGCGTCGATGCTGCGGCCGAAGGGAACCTGATCGAATGCGGCAGCAGCCGTGCTCACCCGTAGACCCCGAGTTCGAGCTGAGCCTCTTCGGACATCATCTCGCGGCTCCAGGGTGGATCGAACACGAGTTCCACCTTGACGTTTTCGACGTTCGGCACCTTGCGCACCCGATACTCGATGTCGTCCACCAGGACGGGGCCCATGCCGCAACCGGGTGCGGTGAGCGTCATCGTGATGGCCACGTCATTGCCCTCGATGCGGCAGTCGTAAATCAGGCCGAGATCGACCACGTTAACGGGGATCTCCGGGTCGTAGACGGTGCGCAGGGCTTCCCAGACGTTCGCTTCGTCGACCTCGTCACCCTCGGCTTCACCGAAGTCGAATTCGATGGGTTCGAGGCCCAGCGCATCCGCGTCCGTACCATCGATGCGAGCGAGGTTGCCGTTGACGTTGACGGTGTAGGTTCCGCCGAGGTCCTGGGTCAACGTGACGAAGGTGTCCTTGGTGATGGTGATACGGGTCCCCGCCGGCACGAGGCGCGCCGGGCAGTCCCGCTGCATGACCATCATTCTGCGTTCCACGATCGTCTCCGTACCGGCTTCGTTAGACTGCGAAGCTTTCGCCGCAGCCGCATTCGACGGCGGCGTTCGGGTTGCGGAATTTCAGGACTGAGTTGAGGCCTTCCTTGACCAGGTCGATCTCGGTTCCCCGCACCAGCGGCAGCGCTTCGGTGCTGACGAATACCGAAAGGTCATCTGCCACCGTGAATTCGGTGTCCTCGGCCTCTGGCTCGATCACGTAGTCCACCTGATACATGAAGCCGGAGCAGCCGCTCTGCTTCACGCCCAGGCGCACGGCACGTGCACCGGCCCGCGCCAGCTGACGCTGGGCATGGGCGACGGCCGGAGCCGTCATGCGCACTCCGGATTGATCGGGGTTGAAGGTTTCCACACTCATCCTGCTTCTCCCTGTCTGAAGACCCGGTGGGTTCTCAGAGAAAGCTGCGTACCTTGTCGAGGCCCTCGAGAAAGCGGTCCACTTCCTCGACGGTGTTATAGATCGAAAACGATGCCCGCACCGTGCCGGGAATACCGAGGCGTTCCATCAGCGGCATGGTGCAGTGATGCCCTGCCCGCACCGCGATGCCCTGCTGATCGAGCAGCATGCCCACATCGGTGGGGTGGGCGCCAGCGAGCAGGAAGGAGGCCACGGCCACCCGCCCGGGCGCGGTGCCGATGCGGCGGATGTCGTTCATGCCCGCAAGTGCGGCGTCAACGCGCTCGAGCAGGCCCTGCTCGTGAACCGCGGCCGCGTCACGGTCGATGCCCTGCAGCCAGTTCACGGCGGCGCCGAGCCCGATCACGCCGGCAATATGTGGGGTGCCCGCCTCGAATTTCCAGGGCAGGGTCGTAAACGTCGTGCCGGCCTCGAAGCTGACCCGCTTGATCATCTCGCCGCCACCCTGCCAGGGCGGCATGGCCTCCAGCAGCGCTTCCCGCCCGTAGAGCACGCCGATGCCCGTGGGTCCGAACAGCTTGTGCCCGGAAAACACGTAGAAGTCCGCATTCAGCGCGCGTACGTCCACGGCAAAGTGATTCACCGCCTGGGCGCCATCCACCAGGGCCACGGCACCGACGGTGTGGGCAGCCGCCACCATCTCCGCCACCGGATTGACCGTACCCAGCGTGTTGGAGACGTGGACCATCGCTGCGATGCGGGTACGCTCGCTGAGCAGTGCCTTCCAGGCGTCGAGATCCAGCTCACCGGTTTCCGTCACCGGCGCGACGCGGATCACCGCGCCCGTGGCCTCGGCCACCAGTTGCCAGGGTACGATGTTGGCGTGATGCTCCATGGCCGTCAGCAGGATTTCGTCGCCGGGCGCGAGGTGCGTGCGCCCCCAGGCGTTGGCCACCAGGTTGATCCCTTCGGTGGTGCCGCGGGTGAAAATGATTTCCTCGCGCTTCGCACCACCCAGAAACGCAGCGATATCCATACGCGCCTGCTCGAACGCGGCGGTGGCCCGATCCGCCAGCGCGTGGGCGCCGCGATGCACATTGGAGTGATCGCGACGGTAGTAATCGGAAATGGCGTCGATGACCTGCACAGGCTTCTGGGTCGAAGCCGCATTGTCCAGATACAGCAACGGCCGCCCATGGATCTCCTGATCCAGAATCGGGAACTGGCGGCGAATCGCCTCGGGATCGAAGGCAGCAGCTGCGACGGAGGGCACGGCATTCATCATCGGGACTCCTCCGCAGGTGCCACGAACG
>SKUB01000247.1 GCA_007122315.1 Pseudomonadales bacterium | reverse complement strand
TTCGACCTCTACGCCACCCATTTCGAGATCCTGAAGGACGACGAGATCCGCTCCGGACGCAACCCGCGCGATCCGGCCTTCGAGGCCGTGAACGCAGGATTCGGCGGCCGCCTCATCCGCTACGACGACACCCGCTGGCAGACCCTGGACGTGAAGGCCGGGACCGAGAACCTGTTCGACGATCCCGCCATGCGCCTGTCCGTGGGCTACCATTTCGACCGATACGAGCTCGGCATCGAACCGTTCGCCTTCGACGCTGCCAGCATGCAGCGCGGTGACGCCGGGCGCGCCAGCGGTGGCCGCACGGGTACCCACGCCCTGTTCGCGCAATGGGGACGGGCGCTCGGCGAGCGCTGGGACCTCGCTCTCGGGCTGCGCTACGAGACCTGGCGCAGCCGCGGTGGCTTCGTAGGTGAGACCGACCATCCGAATCGCTCCGAGGACGGTTTCTCGCCCAAGTTTTCCCTGGCCTACTTTCCGACCGACGACGTCACCATCCGCTATTCCGCCGCGCGCGCCCTGCGCTTCCCGGTCACCGAGGAGCTGTTCCAGAACGTCGACCGCACCACGGCCATCACCAGCGCCGATGCCAGCCTGAAACCGGAGGACGGCATCCATCACAACCTGAGCATCGAGCGGCGCCTCGCCAAAGGCATGCTGCGGCTGAACCTGTTCCTCGACGACGTGGACGACGTGATCTTCAGCCAGCGGGCCGTCATCGAGGGCGTCACCGTCAGCGGCTTTCTGCCCGTGGACCGGGTCGTCACCCGCGGCGTGGAGTTCATCTACAACCAGAGTGACCTGCTGCAGCTGCCGCTGGATCTGCGCTTCAACCTGACCTGGTTGGACGCCGAGATCCGCCGCAACACGCTGGAAGAAGGCATCGTGGGCAATGCCTTTCCGCGCCTGCCGACCTGGCGCGGCAACGTCCTGCTGGCCTGGCGCGTGAATCCGGAGGTCGAGCTGAGTGCAGCGCTACGCTTCGCCAGCAACAGCTTCGGCAGTCTGGACAACGGCGACCGGGCGCGTCGGGTCTTCGGCGCCCAGGATCCCTACCGTTTCGTCAACCTGCGGGCCAACTGGCGGCCGCGGGAGCACCTCCGCGTCTCCGCCGGCGTGGACAATCTCTTCAACCAGGAGGCCTACGTCTTTCACCCATGGCCATCACGAACGCTGTTTCTCGAAACGTCGCTGTCGCTCTGAGCGCGATCCTGTTGCTGCTCGCCGCCGACGCGGCAGCCTGCGAGGGGGACGCCATCTCGATCCATTGCGGGAGCACACCTTCTTCCACCTTGACGGAAGGCGGCGAGCTGTTTGCCGTGTTCGTTCACGACGGGCACGTGTACTTCACCCGTGGCGAGCCCGAACCACTGCAATTCTCGCCGCCGGTCCGCATCACCCATGAGCAGGCACGCATCGACCACAATGGCGAAAGTCGGCCGAAGATCGCGATCGGCCGCGGCGACGCGATGTTCGTCAGCTGGACCCGGCGCATCGAGGGGCGCTTCGCCGGAGACGTCTACTTCAGCCGTTCCCTGGATGGTGGCCGGAGCTTCGATACTCCACGACGCATGCGCGACACCGAGGCGCCGTCGAGCCACCGTTTCGATGCGCTGCAGGTCACGCCGTCCGGGCGCCTGTACGTGGCCTGGATCGACAAGCGCGATCTCGCCGCGGCCGAGGCGGCTGGCGAGACGTTCGCAGGGGCATCCATCTACTACGCCACCTCCGAAGACGAGGGCGCCACGTTCGGCCGCAACCGGCGTCTCGCGGCGCACAGCTGCGAGTGCTGCCGCCTCGCCACGGTGGCCGCTGGCGACGGCGGACTCCGGCTCCTATGGCGCCACGTGTTCGATGGCAGCATCCGCGACCACGCCATGGCCGGCATCGGACCGGACTGGGTATCGACAGTGGAACGGGTCAGCCACGAGGACTGGGTGCTGCAAGGCTGTCCTCACGAGGGACCGCACATGGCCGCAGGCCAGGAGGGAGACCACATGGTCTGGTTCTCGGGCGCGCCCGATGCCGCTGGCGTCCACTACGGCTTCCGCGACCACACGCACGGCGACACGATTCGCCTGAAGCACCTCGACCAGCGCCCCGGCGCAGGCAAGCCCCAGGTGGCCGCCCGGCACGGGCATGTGGACGTGGTCTGGCTGGCGGTCGGTGCCGAGCGCAGCGAAGTCCTGCACATCCATTCGCATGATGCCGGGAGGAACTGGTCGACACCGCAAACGGTGGCGACGAGCGCCGACAGCGTGGATCATCCACAACTGCTCACGCACAGCGACGGCGTGTGGATCGCCTGGCACACGAGTAACGAGGGCTATCGTCTCGTCCGGCCACCGAAGGCCGTTTTCGAATGACCATGACCACCCGCGCCCTGATATGGATACTCGGCCTCGCGCTCGCCAACGCGGCCAGCGCCGGACTGCAGCCGTTCGATGCCGACGCCTTCGATGCGATCAGGGCACGCTACGCATCAGAACCGGTCCTGCTCCTGCTCTGGTCACTCGACTGCCACCACTGCAAGGCCGGCATGGCGCGGGCCGCGGAACATCTCGCCGAGCAGCCCGAGCTCAACCTCGTCCTGGTCAACGTGGACGCAAGCGAGGACGCCCAAGCCGTCGCCCACACCCTGCAGGCCCTCGGCCT
>SKUB01000311.1 GCA_007122315.1 Pseudomonadales bacterium | reverse complement strand
GGGCCATTTCGTAGCCTTTCATGTTCGGCACCAGGGCCGAGAAATCGGCAGCGTCCAGATCCAGCGCCGCGACCACCTCATCGGCGCCCGCCATCTTCGGCACTGCCTTGGGACTGACGAAGCTCACCACCTCCACCGCAGGAATGCCGGTGGCGACGAGGCGCCGGATCAAATCGGCGCGATCCGCCGGCGCGACCTGTGCGGATTCATTCTGCAAACCATCCCGCGGACCGACCTCGTTGACGATCACCGGATCCATCATGCTGCTCCCCGGGCGTCTTCGCCCTGGACGATCACACCGTCGGCGAGACCCTGCTCCATGCGCTGGGCATCCAGCCCGGTCCATTCCCGGAACACTTCCAGGGTATGTGCGCCGAGCAGCGGCGGAGACGTGTAGGACGCGTCTGCATCGTGGCTCAGCTTGATCGGGTTGCCGGGAACTTCCACGCTGCCACCCTCCGGATGCGCGACGTCCACCACCATGCCGCGATGCCTGATCTGCGGATCCGACAGCGCCTGCGCCAGGTTATTGACCCGCGCGCAGGGGATGCGGGCGGCTTCCAAACGCTCGAGCCATACCGCAGCCGGCTCCGCAGCCAGCGCCTCACTGATCAGCCCCTCGATGAACGCCTTGTGCGTCAGGCGCACATCGGCAGTCGCAAACTTCGGATCGCGCAGCGCCTCGATGTTCAGGAGCTCCACCAACGGTGGCCAGAAGCGGTCGCCGATCACAGCGATGATGATGGCGTCATCCGCGGTGTCGAACGTGTTGTAGGGCGTGTGCACGAAGTGGGAATTACCGATGGGTTGCGGAATCTCGCCGGACATGGCGTACATCGTGGCCATGTAGTTGAGCAGGCTGATCTGCACGTCGAGCATGGAAATGTCCACGTGCTGACCGCGGCCGCTGCGCTCCCGCGCCAGCAGCGCCGCCTGCACGCCCATGACGGCGAACATGCCGCCGCCAAGATCGCCGATGGGAATGCCGGCGCGTACCGCATCACCCGGCCCCTTACCGGTGATCGACATGCCGCCGCCGAGCCCCTGCACGATCTGATCGAAGGCCGGTCGGTTATAGCTCGGCCCATCCGCGCCGAAGCCGGTCACCGAGCAGGTGACGATGCGGGGATTCACCGCCGCGAGCGTTTCGTGATCGATACCGAGCCGGGCCGGCACGCCAGCCGAGAAGTTGTCGAGGACGATGTCGCTCGCCTTGACCAGTTCGTAGAAGAACTCACGTCCAGCCGGCGCCTTGAGGTCGATGGCGACGCTGCGCTTGTTGCGGTTGAGGGTGAAGTAGTACGCGCCCATGCCGCGAATGGAGTGCTTCGGATCATTCTCCAGCAGCCGTCGCGTGCCCTCGCCCCGCCCGGGCGGTTCGACCTTGACCGTGTCGCAACCGAGATCCGCGAGAATCATCGCGGCGTAGGGCCCGGACAGCATGTGGGTGAGGTCGAGCAGGCGGATGCCTTCGAGGGGTCGGGACATGAACAACTACCGTCGGATACACCGGGCCAATATTGTATACATCTTCCAAACGCGCTGTCTGCACCACGGCTCATGATTGGGGCGCCTTCAGGGTCAGCCTGGCGGCGCGGATGTGGCCACGCATCAGCGCTTCCGCCCACACGGCGTCGCCGGCCGTGAGGGCATCGAGCAGCTCCTGATGATGGTGGTGGGACTGCGCCACCCGGGCCAGGGAGTAGTGACGCGCGGTATGGGCGATGAGCGCCTGCTCCACGAGGCGACCAAGCATGCTCTGCAGGCGTCCGCTGCCGGCCGCCTCCCACACCGTCTCATGGACGATGCGGTTCAGGCGCAGGAACTGGGCGACCTGCTCCGCCTGCGGGGCCGTGGAGGCGAGCACCGCATCCATCTCGGCGATGGCGTCGTTGATCCGCTGCAGCTGCTGCGGCGAGATCTGCCGCGCCGCCGCCGCAGCGGCGTGACCTTCGAGCAGGGCGCGAAGATCGAACAGGTCGTCGAGATCATCGTCGCTCCAGGTCTTCACCTCAGCGCCCTGGTTCCGCTGAATGCGGACGAAATCCTCGGCCGCCAGGCGGCGCAGGGCTTCCCGGACCGGCGTGCGGCTGACGCCGCAGAACTCGACCAGGTCAGCCTCCTTCAGGCGCGCCCCCGGCGCAAAGGTCCCATCGAGGATGCGCCCCCGGATCACGGCGTAGGCAGCGTCGGCGGCGTTGGCCATGCGTCTTCTCACCTCTTGGGCGTTCCCTTCATGAAGCGTTAATGTATACAATCAGGCGCACAGGCGTCACGAACCGCGTTCAGCGAGGATCCCACCATGCGCTCACGTCATGCTCCTGCTCTGCCCCTGCTGGCCGTCCTCGGGGCGGCGCTTCCCCTGACCGCCATGCTTGCGCCGCCGCAGGCAGCGGCGGCCGAGCGTGCCATCGAGGAAATCGTCATCACCGCCCGCCGCGCCGAGGAGCGCCTGACCGATGTCCCCATGTCCGTCACCGCGTTTTCCGCCCAGGATATCGAGGACGCCGGCATCGAGCGTCCTCAGGATTTCATCAACCTGACGCCGAACGTGGTCATGGCCGACACGGCCAACTACGGCGACACGCTGGTGACGATCCGCGGCATCACCTCCACCCGGGACGCGGAGTCGAACTTCGCCCTGGTGGTGGATGGCGTTCTGATCACGAATCCCAACGCGTTCAACCGGGAATTGTTGGACGTCGCCCAGATCGAGGTGCTCAAGGGACCCCAGGGCGCGCTCTACGGCCGCAACGCGTCCTCCGGCGCCATCCTCATCACCACCAACGCGCCTACGCAGGATTTCGAAGCGTCCATAACCGGGGGCGTCGGCAACAACGATTCGCACCGGCTCCAGGCTGCCATCTCCGGCGGCCTCGCCGACAATCTCGTGGGCCGGCTCAGCTACAGCCGGCGCAAGTCCGACGGCCACTTCAAGAACACGTTCCTCGACCGCAACAACGTGGATTTCTTCGAGAACGACACCGTCCGCGGGCGCCTGATCTACGATGCCGGAGCGACGTCCTGGGATCTGCGCGGCGGCTACTCCCAGTCCGACAGCGGTACCATCAACTTCAACGCCACCTTCGCGCTGCCGGTGTTCCAGGGCTTCGGAACGCCCGGCGCGGAGCTGTTCTTCATCGACGTCAACGACCACGACTTCCAGTACATCTTCAACGTTCCACCGAAGAACAAGCAGACCACGTTCGACCTGTCGCTGAAGATGGACCACGAGTTCGCCAGCGGCCACACGCTCACCGCGATTCTCGCCTACAACGACCTCGAGGAAGAACTGCTCTCCGACGGCACCAGCGGCGCATTCGGCGGCTACGCCGCCGTCCCGGCCTGCGCCGCCTCTGTCACCGCAGAGACCATCGCGCTGGTGAACAACGCGCCGCCCCAGTTCCTGTTCGCTGCACCCGGCGAGGCCGCCACGCCGGACAACAGCCTGCTCTCCGCATACACACCGCTGGCCTGTGACGGGTTCCAGTATCAGGAGCGCAACCAGGACGACATCAGCCTCGAAGTGCGCCTCGCGAGTCCCGGAGACGGCCCCATGCGCTGGCTCGTCGGCGGTTACGTCGGCGACATCGACCGCGAAGTCGTGGTGGCCTACGGCGCCGACCTCGGCCAGGGTTTCCTGCGCCAGCCCTTCGTTCCCGCCTCCGGCCCGAACCCCACCGACCTGCTGTTCTGGGACGCATTCGATACCCGGGTCTACTCCCTGTTCGGTCAGTTCAGCATCGACCTGCGCGACGATCTCGAACTGTCGCTGGAAGGCCGCTTCGATCGCGAGGAACGCGAGGTCAGCAACAAGGTCCCGCTCGCGCCTTCCGCCCTGCTGTTCGGTGGCGGCGGCCCCCTGAACCCGGCCCGCACCGCGGTGGATGACGTCATTCCTGACCGCAGCCGCAACTTCAACCAGTTCCAGCCGAAGATCGCGCTGCGCTGGAACTGGACCGACGCCACGACCCTGTATGCGTCCTACGGCGTCGGCTTCCGCTCCGGCGGTTTCAACAGCCTCGGCAGCGAAGCGGTAACGGAACTGTTCTTCAACGAGGGCGACCCCTTCGGCCTCGGATCGGTGGGTGCGGGCCTCGACGTCAACGACGAGTACGACAAGGAGGTGTCCCAGTCCTTCGAAGTGGGCCTGAAGGGCGCCTACCTCGACAACCGGTTGCGCATGAACGCTGCCGCCTTTCACACCACGGTCGACGACAACCAGTTCTTCGAGTTCTTCGCCGGTCCATTCGGCCTGCTGCGGGTGGTGACGACCATCGACGAACTGCGGCTGCAGGGCGCCGAGATCGACTTCACGTTCCAGGCCACCGATCAGCTTAAGCTCTACGGCGGTTTCGGTCTCACCGACGGCAAAATCAAGGAGAACCAGCATCGGCCAGCAACCGTGGGCAACGAGGCGCCGCTGGCGCCCGAATTCACGCTCAACCTGGGGGCCCAGTGGGTTCAGCCCGTCTCGCCGGAGATCGACCTGCTGCTGCGCGTCGACTACGCACGCATCGGCAAGACCTGGTTCCATACCGTGCAGGACAACCAGCAGCCGGCGATCTGGACGGCGCTGCTCGGCTTCCCGGTGGAATCGGACATGAGTCAGACGCGGCGTGACGCCTTCGATACGGTGGATCTCCGTGCATCGCTGCAGGGTCGGCAGTGGACCGTCACGGCCTGGGGCCGCAACATCACCGGCAAGAGCTACCTCGCCGAGGTCATCGCGGCACCCGAGTTCGGCGGCTCCTTCATCCATCAGGCGCCGGAGGAGAGCTACGGTATCGATCTCACCTACCGCTTCTGAGACCGGTCTCGTACCATGCGCGCTCCCGTAGCCGAGGAGCGCGCATGCGCATGTCATCCTTGTTCGAACCGCTGACGTTCAAGCGCGGGCCGGCCATGAAGAACCGCTTCATGCTGGCACCGCTCACCAACTCCCAGAGTCACGAGGACGGGAAGCTCTCGGATGCGGAGTTCCACTGGCTGAAGATGCGGGCCGAAGGCGGCTTCGGGCTGACCATGACCTGCGCGGCCCATGTGCAAGCGGTGGGCCAGGGCTTCCCGGGACAGCTCGGCATCTTCAGTGACGATCACCTCGACGGGCTTTCGAAGCTCGCCGCTGCGCTGCGTGACGCCGGCAGCCTCTCCAGCGTGCAGCTGCATCACGCCGGCATGCGCTCGCCGGCCGACCTGATCGGCACCACGCCGGTGTGCCCGTCCGTGAACGAGGAATTCGGCGCCCGGGCGCTGACAACGGAGGAGGTGGAGCAGGTCATCGAGGACTTCATCGTCGCCGCTGTACGGGCCGACCAGGCCGGCTTCGACGGCGTCGAGCTCCACGGCGCCCACGGCTACATCCTCTGCCAGTTCCTGAGCAGCGAAACCAACCGCCGCGAGGACCGCTTCGGCGGCAGCTTCGAGAACCGGGCGCGGCCGATCAACGAGATCATCCAGGGCATCCGCGCCCGCTGCCGGAAGGACTTCCAGCTCGGCTTGCGGCTGTCGCCCGAGCGCTTCGGCATCGACCTCGGTGAGATGCGTGATTTCGCCGCCGAGCTCATGCGCGCGGGCGATCTCGACTACCTGGACATGTCGCTGTGGGACGTGTTCAAGGAGCCGAAAGGCGAGGCTTTCAAGGGCAAGCGCCTGATCGACCTCTTCACCGACATCGACCGCCATGGCGTCCGCCTCGGCGTCGCCGGCAAGGTGGCCCGCCCGGCAGACGCGCTGGCCTGCCTCGACGCCGGCGTCGACTTCGTCCTGCTTGGGCGCGCGGCCATCCTGCACCATGATTTCCCCAAGCGGATGACTGCCGATGCAGCGTTCGCGCCGGCAGCGCTTCCTGTCACACGTGAGCATCTGGCCACGGAAGGTCTCAGCGAAGTGTTCATCGACTACATGAGCAAGTGGCCCGGATTCGTGGCCGACTGAGGAGGCGAGCGATGGCGATACGCATCGAGCATCCACTGCCCCAGGACGCGAACGCGGTCTGGGCGGTGGTCGGAGACCCTGCCCGCATCGACTGGGTGCCCGGGGTGGAAAGCTGTGCCATGGAGGATGACGTCCGTCGCTTCACCATGGCGGGAGCCGGCGAACTGGCCGAGCGCATTGTCTCGCGGGACCCCGAACGCCGGCGCCTCGAGTACAGCGTCATCCAGTCGACCCCGCCGCTGCAGGCGCACCGCGCGGCCATCGAAGTCGTCGCCCGGCCCAAAGGCTGCCTGCTGGTTTGGGAGACCGAGGTGCGCCCGGAAGCCGTGGAGCCGTTCATCCGCCGCAGCATGGAAGGCGCCCTGGCCCAGCTGGAAACCGTGCTGAGCAGCTGACCCGGGGCTCTAACGCCCCAGATCCGGCAACTCCGGCGGGTGGACCGTCGGCAAGCCCGGGATGTTGTCGGTATGGGCCAGCGCCTCCTGCACGTCGAGCTCCGACTCGCGACGGGCGATGATGTCGAGATTGTCCGCGTGATCGCGACGCGTGATGCGGTAGAAGGAAATGCCGATCAGTGCGGTCAGGAACAGCACCGCCAGCACCGGACCGTAGATCACGCCGAGCTTGAACAGCGCCTCGGCCGGCACCTCGCCTGGTGCTACGCCGCGCGGGAACTGGATCACCTGCAGGATGATGCCCGCGAGCAGGGTCCCGACGCCTGAAGTCGCCTTGAGCGCGAAGGTGCGCGCAGCGAAGAACAGACCCTCCTCCCGCCGGCCGTAGCGCAGTTCGTTCTCCTCGACGATGTCCGCGAGCATGGAGGACTGCACGATGCCGAAGATCACCAGCATGGTCACCTCAGCGCTCTGGTGAAACACCATCAGCGGCAGCAGCAGCGTGCTGTCGTTGCTGGGCCAGAATCCGAGCAGGCGCATCGTCACCGGCATCGCGAACCAGACCATGGCGACCGCGTAGACGATCATCGCGCTCTTCTTCTTGTCCCAGCGCGCGGTCATGACCGGCGCCAGGAACATGGCCACCACCGCCGAGACGAACAGCGACGCCGTGATCCACTGGATGTCGGCGGAGCGGAACTCCCAGAAGTAGGTGTTGATGTAGAGGTTGAAGTTGGTGGACACACCGGTGGCCACGGCTGAGACCACGGCGGCGAAGAACAGGGCCAGGAAGTTGCGATTGGACAACGTGTCGCGCAGATCCGACGCCACCTGCTTCAGTGGTCGCGGCTTGCGCACCTGCACCTGATGCAGATACGGAATGCGATCGTGGAGCCCAGCCGAAGAGATCACGATGGACAGGAAGATCATGATCGCGGCCACCAGACCATAGGTCGAGTAGCCCGACGGATCGAGCACGCCGGACGGAAACGCCTCGGAATCAGCCAGAAACACCGCAAATGCCAGGAAGTGCATGGTCAGGCCGCCGTACCAGCCGAACATGTAGCGATAGCCCAGCAGACGGGTGCGGTCGTCGTAGTCCGCAGTGAGCTCTGCAACCAGACTGGTGGACGGGATTTCGTACAGCGTGATCAGGAAACGCACGCCGATCGTCGAGCCCAGCAACCAGAAAAACAGATGGGTCTCGTTGCTGATGTCGATGGGCGGGCTCCACAGGAAGTAGTAGCAGACCGCCACCGGCAGGGCCGAGAAGTACATGAACGGATGCCGGCGCCCCCAGCGCGAGCGGGTGCTGTCGGACCAGAACCCCACCAGCGGGTCGGAGATCGCATCGAAGATCAGTGCCAAAAACAGGGCGAGACCGGCGAGGGCCGGCGAGAGCCCGAGCACCTGGCTGTAGAAGATCATCAGCAGGAAGGAAAAACCGTTGTCCTTCACCCCGTAGGCGACGGACCCGAAGCCGTAGACCCATCGGACCCGGCGGCCGATGGGCGGCGCTACTGCTGACATGAAGTCTCCCCTCACTTCCGCGTGCCGTGGCCACCTTGATGGGGCATCTACAGCAACACGCGGATACCGTTCCTTATCGCAGGCAGGACGCACAGACGCAAGCGTCTCGAACGCAGCCATCAAAGCTGTCTGCCTTCTCAGGCGATGCGCTAGACTTCCTCCCTGCACGGGTGTCGTCGCGAACCGACTCGAAGGGAGAGGTCATGAAGGATTTGAAGCTCGGACTCCAGCTCGGCTACTGGGGCGCCAAGCCTCCCAAGGGCGCCGTGGCGATGGCGCAGGCCGCCGAAAAGCTCGGTTATGATTCCGTGTGGACGGCGGAAGCCTACGGCTCCGACGCCATCACGCCTTTGACCTGGATCGGCGCCCATACGTCGAAGATCCGGCTCGGGACCGGGGTCTGTCAGCTCTCCGCCCGCTCGCCCACCGCCATGGCCATGGCCGCCATGACGCTGGATCACCTCTCCGGCGGCCGCATGATTCTCGGCCTCGGCGTCTCGGGTCCGCAGGTGGTCGAGGGCTGGTACGGGGCGCCGTTCTCCAAGCCGCTGGCGCGCACCCGGGAGTACGTCTCCATCATCCGTCAGGTCCTCGCCCGCGAAGAACCCGTGAGCAATGACGGTCCGCACTATCCCCTGCCGTACAACGGCGAGGGATCCTGGGGTCTCGGCAAACCGCTGAAGTCCATCACTCATCCCTTGCGCCGTGATCTTCCGATCTTCATGGGTGCCGAAGGTCCGAAGAACGTCGCCCAGACCGCGGAGATCGGTGACGGCTGGCTGCCGCTGTACTACTCGCCGTACCGCAACGAGGTCTATGCGGATTCTCTGAAGCACGCGAAGCCCGGTTTCGAGATCTGCCAGGGCGTGGTCGTCAACATCACTGACGACATCGAGCAGGGGCTGCTGCCGGTGAAGGGCATGCTCGCCCTCTACGTCGGCGGCATGGGTGCGAAGGATCGCAACTTCCACAAGGAACTGATCAGCCGCTTCGGCTTCGAAGCTGAGACCGACAAGATTCAGGAACTGTATCTGGCCGGCAAGAAAGAGGAAGCCATGATGGCGGTACCGGATCAGCTGGCGGACGAGATCGCCCTGGTCGGGCCGAAGGAGCGCATCCGCGATCGCCTGCAGGCCTGGCGCGAAACACCGATCACCTCGCTGCTGGTGTCGGCGCGTTCGGAAGCCGAACTCGACACCCTGGCGGAGCTGGTGCTGGGCTGATGCGGACACCATTGCCGCCAACGCGGGCCGTTCCCTGAAGTCGCTGCAGGAATGATCACTCAAGCAATTTGAGCAGCTTCGGCACGAGCCGGAACGGGACCGCGCCCGCGGTCCCCTGATCCACGGTCCCGCACAGATAAAGGTCGCGGGCCGGGCAGTGGAACAGCCAGGTTCCGGTAGAACCGGTGTGGCCGAACACGGCCGGCATGGGACGCAGCGGCGTGAACAGACGCGGCAAGGCGAAGCGCATCATGCCGAGACCATACTCGATGGGCCAGGAAGGCGAACGCAGCGAGGCCATGTCCCGCGGCAGACCGAAGCGGCGGCGTTCGTCACGCATCATGGGCAAGGTTCCGGCATCGCAAAACAGCTCCCCCGCGACCAGTGCGGCCATGAAGCGCAACAGGTCGTCAGCCGTACTGTAGAGGTCGCCCGCCGCGCGCATGGCCAGCGGTATGCGCAGCGGCGCCTCGCCAAAATACAGCGTCGCCGCCGAACGCTGCAGCGGATGCTCCGGATGGGACAGCCAGGTCCAGTGCAGTCCCAGCGGATCGAAGATCTCAGCCTTGAAGGCCGCTTCCAGTGAGTCACCACTGACCGCCTCGATGACCGCGATGAGCAGCCGATAGTTGGTGTCCGAGTAACGGATCCGGATCCGATCACCGCTCATGGACTGGGGCGGGAAATGGGGCCGCAGCGTGTCCCGGACCAGCGCCACCACTTCAGCGAGCGTCCACTCACGATCACCCTTGCGCACCACGGAGTCGATCAGCGTCTCACCGCCACGGGCTCGCTCTTCGAGATAGTCCGGAAGACCCGACGCATGGGCGAGCAGCTGACGCAGCGTGATTGCCGGCGTGTGATCCACACCGCCGAGGCGGTGGAGACCGGTGAGATCCACGTCGGACAGGTGCGCGACCAGCGGCGCATCAATGTCCAGCCGCCCAGCTTCGTGCAGGCGCAGCACCGTGGTGGCGATGAACAGCTTGCTGATGCTGGCAATGAAGAACGGTGTGTCCGATTGCATCGGCGGGCCACCGGGCTGCATCTCCCCCGCCGTGCCGATCCAGCGCCAGCCGTCACGCCCGCGCTGCACTGCCAGCAGTGCATGCTGCACACCGCGCGTGCTGAGCAGACCCTCGACGAGATCCTGCAGCTGTCGTTCCACCCG
>SKUB01000267.1 GCA_007122315.1 Pseudomonadales bacterium | reverse complement strand
TGTCCGGCTTGTTCGCATTGGCGGCCTGCGATGCTTCTCTGGCGCGCCGTGCGAGATCCTCCCGTTCGCTGCGTGGTCGCGCGAGCAGGGCGGCCTTGACCCCAGGATCTCGGAGGGTGCTGCGCAGAACCTGATAGTCGGCGTCCCCAGTGCAGAGGCTGTCGCCGTGGCAGAGGACCATGCGCCGACCTTTCCAGGACACGCAGGTGGGGTCGGGAAGCAGTTCCATACCGCAGCGTTCTGCGAATGCAGGGCCGAGCAGGAAGTCACGATTTCCGTGCAGCATGCGCACCGTGGTGCCGGCGCCTGTCAGCCCGGCGATGGCGCCTGCGGCGCGCTTCGCAACCGGATCATCCACGTCGTCTCCAGCCCAGGCTTCGAACAGATCGCCCAGGATGTAGAGGGCGTCTGCACGGGCGGCCGGGCCCTGGCAGAACTGCTCGAACAGGGACAGCACGTGGGGCCTTGCGGCATCCAGGTGCAGATCGGAGATGAACAGCAGCCGCGTCACGCTTGAGCGCTGTCCTGCAGTTCGGCGGCCTGCAGTGTGTTCTCCAGCAGCGCGGCTACGGTCATCTGGCCCACGCCGCCGGGAACGGGCGTGATCCAGGACGCACGGCTGCGCGCCTTGTCGAATTCCACGTCCCCCACGAGCCTGCCATCGTCGAGGCGATTGATGCCGACATCGATCACGACTGCACCCTCGGCAATCCAGTCGCCCCGGATCAGTCCCGGGCGGCCAGCTGCGGCGATCACGATGTCGGCTCGCCGAACGTGTTCTTCGGTGCCGCGGCTGAATTTGTGCACTGTGGTCACCGTGCAACCGGCCAGCAGCAGTTCCAGCCCCATGGGGCGGCCGACATGGTTCGAGGCGCCGACAATGGTTGCGTCCAGCCCGCGGATGGGGAGGCCGGTATGCGCAAGCATCGTCATGATGCCCTTGGGTGTACAACTGCGCAGCACCGGTCGCCGTTGGGCAAGTCGTCCTAAGTTCCATGGATGAAACCCGTCCACGTCCTTGGCCGGGTCGATGGCGTCGATCACCGCGTTGGCATCGAGGTGGGGACTGAGCGGACTCTGCACCAGGATGCCGTGCACCCGAGGATCGCCATTGAGCCTGGCCACCTCCGCCAGCAGCCTCGCCTGGCCGATATCCCCCGCCATTCTGATCACCGTGGAGTCGATGCCCACCTCGTCGCAGGCTCGTCCTTTGTTGCGAACATAGACTTCACTGGCGGCGTCTTTGCCGACCAGGATCACCGCCAGACCCGGGGCGTTGCGCCCTGTCGAGACGCGGCGGGCGATGCCCGCCGCGACCCGTTCGCGGACGTGGGCGGCGATGCTGCGGCCGTCCAGAATGCGGCCGAGCGCGCCCTCAGCGGGGCCTGAAGCGGCTGGTGAACTTTCCGCGATGGGCATGCGGCAGGACTCCACTGGAGCGGGGCTGGGTGGCGATGGCGATTCTCGCATGAGCGCAGGTGCGTAGCCCACCGGGACGGCGCCTGAAGCTCCCAGATGATGCCCCGAAACGGCGCACTCGCCTCCCCGAACCGCGTTGACGCTCCATAGGACCCTGAGTATCATGCCGCGTCTCGCGTTCCGGGCCCCTTCATCCTGTGCACCATGGGGTCCATGGCGCGGTTCGGTTACAGTGTTCGAAGGGCCGCCTCGTCGTGCCCAGGATAAGCGTCGTTTTCGGGGTATAGCGCAGTCTGGTAGCGCGCCTGCTTTGGGAGCAGGATGTCGGGAGTTCGAATCTCTCTACCCCGACCATCACTCCCTGAAGCGGCCGGTTCGGGTCGCAGCGCCCGTAGCTCAACTGGATAGAGCATCGGCCTTCTAAGCCGAGGGTTGCAGGTTCGAGCCCTGCCGGGCGTGCCAGAACATTGGACGATGGAGGTTCAGCCCGGGTCGGAGAGGTCACAGCGGGCATGGACCTCAGGATTTGACTGGTGGGCGTAGCTCAGTTGGTAGAGCTCCGGATTGTGACTCCGGTGGTCGCGGGTTCAAATCCCGTCGCTCACCCCATTTTTGGACGTTGCCCCTGGCCTCGCCACGACCGGGTCCGTTCCCTGGCATACGCCACCTTCACCGTCCCGGTCACGTTGATCCGGGCGTAGCCTGTGACGGTGACCTGAAACGGAAGCGGCAGCACCGGATTCCGACCACACATTCACTTGGTAACAGAGACGACCATGCAGGTTTCCATCGAAACGACCTCCAGCCTGGAGCGGAGGATGACCGTGACCCTGCCCGCCGCCGAGTTCGAAGAGCAGGTGAATCAGCGCCTGACTCAGGCGGCGCGCTCCATCCGCTTGCCCGGCTTCCGTCCGGGGAAGGTGCCGATGAAGGAAGTGCGGCGCAGATTCGGTGATGGCGTGCGCGCCGAAGTGGCGGGTGAGCTCATGCAGCGCACCTTCTTCGAAGCCGTGCGGGAGGAAGAACTCAAGCCGGCCGGACAGCCGAAGCTCGAGCCGGTGCAGATGGATCCCGGAGTGGACTTCCAGTATGCGGCCACCTTCGAGGTGATGCCGGAAATCGAACTGGGCGATCTCGGCAGTATCAGCCTCGAGAAGCCGGTGGCAGAGGTCACCGAGACGGATATCGACAACATGATCGAGCGGCTTCGTGAACAGCGGAAGCGCTTCGAGGATCGCGACGACCG
>SKUB01000381.1 GCA_007122315.1 Pseudomonadales bacterium | reverse complement strand
GCTGCGATCAATCCGCGTCATCGTAGTCCTCGCCAGCAACCGCGTTGGTCCTGGCTCGTTCGTCTGTCGTTCGTTCCTTTCGACCTTCCTTCGCGATCCGCTCGATGGACTGCACCCGCACGGGAGCAGGTGGCGCGGTTCCGTCCTTGTCCTGACCGAAGTACATCGTCATGTGCGGGAACGGAATCTCGATACCGGCAGCGTCGAGGTGGTACTTCACCAATCTGTTGTAGGCCCGGCCTACACCGAACTGGGTACCCGGCAGCGTCTTGATGCGCACGCGAATGTTGACGGAACTGTCGGCCAGAGCTGTCACGCCGTGAACCTCCAAGTCCCCGATGATGTTCTGCTTCTGATCAGGATCCGTCATCAGTTCAGCAAAGGCCTCGCGCAGGCGGATGATGACTTCGTCGATGTCCTCGCGGTAAGCCACGCCGTACTCGCCGACGTGATAACCGAATTCGCGCATGTAATTGGATACTGCGTCCACCGAGGAAAACGGAATCAAATGGTAGGTCCCGGACAGATCGCGGATGCCGAGGGAGCGAATCGTCAGCTTCTCCGCCGTCCCCGTGACGCCGCCGGCAGTGACGATGTCGCCCGCATTGATGGCATTCTCGAGCTGGATGAAGATGCCGGTGATGATGTCCTGGACCAGCTTCTGGGCCCCGAAACCGATGGCCAGGCCAAGCACGCCGACACCAGCGGTCAACGGGCCGATGTTGATGCCGATCTCGGCCAGCACGATCATCAGCGTCAGCACGATCAGCGTGATGGCAAGGGCATTGCGAAAGATCGTCAGCAGCGTCTTCTCCCGCGCACTCGGTTCTCCGCTGCCCGTCTCCGGATTCAGGCGCTGTTCGATCCAGCTCGCGAGACCGATCCAGACCACCATGGCCAGCGTGATGATGATGGCCACCGAAACGGCGGTGCCGATGGTCCGTGTACCCGCCTCGGAAACAACCCACTCCCCGAGATTGAACAGACCCCAGGCATCCGCCACGAAGCCGGCCACCACCAGCAGGATCGCGATGCGCGCCACCTTCATGGTCGTGGGCAGAAAGCTGTTGAGGCGATCTTCCAGCATGGGGAAGCGGTGCCGGGTCTCCTCTGCCACGTGAAAACCGCGGCTGATGAACTGGCTCAACACCACGGAGACGACGACACCCACCGCAACCGCCACCGCCGTCTGCAGTGACGCTGCCAACATGAATGGAAGGGCATCTTCCGGGCGCAGCACGGTGACGACAGTCAACGCGGCAAAGTAGGCAATCGCCAGCACGTGCCAACTCCGCGCCAGCATGCCGATGAGCACCCGGCTGAACACCAGATCCGCATTGCGCGCCCGCAGCTCCAGACGCTCCGTCACGAGGGCCCGGTTCTGCAGAATGATCACCAGAGCGTAGAGAAACGCCAGACCCATGATGATCAGGGTCACGATGCCCCCGACTGCAGGCGAGATGTTGAAGTTGACCATGGGCACCAGCAGCAGAATGCCGTAACCGATGAAGCCACTGAGGCGCGCCAGCCAGGCGTTCCAGTATGCCGCCTGCTCTGCCGTGAGCGGCAGCACACGCAGACTGTCGTCCTTGGACGCGAACAACACGCGCATGATGGCCTTGAATGCCTCGACCACCAGGAACGCATTGAGAAACAGGGACTCACGGGCATCCATCTCACCGGGCTCACCGATGACGAACAGCGCCAGCAGCGTGCCTCCCAGATACGCCAGAATGATCACCGCAAAGTCCAGCAGCGCCGAGCCCACCATGGCGACGACTTTGCGCAGCAGCGGAATGCCTGTGGCGTCCTTCGCCGCCCAGCGATTTGCCATGGAAAACAACGGACGCGCCAGCAACCGCAGGATGAAGAAGGCAACCACGGTTGCGACGATCACCAGCAGCAGGTTCACAGCAGCGCTGGTGATGGCCGACATGTCCACGTCCGGTCCTTCGCCCCGCAGCTCGCGAATCGCTGCTACGCCTTCGGAAAACTCGGTCACGAAGCTCTGCGCGATACCCTGGGTGGTATTGGCGATGCGGCGGGCGAAGGAGATTTCATCCTCCCTCTGGCCGCTTGGGGTGTCGGCCTCGGCGACCTCCTCGGCCGCTGCGGGCGCGGACAGCTCGCGCAACTCCCGGATCAGTCGTTCCCGCGCGGCATCGTCTTCGAGGATGTCTGCCAGGGTGAGGTAGGCGTCACCGCTGTCGGCGGAAGCTGCGGCATACAAAGGTGTCGAGGCCACGATGGCCAGGAGCAGCAGGATAAGCAGCGTGGGCAGTGCCCGCGAGTAGGCAAGCGTGGTCAATGTTCGTCTCCATCTGCGACTGGAGTGAATGTCCCCCTTGGAATGTGGGGCAGTGCTGAGAGTGGCCGCGCTGCGGCCCAACCCGGAAGGTGACTGCAACAGTCCGCCCATGGACCTTCGAGGATCCGGCCGCAGACCGATCCCTTAAGAAACGGTGCTGCGGCCGGGCGAAAATGACTATCGAATCAGAAGGGTTCAGTAGCCCAGCAGGCGTGCATAGCGCTCGCGATGGTAGGCCTGATTGCCGTAGATCGTCTCCAATGCGCGGGCGCGCTTGAGATAGAACCCGGCATCGTACTCGTCGGTCATGCCGATGCCGCCGTGCATCTGGATCAGTTCGTTCGACACGAGGTGCAGGTGATC
>SKUB01000225.1 GCA_007122315.1 Pseudomonadales bacterium | reverse complement strand
CACCGTCACAGACCCTATGGGAGCCCTCGAGATCAGCTTTGCGCCCGAGGCCGGTCAAGGGTAAGCCATCGCTACAATCGGGCGAGCTGCGGCCCCATCAGGTCGAGCATGTTGCCTGCGTAGAACCGATCCCGATCCGCCTCCGAGCAGTCCGCGAGGCTCGCTTCGAAGCGCTTGATCGGGTTGCGGCCGCCTTCCACGTGGGGATAGTCAGATGAGAACAGCAGCGTCTCACTGCCCGCATGGCGCAGAATCCAGCCTGCGTCCTCGGTGGGATACGGCGTCACCCGGATCTGCCGGCGCACATACTCCGACGGCCGCAGCGACAACGCCTGCAGGCGTTCCTCGTGGCGCGCGAAGGCCTCGTACGCAGAATCCAGGTAGCGCATGAAGCTTGGCAGCCAGCTCGCACCCTGCTCGATGACGCCCCATTTCAGGCGCGGGAAGCGCTCGAGCACCCCGTCGATGATCAGGGTGGCCAGGGTCTGGGTCACCGGTGCCGGGATCGCCATGTAGTCCACGGAACGGAAGTTCTCGTCGCCGCCGTGGAAGTCCTTCACTTTGGGACGTCCATTCTCGAAGTACATGGGATCGAGCAGTTGGCCGCCGCCGCCGACGTGAAACACGATGGGAATACCGGCCTCCTGAGCCTGGGCCCAGACCGGATCGAGCTCGAGGTGGCTGGGGCTGTGGTTCCTGGGACACGCGGAAGGAACCAACAGCGCACTCGCACCCATGGCAATGGCCTCGCCGGCCATGGCAGCGGCCCGCTCGAAATCCATCAGCGGGATGTAAAGCGTCGCGAGCAGCCGAGGATCGACGGCACAGAAGTCCAGCAGTGCCCGGTTGTGGGCGCGGGCCGCACCGTAGGCGAGGTCAACGTCGTCGCCCTGCTCGAGGCGGCAGAGGTAGCCCGACCAGAACGTGTTGAAGACCATCTGACTGCGGAAACCGAGCAGATCCAGCGCTGCCGGTCGATCCTCCTTCAGGAAGGACCCGGGCGCGTTCCAGTTCTTGCGCTGCATGAGTTCTGCGGCCGCGCCGGCGCGGAAATCCGGATCGACCTGCAGGGCCCTCGCTTTCTCGACGATGGCGTTCTGGCCACCGGTCGAGCCGGCAAAATCGAACGTGGCCAATCGCGGACGGACATCGGGATCCGCGTAATCGGCAAGCATTTCGGGCGTTTCCATGAGATGGCTGTCGGCGTCGTGGACGACCCGCTGGCCCAGTGCCTGTTCTGCATAACTGTTCATGTGTCTCCCTCCCGAGCCTTGGTGAGTAGAGGGTATCAGTGCATCCGCCACGCCGACACGTCCACATAAGGCCTCTGGCAGCCCGCCGCTGCAGTGGGTATCGTCCATCGACTCATCACCAACCGTCGGCGTTGCTCCTGGGCCGTGCCCGGACTTCGGGCGCCAGCAACAGGAGTCTGCTCTCATGATCGCCAACATCGGCCTCCTGCTCGGCCTCGCTGTGCTCATCGCACTGGCACTGCGCGGTACCAACATTCTGCTTGCCGCCCTCGCCGGATCCGTGATCGTCGCGCTCACCAACGACATCACCGTGCCGCAAGCCCTGACTGAGCACTGGCCGTTCGGGCCCCTGGGTGCGTTCACGTTCGCCGGCAACTTCTTCATCCTGTTTCTTGCCGGTGCGGTGTTCGGCAAGACCATGGCGGAAAGCAAGGCTGCACCGAGCATCGCTGCCGCCATGGCACGCAAGCTCGGGGCCGTACGCGCACTGTGGATCATCGTCATCTCCACCGCCGTGCTCACCTACGGCGGCGTCGTCGTTTTCGTGGTGATCTTCACCGTCTATCCCCTGGGACTGGCCCTGATCCAGGCCGCAGACATTCCCAAGCGCCTGCTGGCAGGCGCCGCGGCCCTGGGTGCCGGGACGTTCACCATGAGCGCCCTGCCCGGTGCGCCCTCGGTGCAGAACGTCATCTCCGCCACGGCGCTGGACACCAGCCTGTTCGCCGGTGCCGGTATCGGCATCATCGGCGGGGCCATCATGTTCGCACTCGGGATCTGGTATCTGGAGCGGGAGCGCGTGCGGGCCGTGGCCAGCGGTGACGGATTCGTCGCCGGACCGCGCGACATCATTCCCGAGGGGGGCCTGGAAGACCCCGAGATGCCGTCCTGGAAGCTGGCCATCGTGCCGCTGGTGGTCGTGCTCGCCACCATCATCCTGCCGCGTCTGGTGCTGTTGATGCTGGGTGACAACGCCGATCCTGCAGGCCCCTGGTGGCACCGCATGGTGCTGTTCGCCAACGGTCAACCGGTACTCTGGCCCTCGCTGGCTCTGCTGCTCGGCAGCCTGACCGCATTGATCCTGTTTCCGCTGCTGTGGGAACGACCGATGGCGACGCTGGGCCGCGGTGCTGACGACGCCGTCATGCCGCTGCTGAATACTGCGGTGGTGATCGGCTTCGGCGGCGTCGTCAGCCAGACCGAAGGCTTCACCAACTTCTCCGAGCTGATGCTCGGCTCCAATTTGCCGCCGCTGCTGTCCGCGGTGGTATCGGTGAGTATCGTCGCCGCCATCGTCGGTTCCGCATCCGGCGGCCTGCAGATCTTCATGCAGACCTTGGCCGAGCGCTACGTCGAGATGGGCGTTGATCCCGAGGTGCTGCACCGGGTCGTGACCATGGCCAGCGGCGGCATCGACTCCCTGCCCCACTGCGGCGCCGTCATCGCCATGCTCACGATCATGCAACTGACCCACCGGCAGGCTTACAAGGACATTGGCGTGATCACGGTGGTCATTCCGGTCATCGCCACGCTGGTGGTGACTGCGCTGGTCCTGCTCATGCCCGGATAACACGCCGGGCTCGCTGACCCTGAATTGCATCTTCGGTGCCGACCGCCTAGGCTCCTCGCTTCGCCGGGTCAACCACTGGCTACGGCGAAGCGAACACCCATTGATCTTCAGTATCCGGGACGACCCATTAACGGGCCGATCTCATACGACGCGTCCACCTCTCCGGTGCACTCCGGGCGCTGTGGTCGACTGTCAGAACATCACCACGGGCCTGGCGTCTGCACGCGTGCGCAGATCGCTGCCCTCGTGGTGACGCACGGCGAGTTCTCCGCATCGGCAGACATTGCAACCACCGAATGGAGATAGACTCGTGCGCCACTTCATGACGATATTCAGTGCGCTACTGCTTGCGGCTTGCGGCAGCAGCAGCATCAATCTGCCCGTGACGGACGACCCGGATCCAGTCCAGGGCGCCGAAATCCTCGAAATCATCCACGCATCGCCGGACGCTCCGGACGTCAATGTCCTGATCGATGGTGAACCCGTCGCCGAGGGTGCGCCCTACAAGGCGGGCCTCGCACTGCAGGCGCCGGCGGCTGAAATCAATCTCAGCATCGAAGGGCTGGTTCCGGGCGCGGGCGATGACGCCTCACCGCTGGCGCCTGGCGCGGTGACCGTGATCGAGGCCCCCCTGGCCACGCCATCCGGAACCCGGGTCACGGTATTTGCGGCCAACAACGTCGCGGACATCGAACCCATCGTCATCACCGCACCCATCGAGGATGTACCCGCCGACAGCGTCCGTCTGCGGGTCGTTCACGCCGCACCCATTTTCGATCCCGAGATGGTGTCAGTGTTTCTGACTGCACCCGACGGCGAGCTCGACGCCCCCGCCGAAACCTTCGCATTCGGTAGCTACTTCGGCCCCATCGATGTACCCGAGGATGATTACCGCATCCGGATTACGCCGGCCGGCGACCCCGACACCCTCCTCTTCGACAGTGGCACGCTGCCGCTGCAGGGCGGATCCGACCTGGTGGTCGCAGCGGTCGTCAGCGCACTCCCGGGCGTACCGCTGTCGCTGCTGATCGCAGATGGCGAGAGCGTCGGCGAACTGATCGACGCACGCGCTCAGGCGACCGCGAGAGTCGTCCATGCTGCAGCAGACGCACCGAACGTGGACGTCCTGCTCGACGACGCGTTGCCACCCGCCATCGAGAATCTTGCGTTCCCTGAGTTCACCGAGCGTCTGCCCCTCGACGCCGGCGACTACAACGTCAAGGTCGTCCCGACAGGATCCGGGCCCGAGGCAGCGGTCATCGATGCAGACGCCACCTTCGTGGCCGGCGTCGAATACTCCGTCTACGCCATCGGCCTTCTCGAGGACATCGGCGGCCTGCTCCTGGTAGACGACAATCGGCGCGTCAACACCGAAGCCCGGTTGCGCATCGTCCACGCAGCGCCTTCCGCCGGCGACGTGGATGTCTACCTCGAGGTCGCTGGCGAAACGCTGGCGGCGCCCGCATTGGCCGAGGTGCCGTTCGGAGCGGAAAGCGGCTACCTCTCCGTGGCCCCCGGCAGCTACGACATTGCGATCGTGCCCGCGGGCGGGGACCCGCTGGCACCTGCAATCGGACCGCTGCCGGTCGCGTTGCAGGCCGGAGGCATCTACACGGTGGTTGCACGTGATGCCGCAGGCGGTGGTGGACCCTTCGACGTCATCTCCCTGGACGACGACCTGAACTGAGCCACCCGGTGGATGCCGTCACAGTGTGGCGGCATCCACCTCCCTCATCGGGCCCGAGGTCGCTCTCAAGCTGCGATGACCTGTGCGATCATGCAGCTTGAGGTCGACGCGCATCATTCGACGCGACGGCTGCACGAATCGAACTCCCCGGAGGCCCTGCGCGTTGACCACTGAAGACCTGCGCATCGTCCGCACGCGCCCGTTACTCACCCCAGCGATCCTGGCGGAAGAGCTGCCACTAGGCGATGCTGCGGCCAGAATCGTCACCCGCTCCCGCGCGGCACTGGTCGACATCCTCGACGGCCGCGACCCGCGCCCGTTCGTGGTGGTGGGCCCCTGCTCGGTGCATGATCCCGCCGCAGCGCTCGTCTACGCAGAGAAGCTGCGCATCCTGGCCGACGAAGTGGCCGACAGCGTCTTCCTCGTCATGCGCGTCTACTTCGAAAAGCCACGCACGATCATGGGCTGGAAGGGCCTGATCAACGACCCGGACATCGACGAGTCCTTTCGCATCAACGAGGGCCTGCGACGCGCCCGCAAGCTACTCGTTGACGTCGCCGACATGGGCCTGCCGGCCGGTACGGAGTTCCTCGACACTACGTTCGGCCAGTTCTACGCCGACCTCATCTCGTGGGCCGCCATCGGCGCCCGCACGGTGGAAAGCCAGGTCCACCGGGAACTGGCCTCCGGTCTGTCCATGCCCGTCGGCATGAAGAACCGTACCGACGGCAACGTTCAGGTGGCAGTAGAAGCCATCCTCGCAGCACGGGAACGACACCTGTTTCCCTCCCTGACCCATGAAGGCGCTCCGGCGATCCTCGAGACCAGCGGCAACCCGGACTGCCACCTGGTGCTGCGCGGCGGCAGCGTCACCGGCCCCAATCACGACGCTGACAGCGTGGCAGCCGCAGTTGATCTGCTCACGGCTGCGGGCCTGCCCGCACGCCTGATGATCGACTGCTCCCATGCCAACAGCGGCAAGGATCCGAACCGCCAACCGGAGCTGGTCGCCGCGCTCGCCGCCCGGATCGCGGCCGGCCAGACCGCGGTGCGCGCATTGATGATCGAGAGCCACCTCGTGGCTGGACGCCAGGAGCCCACGGCACGGCCGCTCACCTTCGGCCAGAGCATCACCGACGCCTGCCTCGATTTCGACACCACCCGGGAGTGCCTGCTGCGCTTCGCAGAGACGCTGGGCTGAGCCCGTTCACCAGCCACGTGGACCCGTCGCGGACAATTGCGGAGAATGCGGGTATCGGCTCCGGAGAGGAGGCTCGCGACATGTCCACCGCTGTACCCCTGACACCCGCGAACTGGCAGGTCAGCCGAATCGCCGGCGCGCTCGGTGCCGAAATCCGCGGTATCGATCTCGCCCGGCCCGACGATGACGACATCGCCGCCATCGAGGCGCTGCTGGTCGAACATCTGGTGCTGTTCTTTCCGGACCAGACCATCAGTGTCGATGAGCACGTCGCCCTCGGCCGTCGCTTCGGACCGCTGGAGGGGCACCCCAACCTGAAAAATCCTTTCACGCAGCACCCGGAGCTGTTCGAACTGGCCGCAAGCCAGGGCGGCGTAGCCGACGAGTGGCACACGGACATCACGTTTCGCCCCGACCCGGCCCTGATGTCCATTCTGAAGATGGTGAAGTGCCCTGCTTTCGGCGGCGACACCATGTGGAGCAACCTCTGCCAGGCCTACGACGAGCTCTCAGCACCCATGCAGGAGCTGTGCGAGGGACTCACTGCGCTGCACGACGCCACGCCCCACAACAAGCCGGAACAGATGGCGGTACATCCGGTGGTGCGTGTGCATCCGGTATCCGGCCGCAAGGCGCTGTACGTGAACGAACATTTCACGCGGCGCATCGTCGAGATGAACGCCACTGAGAGCGACGTACTGCTGCGCTACCTCACGGGCTGGATTCAGAAGCCGCGCTTCACGGTCCGCTACCGCTGGCGTGAGAACACCATCGCCATGTGGGACAACCGGGCCACCCAGCACTTCGTGCTCAATGACTTCGAGGGCGAACGGGTCATCCAGCGGGTGACGATCATGGGCGATCGCCCAGAGGGGGTCGGCGCCCCGCGCTGGCAGCCCTGGGTGCGCCCCGGTCGCCTGTCTGCCACCAGCCGGCACGATCGCCAGCTGTACCTGCACCTGAAGGCCATTGAGGCGTCACGGGACTGACATGGACGGCATCCACGACGTCGGCGGCATGCACGGGTTCGGGCCCATCGAACGCGAAGCCGATGAACCCGCCTTCCACGAACGCTGGGAAGCCGCCGTGTTCGCCATGCTCATGGCGGTCGGGCGCGCCGGCGCCACCGGCAATGCCGACCGTTTCCGCCACGCCATCGAGCGCATCGATCCTGTCGCCTATCTCAGTCACGGCTACTACGGCCGTTGGCTCGGCGGACTGGAAACGCTGCTGATCGAAGCCGGCATCATCGAGCAGTCGGATCTCAGCGCCCGGGCCCGGAGCCTGGGCGCGCGATCCGATGCCCGCATTGCCGCCAGACCCGCGGCCGATCCGGACCGGGTCCCGGCCGCTGCGCGCGCTGACAATCGCCGTGCCCTCGACAATCCGCCCCGCTTCGCCACCGGTGACCCGGTGCGCACGTCCACCGCGGTGAAGCCCGGCCATACCCGCCTGCCGCGCTACGCCCGGGGCAAGTGCGGCCGGGTGGTCTGCTGTCACGACGGCTGGGTGTATCCGGACAGTCACGCCCACGGTGACGGGGAGCAGCCGAACCACCTCTACACGGTGGCTTTCACCGGCACTGAGCTGTGGGGCGCGGACGCGGATCCGAACCTGCGCGTGCAGCTGGACCTGTTCGAGCCTTATCTGGAACTCAGCGATGTCTGATCACGACCACCACCCGGACGAACCCGCAATCAGGGCCGAGGCACTGGAGCATCTGCTGGTGGAGCAGGGTCTGCTGGACCCGGCAGACGTGGACACCGTGATCGCCACCTTCAACGAGCGCATCGGCCCCATGAACGGCGCGCGGGTGGTGGCCCGGGCCTGGTGTGATCCGGGCTTTCGCGAGCGCCTGCTCGCGGACGCTACCGCAGCAGTGGCGGAGTTGGGCATCGACAGCGGACCCGGCGGACAGATGGAAAAGCTCGTGGTTGTGGAGAACACTGACTCCATCCACAACGTGGTGGTCTGCAGCCTGTGCTCCTGCTATCCCTGGGCCGTCCTGGGCCTGCCACCGCGCTGGTACAAGAGCCCGGCCTATCGCTCACGCATCGTCCGCGAACCCCGCAGCGTACTTGCGGAATTCGGCACCAGCCTGAATCCCTACACCGAGATCCGGGTCTGGGACTCGAGCGCAGAGGTACGCTACCTGGTGCTGCCACAGCGCCCGCTCGGAACCAACGATCTGACCGAGGCGCAACTGGCGGAACTGGTGACCCGCGACGCCATGATCGGTGTCGAGCGGGCCGGGGCCATCGAGTCATGAGTTCGGAAACCGCGGCCTGGATCGACAGCGATGCAGCGGAGGCACCGCCCAGCGCCAACGGTGAACTCCTGTTCGAGGCGCCCTGGGAGGCCCGCGCCTTCGGCATGGCGGTGACCCTGGCGGACAACGGCCGTTTCACCTGGGACGAGTTCCGCGCCGAACTGATCGCGGCCATCGCAGGTTGGGAGGCAACGGCCGCGCCCGGTGCAGAATACCGCTACTACGATTGCTGGCTCGCCGCCTTAAGTCGGGTCGCGGAACGCAAAGGTCTCGCCAGCGTCGAAGCGTTGGCCGCCCGCGCGACCGAATTGGCGGCCCGCCCGCACGGGCACGACCATCGCTGAACAGGCGCGCTCAGCATACAGCCGGCGGACTAGTCGGGGACGCCAATGGTCCGGGTCGCAACGTACTTCGTACTCGTCTTCGCTGGGCTGCTGCTGCCGCTGGGCGCCGTGCTGCATGCGGCGGTTTTCGGACCACCACCTTATGTACTCGTCGGCACTGAGCCGGCGCCGGCATGGTTCTCTGAGCGCAGATCGCCCGAAGATGGGCGCGTTCTCGTGCACCGCTACAACAGTGCAGATGAGGCGCGCGCCGCGGCTCGCCGGCTGGCCGATTCCATTCCAAAGAGCTTCACGCAGACCACGGCGGACAGCGTCCGCTATCGTCACCGTGAATCCGGACGCGCCGGTCTCATCCTGCCCTTGTCCGAATTCGTGGTGCATCTGACGGCACCCGATGCGGACCTGCTCGAAACCCATTTCGAGTCGCTCGACTTCATCGCCGAAAATCCGCAAGCCAACTGGCTGTGGGTGGCCACCACCCAACACATGCAGGCTACCGTTGCAGCGGGTATCGCCTACCTCGTCCTGTATGGCGTGTTCATGTGCCGCGGTGCAGCCTGGGCGGCACGCATCGCGCCTGAGCGTGGTACGTTTCGACTCTCTGCCGACGCGCTCCGGAAGCAGCTACTGGAGATCAACGAGCTGGACGTGCCGTTCCGGATCCAGGAAGGTCCGAAGGGACGCCTGCTGGCACAGTGGCAGGTGGCCGATGCGCGCTGGTCGAACCTGTACCAGAGCGGCAGCTTGCAGCATGTCCGCCATCTGCAGCTGGAGCTCGATGCGCGGGCACGCAAGGTCCGCGTCATCGAAACGGCACGCAGCATGCAAACCGGAAGGGGTCCGTTCAGCTTCGTGCTCCGCTTCGCGTGGTCACGGGGCGTCGGCTTTTCCGGACTCGAAGCGGGACGATTGGTCGGTCTGAAGCATGATCTTCAGCGTGGCTGGATCCTCCAAGAGGCCTACCGCTACAGCTTCGACGCTTACGAGCTGAAAGCGCCGCTGATCCAGGCGACCACCGCAAGTGGCTGGACCTGGCAGCCCGTACTCACGTTCTTTCGGCCCCTCGGAGGCTGACTGAATACAGCACAACGGTCCGCGACTACATGCGCAGGGCCGATGCCGCGGAGGATGAAGACATGCAACTCGGCGTATGCGTCGCCAGCCACATCCGGGACATCGACTACGCGGTCCGGGCCGAGGCGCTCGGGTACAGCAGACTCTGGTTCGCCGACAGCCAGATGCTGTGGTCGGACTGCTATGCCACGCTGGCGCTGGCCGCGGATCGGACTTCGCACATCCGTCTCGGCACCGGCGTCGCCGTCACCGGCACGCGACCGGCGCCGGTGACGGCGGCGTCCATCGCCACCATCCATTCCATCGCCCCGGGCCGGACCTTCCTAGGCGTCGGCGCCGGCAACACCGCCATGCGCGTCATGGGGCACAAGCCGCAACGCATCGCCGAGTTCGACCGCTATCTCACCGAGCTCAAGCCACTGTTGCGCGGAGAGGAAGCCGAGGTCGCGTTCGGCGGCACGAAGACGCCCATCCGACACATCATGCCGGAACATGGTTTCGTGAATTTCGATTCGCCCATTCCGCTATATGTCTCAGGCTTCGGCCCCCGTTCGCTGGCACTCGCAGGCAAGCACGGCGACGGTGCGGTGTTCGGTCTGCCCGGCAATCCCCAGATGCTCGAACGCCTCCTCGGCTTCGTCCGTGAGGGGGCCGAGGCGGCAGGACGCAACTTGAGCGACGCGGCTTTCCATACCACCGCACTCACCACCATCAGCATCCTGAATCCGGGGGAAACCGCTGATTCACCCCGCATCCGCGCCGAATCCGGCGCGTTCGCCATGGCCACCCTGCACTACGCCTACGACCAGTACCGGCAGTTCCGGCAGCAGCCCCCCTCCGTGCTGGCCGACATCTGGGACGACTACTGCGCCCTGCTCGATACAGTGCCAAGCGAGCGGCT
>SKUB01000162.1 GCA_007122315.1 Pseudomonadales bacterium | reverse complement strand
GTCGCCCGTGAGGCACCATCAAGATGTCCCCGACCGGAGGAGGCGCCATGGCGAAGGTGCGGCGGATGCTGGACGTGACGCACGGCAAGTGAGCCGGTGCGCGATTTCGATGCGGTCAGGGTGACCCTATCGTATGGCGGAGAGGGAGGGATTCGAACCCTCGATACGGGGTTACCGTATACACACTTTCCAGGCGTGCGCCTTCAACCACTCGGCCACCTCTCCGTAAGGCGCGGGAGGTTAGCGCAGCGGCCATCGCCGCGCAATCCGCGTGCGGCCACCCTGGACCTCGCCATGCAAGCCGGAAAGTCATGGTAAGGACTGCGGCCGTGCTATAGAATCCGCGCCTTGCTGATTTCGAGCCTGGCTTAAACGCTCGGAATTTAACGAAAACCACGGTACGGAGACCTACGGGAACGGCCTGATGCTCACTGAGAAGCAGATCAAGCGCGCACCCAAGAAAGACTATATGAACGCGGAACAGCTCGCGTTCTTCAAGCAGCTTTTGCTGGAGTTGAAGCAGGAGACGATCGGCCACATCGAGGAAGCTCGAGCGAGGCTGGCAGACGCCCAGCGTGAGACCGACGAACTCGACCGCGCCCTGAACGAGGAAGAGAACCGCCTGCGTCTACGGATCGCGGATCGCGAGTCCAAGCTGTTGCCGAAGATCGACGAGGCGTTGAAGCGCATCGAAGACGGCAGCTACGGATGGTGCGAGGAAACCGGCGAACCCATTGGCGTCGATCGATTGCTGCTGCGGCCCACCGCCACGCTGTGCGCAGAGGCGAAGTCCCGCCAGGAACGGATGGAGCGGAACTTCCGCGACGCCTGATCCGATGGGGCCACTGGACGCTGCCCGGCGTCCCGGTCACCATGAGCGGTCACCGAAGCAATGGCAGTCCGCCCGGTCCCTTCGCAACGTGATGCCGTGAACTCCGTCAGGCCCGGAAGGGAGCAGCGGTAGCGGCGGAACGTGTGCCGGAGTGTGGCTGGGTCGGACTGCCACCATCACGAGGCGGTTGGCGACGTCATCTGTGAGCGTCGTCCCGGGCGGGGGAATGGGGCATGTGGGCATGAACGCACCCGTCATCGACGACGCCGATCTCCGCCTGCGCACGCGTCTCATCGACGCCAACGGGCTCACATTCGAAGTCATCGAAGCCGAGTCTGTTGCCGAACCCCCTTCCGGCCTGGCGCTGTGCCTGCACGGCTTTCCTGAACATGCTCACGCCTGGCGCCACCAGCTGCCGTTGCTGGCACGTCTGGGCAACCGCGCCTGGGCGGTTAATCTTCGCGGCTACGGTCGCAGTTCGCGCCCACCCCGGGTGCAGGATTACGCCATCGAGCACCTGCTCACCGATGTGGCAGCCCTGATCGACGCCTCCGGGATGGAGCGCGTGACCCTCATCGCCCATGACTGGGGCGCCGTGATCGCATGGTATTTCGCCATGCACCGGATCCGCCCGCTCGAGCAGCTCGTGATCATGAACGTCCCGCATCCCGGGCCCATGGCGCGGGAGTTCCGAACGAATCCGCAGCAGCGGCGTCGGTCGTGGTACGCACTTTTCTTTCAGCTCCCGGTGCTGCCGGAGAAGCTGCTTGGGCGCCGTGACGCGGCGGCCATAGGCCGCATTTTCAGCGAGGGAACGGTGGCCAAGGGGCGCATCAGCGAGGCGGACGCCGAGGTGTTCGCGCGCAACGCGCGGCAGCCGGGCGCGCTGCGCGCCATGATCAATTACTACCGCGCGCTGATCGGTGGGGGCGGTGCCCGCCGCCAGACGGCCATGGGCCTCCCGGCCATCGACGTGCCCACCCTCATGGTCTGGGGCGAGCAGGATGTGGCGTTATGCAAGGCCACGACCTATGGCACGGACGCCTGGGTCCGGCCATTGACCGTGCGCTACCTGCCGGAGGCATCCCACTGGGTGCAGCAGGACGATCCCGAACGGGTCAATGGGATGCTCGAGGCTTTCCTCACCGGTCAGCCGGTCCCCCACGCGCCTGACGCCATGGGTGATATCGATCCAGCCTGAGGCTCAGGGCAGTTCCAGGTGGTCCCTGCAACTCTTGGTCGCCCGGGTGCCGTCCGGGCAGGTCGCGCTGGTGAAATCGGCGCCTTGGAGTATGGCGCCCGCGAGCCTCGCCCCCGTCAGATCCGCGTTGCTCAGGCTGGCGTGGGACAGGTCCGAGTCCCGCAGATCCGCATTGCGCAGATCGGCACCATCGAGATCGGTCACGAACAGACTGGCTCCTTGCAGGTCGGCGAGTTCCAGCCGTGCTCCAGCAAGGTCGGCGCCATCGAGGCGGGCGCCGGCAAGGCTCGCAGCGCCCATCTCGGCGTAGCGCAAGCGGGCGTCTGATAGATCCGCGACCCTGAGATCTGCGCGCCAGAGGCTGCGCCCGGACAGATCCACGCCGCGCAGGTCCCTGCCGCGCAACGGTGCATTGTCGAGCACGCAGGCGTTGAGCCAGTTCAGCAGCGGCGCTCGGTCGTCCTCATCCGCCGGTGCCGGTGGCAGGGTGCGACAGGTCTCGAGCGCGGGTGGTGTCTCTGCGCTTTGTGCAGCGTCCACGTTTTCGGCCAGCTGCATCACGCCGTCCTCCGGCATGCGGTGCAGCAGCTGACCGTCGGCCCGGAGTTCGAAAGCGAGCGACCAGGTGTCGGCAGGAAGCTCGAAGCGGATCTCGGCCCGGGGGAAGCGGCCGAACCGGAAACGATCGATTTCGCGCTGGCGGGCCGGGTCCAGCACGATGAGTTCGCGGCCGGGTGCCCGCAGCGACTCGCTCACCGCCACAGTGAGGGAAGCCCCGGGTTGCGGCAGGTCCGGGTACCAGGTGATGTCGCTCAGGGCCTGGGGGGCGAGCCCGAGCGCCAACGCACCGAGCAGCGCCCGCGCCAGCATCAGGCTCGCTCCGGCTTGTTCAGCAACGGGTACTTGCGCAGGTAGCCGCGCAGCTGGTGATAGGTGAGCCCGAGCTGCTCGGCGGTACGTTTCTGGTTGAACTGGTTGGCTTCCAGGGCGTGCTGGAGCAGGTCGATCTCGTAATCCTGAATGTGTTCCCGGAAATCCAGAGGCAGATCCGGGCGCGGGGTGGCAGCATCCGCTGCAGCAGGTCGGCTGTCCGTCTGCTGCGAACCGGCGCCTTCGGGACGCTGGCTGACACCTGGCCGCCAAGGTGAATCGAAGGGGTCGAACGTGATCTCGTCCACCTCCGCTTCCGGGTCCTGGCAGCGATAGACGGCGCGCTCCACCACGTTTTTCAGTTCACGGATGTTGCCGGGCCATGGGTGGGCCAGCAGCCGTTCCATGGCATGTGCCGTGAAACCCGGGAACAGATCCCGGCCGAGTTCCGTGGCCATGCGCACGGCGAACTGGGTGGCGAGAATGGGAATGTCGTCCTGCCGGGCGCGCAGCGGCGGCAGGGTGATGACGTCGAACGCCAGTCGATCCAGGAGATCCTCGCGGAAGCGACCCTGGCGCGCGAGCCCTGGCAGGTCCTCATTGGTGGCTGCGATCAGGCGGATGTCGGTGGTCAGGGTGCGACTGCCACCGAGGCGTTCGAACTCGCCGTACTCGATCACCCGCAGGATCTTCTCCTGCACTAGCATTGATGCTGCCGCCAGCTCATCGAGAAACAACGTCCCGCCATCAGCGCGCTCGAAGCGCCCCTGATGGGCCCGGGTGGCGCCGGTGAAGGCGCCGGATTCGTGTCCGAACAGCTCCGATTCCAGGAGTGTTTCGGTGATGGCGGCGCAGTTCAGCTTGAGGAAGGTGCCTTCCCAGCGTCCCGACAGGTAATGGATGCGTTCGGCGACGCCTTCCTTGCCGGTACCGCGTTCGCCCACGACCAGGACAGGCTTCTCCAGCGGTGCGATTTCGGAGACGGCGTCCATGGTCCGCAGAAAGGCGGGGGACTCGCCGATCAGGCGGTGGCGGCTGCGGGACCCATCCAGCAGTGATTCGTGACGGTTCGGCATGGTGAGATTCGCCAATGAGTGGCGGCAGTGGCTACCCGGCGGATCATACACGCAATGCCCGGAACCGTGTTAACGAGAAAAAAGTCTTAATAAACAGGTGCTTGAGTGTTTTGTCCGCGGCTGGCACGGATCCTGATACTGGAAACCACGAGCATAGGGTCATCGCATGCGTTCGATGGCTCTGTTGAAGCCACTGGGAGAGTAGACATGAGCATCTTCTCGCGCTTGTCCGACATCATCAATTCCAACCTCACGTCTCTGCTCGACAAGGCCGAGGACCCGGAAAAGATGGTCCGGCTGATCATCCAGGAGATGGAAGAAACCCTGGTCGAAGTGCGGACCACGTCCGCGAAAGCCATTGCCGATCGCAAGGAGCTCCAGCGTCGCCAGGAATGGCTGCGCCGGGAGGCGATGCAGTGGGAGCAGAAGGCGGAAACCGCCCTGCGCAAGGACCGCGAGGATCTGGCCCGTGGGGCGCTGCTCGAGCGTGCCAGACTGGATTCGGAGGTGGAGGCCATCGACGCGGAAATCGCGGCGCTGGAGGAAAGCATCTCGCGCCTGTCCGACGACATCGGCAAGCTGCAGGCGAAGTTGAAGGACGCCCGGGCGCGGCAGAAGTCCCTGGTGGTGCGCAGCCGTACGGCGCACAGTCAACTCGGCGTGCGCAAGCAGCTGCACAACGCTAGCATCGACAAGGCCATGGGACGCTTCGAGCACTACGAGCGCCGCATGGACGATCTCGAAGGGCAGGTCGAGGCCTACGACCTTGGGTCACGCAGTCTCGCCGAGGAGATCGAGGAACTCGAAGCGAATGACAAGATCGATGCCGAACTCGAAGCGCTCAAGCGGAAGGTGGCGCGCAACGACGACGGGTCCTCGAACTAGAAGGAACCCTAGACCATGGACGTACTGACTGTACTGTTCGTTCCCGTCGTCCTGTTCATGCTGTTCGTGGCACCGGTGTGGCTGGTGCTTCATTACCGCAGCAAACGACAGGCCGGGGCCAGCCTCAACGTCGAGGAGCGCCAGGAGCTCGAACAGCTGGCCGATCAGGCCGAACGGATGCTGGACCGGATCGAGACCCTGGAGTCCATCCTGGATGTGGAAGCCCCCGGTTGGCGGGAGCGGGCGCGGCGGATGTGATCGGCGCTTTCTGGCCAGTGGCCGCAGGTGTCGGGTATTTGGAGCCCTGATGGGCGAGGAGATGACCAGGTGAGCGCGCGCGATGGACACAAGGGTGACGAACGGGAGCTCAAGGAAACCCTGCGGCACCTCGAGGACGCGATCGACGAGCTGGCCCAGAGCGCACGCGGCGCGGTGAGCCAGCGGGCCGCCCGCCTGGCGGAGGATCTCGAGCAACGGGCACGGCGTCTGCGGCGTCAGATCGAAGATGCCGCCGAGTCCGAGGCGCCGGCTTCAGATCTGCCGCCGCGTGCCTATCAGACCGCGAAACGTTCCAATGGCTGGCTCAGGGATCTCTATCGGGATCCTGAGCGTGCCTGGCTGGCCGGAGTCTGCGCCGGCATTGCCCGCTACCTGGGTGTCGAACCCTGGGTGGTACGCCTGGTGGTGATCAGCCTGTTCCTGTTCAACGCCTTTCTCATGTTCTGGGCGTACGTGGCCGGTGTTTTCCTGCTCGCGCGCCGCCCTCAGGGCAACGGCACCCGCTATGCCGACGCGGCAGGCCTGGCATCGAAACCTTCTTTTGCCCCGGAGCTTGGCAGCCGCCTGGCACCACGTCCGGGCATGCGCAGCCTGCGGCTGCGCTTCACCGACATGGAAGGACGCCTCCAGCGTATGGAGGGGTACGTCACCTCGCGGGAATTCACGCTGCAGCGCGAGCTGTCTGCACTGGAGAGGGACGGTAGCCAGTAGCTGACGGGCACTCGCTTCGCCGTTGCTTCCGCGCCGTCACCGGCGCGCTGCATTAGGGATCAGTCCTCAGCGGCGAGTGCCTCGAGCATGGCCCCCGGACAATCCGTGAAGATGCCGGCGACGCCTACACGCCGCAATTTCAGTGCCTCGGTCGGATCATTCACCGTATACACCAGGGTCGCCAGGCCGGCGTCCCGGGCCGCCTGCACGACGGCAGGTGCAGCCGTGCGCCGGTGCAGATTCACGGCGATGGCGCCGAGAGCCGTTGCCGCCCGGACGGGATCGCGGTCCAGGCGTCCGAACAGGGCGGCCCGCGGGTACTCGGGCGCGGCGCTCCTGGCGATCTCCAGTTCCCGGTGCTCGAACGCCGACAGCAGAATGCCCTCGGGTGCTTCGGCGCGAGCGCGCAGCAGCTCCACGGTGGGTCCGGCGGTCCCGGGTCCCTTCAGCTCCACGTTGATTCCCACCCGGCCGGCGACCAGCTCGAGCACCTCCTCGAGCAGGGGTACCCGCTCCCCGTCACCGGCGTCCAGACCCCGCAGCAGATCCAATGACAGCGCATCGACGCGGCCGCTTCCGGACGTGGTACGGTCCAGCTCCTCGTCGTGGATCACTACCAGCGCCCCGGCCACCAGCTGGACATCGAGTTCGATGGCGTCAGCACCGTCGCCGATGGCCTGTTCGAATCCGCGCAACGTGTTTTCGGGAGCAGTGGACGGAGAGCCGCGATGGCCGATGCAGAGGAAGTTTCGATGAAAGAACGAGCGCATGGGCTTATTGTAGGCGCCGACGGATCAAAGTATCGAGTCCGATAGCGCCTGCGGCAGCGGGCGAACCCAGCAACCGGGATGGCTCATGACCTACGAAGTGCTAGCGCGCAAGTGGCGCCCCACCACGTTTGCCGCCATGGCGGGACAGGATCATGTCCTGCGTGCCTTGATCAACGCCCTGGCCGGGGATCGGCTGCATCATGCCTATCTGTTCACCGGCACCCGCGGCGTCGGCAAGACCACCGTGGCGCGGATCCTTGCCCGCTGTCTGAATTGCGAGACCGGCATCACCCCCGAGCCGTGTGGTGTGTGCACCAGCTGCCGGGAGATCAGTGAAGGCCGTTTCGTCGACCTCATCGAGGTGGACGCCGCCTCCCGCAGTCGGGTGGAAGAGACCCGTGAGCTGCTCGAGAACGTCCAGTACGCACCCACCCGCGGCCGCTTCAAGGTGTACCTCATCGACGAGGTCCACATGCTGTCCGGGGCCAGTTTCAATGCACTCCTGAAAACGCTCGAGGAGCCGCCCCCACACGTCAAGTTTCTGCTGGCGACTACGGATCCGAAGAAGCTGCCGGTGACGGTGCTGTCGCGCTGCCTGCAGTTCCACCTCAAGAACCTGACTCCGGATCGGATCGTAAGGCACCTGGAAATGGTGCTGGGCGAGGAGAAGATCAGCGCCGAGACCGAGGCGCTGTGGGCGTTGGCACGGGCAGCCGACGGCAGCATGCGGGATGCGCTGAGCCTGACGGATCAGGCCATCGCATTCGGTGATGGGCAGCTTCAGGCCGATGAAGTGGCGCGCATGCTCGGCACCATCGATCAGGGTGCGCTGGAGCGGATACTCGAGGGCCTCGCCTCCGGCGATGGCGAGGCTCTGTTGGCCTGCTGTGCGGATCTGGCCGAACACGCGGCGGACTTTCCCGCCGTGCTGCGGGAACTGATGGCGGTGCTGCATCGAATCGCAGTGGTGCAGGCCGTGCCCGCGGCGGCGCCGGTGGGCGCAAGCGTTGGGGATCAGGTGGGTGCACTGGTGGTGGCGATGGCGGGGCGCCTGACCCCGGAGGACATTCAGCTGTACTACCAGATCGCGCTGACCGGTCAGCGGGACCTTCCGTTCGCCCCGGATCCGCGCAGCGGTTTCGAAATGACCTTGCTGCGCATGCTGGCCTTCCGTCCCCAGCAGCCTGGGTCGGAGGAGCGGCCCGCCCGCGTCGAAGAAAGTGCTCCGGCCCAGGGCGCCGGATCTGCGGCCGCAACGCCAGAGGTGGCAGCCCCACGTCCGGAGCCGACCCGGTCGGCCACGGTCACCCCCCAGCCCGAATCCGGGCTGCGTGGGACCAATGGCCGCAGCCAGCCGCTGCGGGAGGAACCGGACAGCATCACCGTGAAACCGGAAGCGCCGCCGACCGCTGTGCCGGCAGCAACGGGCCCGGCGCCGCTGGCGGAGAAGCCGCCGGTACTTGCGGCTCCCCAGCACTGGCATGACGTCATTCCCCGCCTGGAGCTGACAGGCTTGACCGCGGAACTGGTCAACCATTGTCTGCCCGAGTCAGTGGAGGACGGGCGGGTGCGGCTGCTGCTTGATCCTGCGGCGGAACCGCTGCATGCGGACGTGCACGTCGGGCGGCTGGAGGCGGCGCTGACGGCGCTGCTCGGACGACCGCTGAAGGTGGAGATCCGGGTCGCTGCCAGTGCCGATGAAACGCCGGCGCAGCAGGCTGCGCGGCAACGCGCGGAGCGGCAGCGGCTGGCGGAGCAGGCCATCGAATCCGACGTCAACGTCCGGACACTGATCGAGACGTTCAACGCCTCTGTGCAGCGGGAGTCGATCCGCCCCCTCGGATGACCCGCAGTTCGGCTCCAGTCAAGGTCGGAAACCCCTCGGATGGGGGTGTACAATAGGGTTTTATGCGAGCCGCACCATCGCGGTGGACCGAGCGCTGACACAATCTTGGGAGAAGTAACTTGAAAGGCCCCTTCGGCGACATGATGAAGCAGGCCAAGGACATGCAGGAGCGGCTGCAGGAGGCGCAGGCCAGTCTGGCGACGCTGGAAGTCATTGGTGAGAGCGGCGCGGGCATGGTTCGGGTGACGATGACCGGGCGCCACGACGTCCGCAAAGTCGACATCGACCCTTCACTGCGGACCGAGGACAAGGAAGTGCTCGAAGACCTGATCGCTGCCGCGGTGAACGATGCTGTACGGCGAGTGGAGCGGGCCAACCAGGAGAAGATGTCCGAGCTGACGGCCGGGCTGCCGTTACCGCCCGGCCTGAAGCTGTTCTGACGCATGGCTCGTCTGCAATCCGGACTTCTCGGTGAGCTGGTCACCGCCCTGCGGCGCCTGCCCGGCGTCGGCCCCCGTTCCGCCCAGCGCATGGCACTGCACCTGCTCGAACGCGACCGCAAGGGGGCTTCCGATCTGGCGGACGCGCTGCTGGCGGCGGTGGCGGGGGTCGGTCACTGTCGGCTCTGCCGCGCGTTGGCGGAGGCCGAGTTGTGTGACGTCTGCGCCGATCCGCAGCGGGATGCGGGACTGCTGTGTGTAGTCGAGTCGCCTTCGGACCTGCTGGCCATCGAGGGCGCCGGCGGTTATCGGGGGCGCTATTTCGTGCTCATGGGCCGACTGTCGCCCATCGACGGTGTCGGGCCTGAAGACATCGGCGTGCCGGAACTGCTCGCGCGTCTGCGTGACGAACCCGTCAAGGAGGTCATTCTGGCCACCAATGCCACAGTGGAGGGCGAGGCGACGGCGCACTACCTCGCCGAGCAGGTGCGTGCGGCTGGCATCGGCGTGAGCCGGATCGCCCATGGCGTTCCCGTCGGTGGCGAACTCGAATTCGTCGACGGCGGCACCCTGTCCCATGCTTTCAGCGGCCGGATCCGGTTGTCCTGATGTCGCCGACGACCATGCAGCTTATGGTGGACGAGGCGCAATGGATCGCCACTGACGCGGAATTCGCAGCGCTGTGCGAGTCGGCGCGGGCGGCGGACAGTGTGGCGATCGATACAGAATTCGAACGCACCGACACTTTCTATCCGAAGCTGGCCCTGGTGCAGTTCTGCATTGGTGACCGCATAGCGTTGCTGGATCCGCTGGCGCTTGCTGACGCGACACCGCTGCGAGCACTGCTCGAGGATGCGAGCACGGAAAAGGTGCTGCATTCCTGCAGTGAGGACGTGGAGGTGCTCGCAGCCTGGTGCGGTGCCCGTCCACAGGCGCTGTTCGACACCCAGATCGCCGCCGCCTTCTGCGGGGGGCGCTACGGGATCGGTTACCGGGATCTGGTCGTGCAGGAATTCGGCGTCGAGTTGGACAAGGATGCCACCCGCTCCAATTGGCTGCACCGGCCCTTGAGCGATGCACAGATCCGTTACGCGGCGCTCGACGTCGCACTGTTGCTCCCACTCAAGGCACGGCAGGAAGAGGCACTGGCGGCCGAGGGAAGGGTTCACTGGTTACGCGAGGAGTGCGACCGGGCCGTGAGCGACGTGCTCGACCGGCCGGGGCCGGAGACGGCGTGGCGCAACGTCAAGCGCGCGGGCACCCTCGGTGCTCGCGGCCTCGCTGCCTTGCAGCGCCTGGCAGCGTGGCGCGAACAGCGCGCCCGGGAGCTCGATCGGCCGAAAGGTTGGCTGCTGAAGGACGAGCAGTTGATCCTGCTGGCGGATCGGCTGCCTGCTCAGATCGAGGATCTCGCCGGAGAGGGGCTGCCCCCCGGCGCAGTGCGGCGCTTCGGCAGTGAGTTGCAGCCGCTGCTGGACGCGGCGCGGGG
>SKUB01000243.1 GCA_007122315.1 Pseudomonadales bacterium | reverse complement strand
TCATTACGCCGCATCTCGGCGAGATGCTCCTGGGGCGGATGTTGCGGGAGGCGGACTTCAAGGCTGCCGAGGCGCAGGGCGGGCCGCTGTTGCGGCTGGTCCTGGCCCAGCGGAGCATCGAGGAAGGCCACCCCGGAAGGGCGAAGCGCATTCTCACCCAAGTGCTCAAAGGTCCGCTGAAGGACGACGGCGTGGCGGCGGACGCCATCGACGCGCTGGGTGCGGCTTACATGGAGCTCGGCCAGACCGATGCCGCGATCGCGGCCATGCGCCGCCTGACGGAGACGCACAAGGGCGCGCCCGCGTCTGCGGCGTATCGTGTGCTGTCGACCCTGGCGCTCGAGGATGAAGAATTCGAGGCGGCGCTGCGCCTGGCGCGATTGGCGCTCGAAGAGGCGGACGACAATCCGATGGCCGGCATGATGGAGATCCAGGCGCTGCTGATGCTCGATCGCTTCGATGAAGTGGCGGCGCGTCTGGCGTACTGGAAGGAGACTGCACGCGCGCTCGAGGATCCCGTGATGATGCAGATGTTCGAGGACCTCTCAGACAAGGTGGCCGACCTCGAGTCGCACGTGCGAGAACTGATGGGTGCCGACCCCTCCGACGCCTGGGATGAGGTCATCGAGGCTGCGCTCGAGGAGCCGCTGCGGCCGGTCACGGTCGAGCCCGGGCCGGAGATGGACGACGGCCGCGCATCGGTGATGTTGACGCCGGCGTCTGAAGTGGAGGCGGCTGAGCAGGCGCTGTTCGAAGGGGATCCGGAGCCGTTGACCTGGCTGGAGGCGTATCCGCTGGGGCTGCAGAGCCCGGACGGGCTGGAACGGGTGCTGCAGGCGATTCCGCCGGACGGTCCCGTTGAGGCGCTTTTCGAGCATCGGTTGCGGCTCGTCGAGCACTGGCTTGAGCGGGTTCCGGAGGGGGCGCTGCTGCCTTGGGGTTGGATCGAGCATCGCGGCATGCTCCGGACGCTCTACCGTATCGGGCTCGATGCCGAGGCTGACGACGACGTGGAGCAGGCGGTTTACTTCTTCGAGCGTGTGCTGACGCTGGATCCTGAGGATCACGTAGGTGCGCGAATGGTGCTGGTGAACCTGCTGCTGCGGGACGGGCAGAACGAAGCGGCGCTGGCCTGGATCGAGCGCTATCCGGGGGACTATATGGTCCAGATCGCGTTTGGCAAGGTGCTGGCGCACGCTCGGCTCGGGCAGGTCAAGGCGGCGGAGGCCGCGTTCCGCGAGGCCCATGCCCGATTGCCCAAGGTCCTGCCGTTTCTCAAGGCTGCCCGCAGGAAGCCGCCGAAGGACCTCACTCCGGGCATGGTGCGCATCGGCGGTGAGGATCAGGCCTGGTACTACCGTGAGGAGATGCGGTGGAGTTTCGCGCGGGAGCCCGGACTGTTTGCGTTTCTCGATGGCATCGCCAAGCGCATGGCGCAGGGGCGTTGAGCCAGCGGGGCTCGGCGGGTCGGGACTGCTTTGGGCACAGGCAGGGACGAAGGACCACGCGCCTCGCCGTCGTCCCGCCAGTGGGAGCGGACGTGCGCGAAGCGTGCGTCGCGATCGGCGTCACGCTCGAATTCGACGGCAGTCCCCGATCGCAACGCCGCCCTGCGGGCGACGTGAGCTCCCACTGACACCACCCCAGATCCCGGCGCCACGCGGTGGGAGCTGACGTCCGCAAAGCGGGCGTCGCGATGACGCCTGATGCAGCGTAGTGCTAAAGGCGAAGGGCAGTCCGCGATCGCAAGGCCGGCCTGCGGCCGACCTTCGCTCCCACTGCGAATCGCTCGATTCCCGAACCACAAAGTAGGAGCTGACGTCCGCGAAGCGGGCGTCGCGATGGATGCCATGCGCATCACTGGCGGCAGTCCCCGATCGCAACGCCGCCCTGCGGGCTTCTGAGGCCCAGCGATATGCGCTCCTAATGACCTATCGCAGCATTCGAGCAAGTGGTGTTGAGCGTGATCCCGCAGATTGCATGGCATTTGGCTGACACCGCGAAGGTCATATTCCCGTCATGCAGATCCGGCCTGGCGGCGTAGCGTCAAGGGACCGCTCACGCTGCACGGCGACCGCCATGGGTGACCACGACAACGCCTACAAGAACCTGTTCAGCCATCCGCAGGTCGTGCGCGACTTTCTGCGTGGTTACGTCGCTGAGCCCTGGGTCGACGAACTCGACTTCGACACCTTGGAGAAGGCCAGCCACAGCTACGTCTCCGATGATCTCCGCGACCGCAGCGACGACATCATCTGGCGCGTGCGGCACCGCGATGCCGTCGTCTACATCTACCTGCTGCTCGAGTTCCAGCGCAGCGATGATCCCTGGATGGCACTGCGGATACTGACTTACGTGGGCCTGCTGTATCAGGATCTGATCAAGCGCGCCGAGGTCCGGTCGGGCGGGCGTCTGCCGGCGGTCTTCCCGGCCGTGATCTACAACGGCCCGGAACCGTGGCGCAGTGTCCGGGACACCGCGGAGCTGATCCAGGCCGTCCCGCGGACGCTGCGGCCCTATCGGCCACGCCAGCGCTACTTTCTGCTGGATGAGCGCGATCCGCCGGGACGACTTCCGGATGACAACACCGTAAGCGACATGATCGCGCTGGAGCAGTGGCCGGATCCGGACGAGCTCCAAGCCATCCTGATGCGGTTGCGCGGCAGGCTGCATGGGGATGAGAATCGTGAGCTGCGACGTGCGTTGGCGGTGT
>SKUB01000315.1 GCA_007122315.1 Pseudomonadales bacterium | reverse complement strand
GGATGCACGGCCGAGTTGGCGGCGGGCGACCCGCGGCAAACAAAAGCGCATTGCTGCCTCCGTCACATCCGCAACGTGAGTTCGAGGCCGAAGGTTCGGGGTAGCCCGTACCAGACCGCCCTGGCCCCGGAGAAGCCCTGCGCATCGAGCGTACCGTCGAAGTACGTGTACTTGCGGTCGAACAGGTTCCGCCCCCACAGCGCCAGCTCGAGATTCATCGCATCACTGCGCAACGGAATGTCCTCGAGGACGACCCGGCCATTCACGAGCACGCGTGAGTCCACGTTGTCCGAACTCAACGAGCTTACGAACAACGAACTGGAGTAGATGACATCCAGACGCGTACGCAGGGTACCGAGCCGGGTGGGCTCGAACTGATAGTCGATCGCTCCCGATGCGGCATGCTTCGGAGTCAGTCCGCCCCTGGGCTGAAACACCGGGTTGGGGGGGAAAGGATTGGTCACTGCGGGCGAGTCCACATCGGTGTAGGTGTAACTCGCATTCAGCAGCAGGCCCGCGACGGGAGCGAGCTGAAGATCCGCTTCAAGCCCACGGATCTTGACGGTCCCTGGAATGTTCACCGTCTCTGAGATGGACGGATTCAGCGGCGACGTGAACGTGAACTGCTGGTCGTCATAGTCCATGTGGAACGCGGCCAGATTGAGACGGGCCCGACGATCCCAGAACTCGCTCTTGACGCCGAGTTCCCACGCCATCACTTCCTCTTCGTCAAACGGATTGAACGAGGCCGAGCGCGAATTCGCTCCCCCCGCACGATAAGCCGTCGACCAGCGCAGGTAGGTGCTCAGTTCGTCACTGAAGCGATAGGCCAGGACAACGAGCGGGTCCACGCGGTCATTGCTGAAGCGGAATTCCAGCGGGGGCTCAGGCGGCGCACCGCTGATGGACGTCAATGCCCCCGATTTTTTGTCATCCGTGTAGCGCAATCCGACCGTCACATCCAGCCGATCCTCGAGCACAGGCGGTGTCCAGGTCATCTGACCGAACAGGGCCCGGGACCGGGCTTTGGCAAGGCTCGAACGGGAAGGACTGACGATAAAGGGATCGAGCGTGACGACCGCCGTACCACCATCAACGTAGCGCTGCGGAATGATGGTGTCAGCCGAGTCCTTTCCGTCCTCTTCGAAGTAAAAAGCCCCAACGACATATTCAAGACGAGGAGTCGAACCCAGCAGCTGCAGCTCCTGACTGAACTGGTCCTGCTCGACATCCGCCACGCTGAGGCGACCCGTCAGGCCAAGGCCCGCAAAGTTGGCACCAAAAAAAGACCCTGCCCACTGGTCCTGCTGTGATTGCTCCAGCTCACGGTACGAGCTGATCGAGCGTAAGGTCAGACTATCGCTTAGCGCGTAATTGGCGGTGAGCGTATGGCCTTCCACGGCACCCCGGCTCGGGCGCAGCGGCGCCCCGAATCGAGCTTCGCGTACCCGGGACGGCTCGACACTGACGATGGGAGCGACAGGGCGATCGTCCACGAAGCGATCGATATGAGGATACGCGCTGGTCTGGCGATCACGGGACGTGTCATAGGCGTACAGCACGTCCAGACGATCGGTGGGCTCCCACAGGGCCGCAATACGCAGCCCCTGCTTCTGCATGTAGTTGTAGTCGAAGCTCTGACCCGGATCTTCGAAGTCGTTGTTGACCCAGCCATCGCGCTCCGCATACAGGCCGTCGATCTTAATGCTGATGCCCGCGAACTCCGGCAGGTCCACGCTGGTGGACAGGTTGCGCGCGCCGAGGTTGCCTACGCTTGCCCGTTGCCGGAGCGCGAAGACACCGGCCGGCTGCCGCGAGACGATGTTCAACGCACCACCGACGGCATTGCGTCCGAACAGAGTGCCCTGCGGGCCACGCAGCACCTCCATGCGCTCGACGTCGATCAGGTCTGTGCCGAGACCCTGAACGCGGCCGAGATAAACACCGTCGATGTAGATTCCGAAGCTCGGATCGCGACTGATCTGGGTGACGTCCCCCGATGCGATACCGCGCATTGACAGAGCGATAGCGGAAGCACGCCCGAAGAATGGCGCCATGCGGACGGAAGGCACTGCGCCATCCGCTAGGTCCTTGATGCTCGCGATGCCGCGTTCATGCATGTCGTCGCCGCTGAGCGCCACCACGGACAAGGGCGCATCCTGCAGCCGTTCCTCCCGACGTTGGGCAGTGACTACCACTTCGTCGAGCATGGCTGCCCGCTGACTCGCAGCAGTCTGTTGGCTCGCTGCGGGAATCGCTGTCCCGAGCAACGAACCGGAACAAACAAGCAAGGAAGCTCGAATGATGTTGGACTGGTCGAACATATGGCGTCCTCCCCCAGAGGCATGAACGTGCAGCGGAGTACTCAGAGCCTTGGTGTACACTTCAGGCTACACTGTAGTTCATAGACTACATCGTAGTCCAGAGCTCGGGGGAGGATGGGCGATACGGTGACGCTCCTCAGAAACCCTCGGTCAGCATCGGGGCGGGGTCGATGCTCCGGCCGTTGTGCATGATCTCGAGGTGCATATGCGCAGACTTACCCTCCGGGGAGTAAGGAGGCGCCCGCAACTCACCGATCTGCTCGCCAACGAGCACGGTATGGCCAACCGAGACCCGCGGCTGCGCAACATAGGTGTAATACGCCAGATATTCGCCGTGGCGAATCACCACATACCCGCCGGTCCGGGCCGAGATGCGATCGCGCGCGCCGACGACGACCCGCTCTACCGTGCCTTCGGCCATGGCAAGAATGGGGCTGCCTTCGGGCGCGATGAGATCGAGCCCGGTGTGAAAACTGTAGGAGACACGCTCACCCGGCGGGAGCATTCTGAATCCCCCGCCGAACTCGGCCCCTTCAAGGGGCATGCGAAAGCTCGGTGCAGTGGCAGGCATCATCGCTGCTGCGCGTTGCTGGAACCGCTCTGCCTTCGCCCACTGCCCCCTCTCGTGGGGATGCATCGGTAACACGAACAGGATTCCGAGCGCGAACACCAGCACGCTGACACCGACCCCTCGAACCCCGGCACCTGCAGCATCCCTGAGGGCGGCGATCCGGGTCGAGCAGAATGCGGCGTCCCCGATCAGATGGGCCGGCGCTGCATGTGGGTTTCCTGGCATGGTCCGGCGAATCACCGCCAGCAAGCTGCGCCCATAGCTTCTTGCCGACAGCTGACCGCGATTGACGGCAAGCTGATCGCACAGCAACTCTCGCTGCCGGTTGAGCTGGCTGGCGGCGAGATGCACAGGGGGCAGGAAGAAAAAAACGCTTCTCAGCAGCCCCTGCAGCATGATCCAGAGGTCATCCAGGCGCTGTACGTGGGCAAGCTCGTGGCCCAGGATGGCATCGAGCTCATCGTTGTCTGCCGCCTCGAGTAGCGACCGGGGCATATAGATGCCGGGCCGAAAGACACCGATGGTGAAGGGTGAAACCGCCGCATCGCCCGTTCGCAGCATGATCCGTCGCCCGATGCGAAAACGCATTCGCCAGCGCTTGATGCTTTCAGCGACCGCTGTATCCATGACGGGTTCGGCAGCCGAGTACAGTGCGCGGTAGTGGCGACGCAGGGAGAAAAATCGCCACAGCAGTACGCTGCTGATGGTGACCCAGAGGAGAACGGCCGCAACGTGCCAGGTGAGCCAGGGCAACGTTTCAGTCAGGGCTGGGCTCGCCACGGCAAACCAACCGTGTCCAACGAGCGCGAGACGCAATTCCACGAATCCGAACAGGTCCGGCAGCAAGGGTATCAGCGCCTCGCGAACGCTGAACGGCACGGCGTAGCCGGCAGGCAGAACGGCGCGAACAAGAACCAGTGCCCAGATGACGAACTGCAGCATCGGCAACCGGTGCCTCAACAAGCAGCTCAGGACGATGGCAGGAATGCAGAGCACAAAGACATACACACTGCGATAGAACATCTCTACCAGCAGCAGATAGCTCATCAGGTCCAGTTGTCCCGCGTGCATCCACCCTCCCAGATGCAGAACACGCCTCCGCAGCGTAAGCGTCAGCTCCTGCCGTCGACTCCGTCGTCGAGTTCATCCACCAAACGCTCGAGCTCCGCAATTTCCTCGCTGTCGAGTTTCTTGCTGTGTCCGAACATCGCCACCGCCGTGGAGCGATCCACCCCGAGTAACTGATCCGCGAAGAACCGCAACCAACGTGCGAGGCCCGCCGGCCGGCTGATAGCCGCACCATAGACGTAGACTCCGTGTCGCTTGTCCCGCGTGATCAGGCCCTTGTTCGCCATGCGATCAACTACAGTCTTCGTCGTGGAGTAGGACCAACCGTTCTGCAGCGCCTCGTGAATCTCCCGGACACCCATATCTCCACTTAGCCAAAGTCTGTCCAGGACCTGATGCTCGGCCTTGCTGACTTCCGGCAATGGTCCATCATGTTGACGCATCGTGACCCATCTCCAGACGACATTGTAGACTCGAAGACTACCGCAGGCAGCCGGGCGTGTCGCCCGGAGCACCTGCAGGCAACCTTGCCATGAACCCGGGGCATTACCGTTTTCATTGAACGTGCCAGATGGGACAGTAGATTCGTTTCCTCACACTCGTGGAGGAGTTCCCCATGATCCAGCCGAACCAGGATCTCGCCTCGAACACACACAACGCCCTCGGCGAAACCCACACGGTGGAGAACGCCGGCGTCGAATTCAGCGGCTACGACAGCTACGGCGCAGATATTCCACTGCAGGAGGCTGTTCGCAGAGAAGGAGCGGATTGGGCGGAGGATGACCTCTCGCGCTTCGGGCGGCTGACCGGCTCCGCAGCTCACCTGGAACTCGGCGCGCTGGCGAACCACTACAAACCGGAACTCGACACCCACGATCGCTTCGGCCGCCGCATCGACCGGGTGCGCTACCACGACGCCTACCACCGCCTTATGGCCAGCTCGCTCGGCGAGGGCCTGCACGCCGCCCCCTGGCGCGACCCGCGACCCGGTGCTCATGTGGCAAGGGCTGCAAAGTACGTCCTTCAGGCTCAGGCCGAGGCCGGACACGGCTGCCCGATCACCATGACCTTCGCCTCCATCCCAACGCTGCGTCTCCAGCCTGATCTGGCCGCACGCTTCGAGTCCAAGGTGCTCGCCTGCGACTACGACCCGCGCAATGTGCCGCCGGCCGAGAAACATGCGCTGACCGTGGGCATGGGCATGACCGAGAAGCAGGGTGGCTCGGACGTGCGTAGGAACACGACCGCGGCGACGCCCTTTGCCAACCCCGGACCAGGGCGGCCGTATCGGCTAGTGGGTCACAAGTGGTTTCTGTCTGCGCCCATGTGCGATCTGTTCCTCATGCTCGCGCAGGCTCCCGAAGGACTGTCCTGCTTTCTGGTACCCCGCTGGTGCGACGATGGCAGCAAGAACCCACTGCAGGTGATCCGCCTTAAGAACAAGATGGGCAACCAGTCCAACGCCTCCAGCGAAGTGGAACTGCGTGGCGCGGAGGGTTGGCTGGTGGGCGACGAGGGACGCGGGGTCGCCAACATCATTCAGATGGTGGCGCTGACCCGATTCGATTGCATGATCGGCTCCAGTGCCCAGATGCGCATGGCCGTGAGCCAGGCCATCCATCATTGCTCGCAGCGCCGCGCGTTCGGCGCGCGGCTGGTGGAACAACCGCTGATGATCAACGTACTGGCCGATCTGGCCCTCGAATATGAAGCGGCCATTGCGCTGACCCTGCGCATGGGTCGGGCCCTCGACCGGCGGGAAGCGGACGAACACGAGGCCCTGCTGTTCCGGCTGGGGACGGCCGTTGGCAAGTACTGGATCTGCAAGCGCGGGCCGCAGCTGGCCTACGAGGCCATGGAGTGTCTCGGCGGCAACGGTGTCATGGAGGATTGCATCATGCCGCGCCTGTACCGCGAAGCCGTCATCAACCCGATCTGGGAAGGCAGCGGCAACGTCCAGTGCCTGGACGTGCTGCGCGCACTGAGCAGGACGCCCGCGGTACGGGACGCCTTCGTGGCGGAGATCGAGCCGGCTCTGGGGCGCCATTCTGCCTACGACGACCACGTGCAAGCGCTGAAGGATGCCCTCGCCGACTCCAGGGAGGCCGAATTCAGGGCCCGGGATCTGGTCGCGCGCATGGCGCTGGCACTGCAGGGATCCATCCTCCTGCAACATGGTCCGACTGCGGTGGCGGAAGCGTTCTGCAACACGCGCCTCGAACAGGCGGGACATCACTTCGGTGTGCTGCCCCGCGGCACCGATGCAGCACTGCTGATCGAGCGCGCCAATCCCTGGTCGACGGCGGCTTAGCACGCCAGAAGCACTTTTGCCGCGCCACCTGATGCCAGAGGACTGCAACACCCATGACAGGCCACTGCCTGAAGAGCAGCGCGCACAGCCCGGAACACTGGGATCCCCTCGCGCCCCGTTCTGGGTTCGCGCGAGCGGCGGTATGATCCGAACCAGTGCGCAACGCTCGTCAGGGGGCCTTCATGCGTGTCCCATTGCTCGTGCTCCTCGGTCTCGCCTTGCTCGCAGCCTCCGCGTCGGCGAGGTTCGTGGAGAAGGCAGATCTAGTGGTGGTCCAGAAGTCGGAATCCATGCTTTACCTCATGCGGGAGGGTGCAGCGTTCGCGGCGTTCCCGGTCGCCTTCGGCCGCAACCCCGAGGGCCACAAACTGCAGGAGGGGGACGGGCGCACGCCTGAGGGTCGCTACACGCTCGACTTCAAGAAAGAGGACAGCGCGTTTCACAAGGCCATCCGCATTTCCTACCCCAACGAGGAGGACATGGCACGAGCTGCAGCGCGTGGTGTCGAACCGGGTGGGTTGATCATGATCCACGGTCAGCGCAACGGCTTCGACTGGCTGTCGCTGGAGTTCCAGTATTCCAACTGGACCGAGGGCTGCATCGCCCTGCGCAATGAGTACATGGACTACGTCTGGGACGCCATAGACGAAGGCACGCTCATCGAAATCTTTCCGTGACCCTGCCCCGCCCAGTCAAGCCCGGCAGGACCCCGCGTCCACCGACCACGATTTTCCAGCGCGAAAGCGAACTTCCAACGGTTCAGACAGCGTGGTCTGACCCACTGCTCTCCGCTTGTCAGATGACAGCAGCGCCTATGACACGCCACTGCCACAAGAGCAGCGCGGACAGCGCCAGGACCAAAGCGAAAAGAGTGAAGTGCAGGCGCCGGAATATGCCCCAATTGGACTGTGTCCAGGCCGGCCAAAGGCTGAACACCATGGCCAGGGCGGCGCCGGCCACCATCCAGCCGGCATAGTGGGTATAGAACATCGCTGGCGCCGGGTAGTTGTCCGCCATGGTCGCCAGATCGAAGTCAAGCATGCTGACAACCAGGTAGACCACGGACGCGAAGAACACGAACACCACCAGTGCAGACAGCAGGCCGACGCTCCCGGCGACCCAAGACGCAAATCCCCGGTTCCGGCCTTTGCCGAAGCGGCGCCACGCGCCCAGCAAACGGGTAATGGCGAGCAGCAGGCTCAGGCCAAGCAGCGCAGCAAGCGTGCCCGGATGCGTCCGCAGATTGAGGCGTTCATAGGTGTGCACGCCCATGCCGTCGGCCAGCGCCACGGCCTTGCCGGCGTCATCGCGGATGATGGCAACGCGGTCACCGTCAGCGGCTTCATACAGATCCGTTTCTCCTGCTACCTGCCGGTACAACTTGGGCAGTCCCAGCAGGTTGACCGAGAAACCGTCGTCACCAACCGGCGTCAGGATGCTGAGGTTCAAGCCGCCCAGGAGCGCGCTGAACGTCGAGAACACCCGACGGTTGTTCAGGTAGGTGCCGGCCAGCTCCGCAATCTCTCCGACGGCCTCGTCTTCGTCGTCCTCGGCACCGAGCAGAGGCACATAGGGCTGGCCGATGAGGCGATCCACCACCAGGTCCGGCAATGACATGATGGCCATGTTCCAGGCGCCGTTCTGCGAGACATACACGCCCAGATCGAGCTCTGGAATCAGCACCATGTTGGTCAGAAAGGCTGCAGTGCCACCAGCGTGCCCAAGCGTGCGCAGCCCCCGGTAAGGACGATCAATGAAACCATGGGCAACGTCTGCGCCGGCCGGTCGGTCGTCAAAGGCGCGACTCCAGAGCTCTGCATGTGAAGCCGCGTCGAGCAGCCTGACATCGTCGAGCGTCCCGCCGTTGAGGTGAAAGCGCATCCAACGAGCCATGTCTGTCGCAGTGCTCGCCATGCCCCCGGCCGGCCAATACGCGCCCAGCTGCAGGTAGCCCTGCAGTCCCAGAGCACCCTGATCGCGCTTGTAGCCTGTGGCCAGATGCTGACGCAACTCGGGCGGCATCTCTGCCGGCGGCGTCCAGGTGGTACTGCGCATGCCCAGCGGCAACAGCATTTCATCACGCAGGAACTCGCCGTAGGGCACGCCGGCAACTTCTTCGACGATATGTGCTGCAAGCGCCGAACCCCAGTTGGAGTACGAGGTCCGCGTTCCAGGTGCAAAGACGCGCTTCGGTTGTTGGGCGGCGAGCAGCTCGCCAAGGCTGCGCGGATCGTCGTCCCGCACCGCAAACAGTTGCAGGGTGTCCTCGAAACCCGCGCGGTGTGACATCAGGTGTCGCAGAGTCACGGGCTCGCGGAAGGCGTCACGGATCTGCAGTTCCGTCAGGTACTGATTGACGTCCGCATCGAGATCGAGCTGACCGCGTTCGGCCAGCATCATGACGGCGGTCCAGGTAAAGGTCTTGGAGACTGAGCCGATCCGGAACAGGGTTTCGTCCGCATGGACAGGCCGGCCCTGAGCAAGGTCCGCCATGCCATAGCCACTTGCCATGAGCAGCTCATTATCCTTGACGACGGCCACACTGACCGCCGCAAGGCTATGTTCACGTCGCAGCGCGGCTATCAGGCCATCGACGTAGCCGCTGACGCTGACCCGCAATTCCGGATCAAGCCCCCGGTCGATTTCATCTGAGGCAATCGCAGGCGGGCCGGAGGCTTCTTCATCGACAGCCTCGGCCTCAGGTGCCTCGTTCTCTGCATCAGCATCGAATGGCGCCGCCTCATCACCGGAGAGTTCCGGCGGCGGGGTTTCTTCGACGGCGGCCTGTGCGGTCGACGTCAGCGGATAGACAAGGAACAGACAGAACAGTCCGCTCACAGCGGCTCGGAAGAAAAAACCGGATCGGGTCTGCTTGATCATGGGGAACCAGGCGGCTTGGTTTTCCGCAAAGATTACTCCCCCCCGATAGAAATGTCAGAGCAGGCGTGGGGCCAGACGACGCGCTCAGCGCAAACCTTTGATTTTCAGAAAAATCCAGGAACACTTCGATTTTCGCCCCTGGGGCAGTGCTTACCTCCACGCACATGCCCCTTGAACGCGATCAAGGGCGCGCGGACACGGTCAGCCGTTGCGACCGGACCAGACCGGCTGCACCTGCCCGCCGACGGCAATGGGCCCCTGATCCGGAATGCGCAGATACAAGCGGGAGGGCCGCTGCATGGCGAGCCCCTGACGCAGCACGCAGGCTCCGGTCTGCCCGTTGTGTCTGAGTACATCGCCAAACAGGGCGGCCGCGCTGCCCGTGGCGGGATCTTCCCGCAGCGTGCCCGCGAGGAAGAACACCCTCACCTCCCAGCCCGGCTGCTCGCCCTCGCTCCCGAGGGGTGCAGCCATGAGGATGCCGCTCCGTCCGGTACGGCGCAGTAACGCCGTCAAGGCGTTGAGATCCGTCAGCGGGTCCGCAAGCGCGGCGGCATCCGCAGCGGAGACCAGCATCATGGTCGGGCCATTATGGCCGACGACACCAGGAAGTGGCCCCGAAAGGAACGCGTCGTCCACCAGCCCTTCCAGTTCAGCGACGGGCAGATCCTCGAACTCCGCTTCCGGTGCCTGCAGCCAGACCAAGGCATCGGCTCCGTCTCCCTCGAAGCCGACGGCCACCGGACCTTTGCCCGTACGCAAGAGCAGCGCCCGTGGCCGATCGTCGAGCAACCGCTCGCGAATCACCCAGGCCGTGCCCAGCACCGGATGGCCTGCAAACGGCAGCTCCTCACTCGGTGTGTGGATACGCACGGACCAGGCGCCATCAGGATCCGCGCAGGGACCGAGAAAGGTGGTTTCCGAGAGATTGGTCTCGCGCGCGATGGCCTGCCGCAGCTCGCTGTCCGGCAACCGATCTGCGATTATGACGGCAAGAGGATTCCCGGCCAGCGGAGTGTCTGCGAAGACATCGACGACATGCAACGTGAAAGCGGGTAGTGCCATGGGGAAACCCTCCCTGGAATCTGCAAATGCTGCGCCCAAACGCAGGCATTGGGAAGTCTCCACGACAGCCTCCAACGCATTGCCGGGCCGCAACACACCTAAGGAAGTGCTGATCTATTCCTCCACGGCTCTGCGGGTGATTGCCGGTGCAGTGGCAAGGCGCGTCGCGCAGGGAAGGCTGGTTGCCTTTGCAAGCGGCGCAACGC
>SKUB01000370.1 GCA_007122315.1 Pseudomonadales bacterium | reverse complement strand
GTGTACTCGACTTCCGCGAACAGGGCCCGGTAACGGTCGGTGGCCGGCTCGGCCCGATACCGGATTCGGCCGTTCTCCGGCTCCACCGTATGGGCAGTCCACTCCGCCTTGCGCATGTCCCTTGTGTCGCTCTCGGCGAGCCAGACGCGAACGCGGTCGGGCTGCGGGTCCGACTGGACGACGAGTTCGACGTTCGTCGCGTTGCTGCGGTAATCCCACTGCATCTGCGGCAGCCTGGCCTTACCAGCGGCGTGCTCGTGCAGTGCGATGACGCCAGTGACGATGCGCGTGAAGTCCTCCACCCGGTGGCGATTGTTCGGAACGTAGATGACGTGCTTTTCGCCGGGCAGCTCGTCCCAATAGAGATTGAGGGTGTCCAGCGGCCAGTACTCGTCGTTGGTGGCGAGAATGAGGAGCTTGGGCAGCGACAGCGTCTCGAGGTAATGCCAGGGATCCACGATACGCAGCAGCGCCTGCCGGCTGGGGCTCTCGAGGGACTCGTGCAGCCCCAGTTCGGTGTACGGTTCGATCTCCGCGGATTGCTGTTCCCAGACGCGCTCGGCGTGGCGCAGGTACGCGTCGGTGTTGAGCATGTCGATGACGATCGGTGCGATGGCGGCAACGCGGTCGTCCACGGCGCCAGTCAGCCAGGTGGTCCAGCCGCGCTTGGACGCGCCGATCACCGTGAACGCGTTCGTGGCCAGACCCCATTCCTGGGCTGCGAATGCCTCCACAGTGTCCATGGCCCGGACAGCACTCTTGACCATCGGCAGCAGCAGCGGCCAGTCGGGGTCACCGGTTTCCAGGAAGGATGCGAACGTTTTCGCGATCAGATGATCCTCAGTCAGGCCGTCGAACAATGGCTGGTGCGGAACGTGGCGCAGCACCGCGACCGGCGCGCGCAGGTGCTCGGCGATCTCGATGAACAGATCGGCGTTGTCGGGCAGCGGCTCGCTGCTTTCCGGAGGCTGCAGCAGGGGGTCGCGCCAGCGTCCCCCATCCACCATCAACAGCGCGTGCGGTGAGTCCGCGTCCACGTCTGCAGGGCGGATGATGTAGAGCTGGTGGTGCCAGGGAATGCCCTTCCAGGTCTGGGAGGTCAGGATGAGCTCGACGTACTCGCTGCCGTTGCCGACGCTGCTGGTCGAGCGCTGCCACCACTCGAAGCTGTCGTCCGGACGGGCCACGTAGTCGGCCAGCACACTCCCCGGATCCACCGGGGCAGCTGGCAGCTCCGTGCGTGCCGTGGGCGCTGTGGTCGAGAACAGGAGCAATAGCAGCGACGCAAGGAACAGCCGAGTCGTCATGCAACAGTCTCCAGAGTCACGATGTCATCTGGTTCATTGGACCGCGGCCAGACGGTGGAGGTTCTGGCAGGTGCCAGACTGCCCAGGATGGAGCCGGCAGGGCAACGGAGTACCCCTTTTGGCGTTCGCCGGGCGGGCGCGACCTGGTGACGCTGAATGCCGATCCAGCGGCCTGCTACCGCGATGTACTCGGGCTGCGAATCGTCACCCAGGGCTTGCTGTCCCGCCGATTGCGGCAGGCTCACACAGTGCGATCTCACCGCTCATGCTGCGCGCCCGCACCACGGCCGTCCCCGCGCCGCGGGTGAAGACCAGGCGAGAGCCCGGCACATGCCGACTCGCGCGCTCGGCCGTGTGGCCGTTGCAGGGCTGAATCCGCCCTGAGAACGAGTTCAGATCGAAACGTGCCGGCAGATCGGCAGGCAGCCTGATGGCGAGGCTGCCTGAGACGCTGTCGGCCTCGAAGCGACCATCGTCGGTCAGCTGGAGATGGCCGCGGATGGCAGCATTGACGCCATTGAGTCGGACCCGTTCGAAGTGTCCGCCCGCGATTTCGACGTTCCCGTTCACCGTGGACAACTCCAAACGTCCCGCGGCGTTTTCGACGTGGATGGCGCCGTTCACGGTCCCGAGTTCCACGCGCCCGGGTCGCCCGGACCCGTGAACGCGGATGTGTCCGTTCACGGTTTGCGCTTCGATGTTGGAACCGAAACCTCGGCTGTCCACACTTCCGCTGACGGTCTGCAGGTGCAGGTCACCGAGGACCTCGTCTGTCTCCAGATCGGCGCTGATGGCACTGATGCGCAGACTGGTCTGTCGGGGGACGCGCAATTCGAGGTGTGCCTCACGCGGCCGGCGCTGATCGGACTGGCTGACTTCGATCAGGATGCGGCCATTGCGCGCCTTCACGTCGACGTCCTGACCGGATTCGAGGCGTGCGAGAATGGCCACTTCGGCTCGATCCCAGCCGCTCACGCGTACCGATCCCGCCAGGTTCCGCACCTCCACCTCGCCGTCCGGATCTGCCGCCAGGGTCTGCTCGAACTCGGCCGCATGGACCGAAGCGGAACCAGCCAGCAGCAACAGGGCGAGCAGGGTGCGAAGCGTGCGCCCGGCACATTCAGAGACATGTTTCATAGCTCGATGCTCCTGTCCTGCACCATACGGGTGCTGCGTTCGAGTTGGCCGAGGACGGCCAACTCCTGGCTATAGAGATTGAGCAGCAGATGCTGCAAAACGGGGTCCAGCGGTTCGTCGGCAAGCGCCGCACGAAGATCGACGAGCGCTGCGGCGATGGTGTCCAGACTGCGTTCGATGGCCACTTGACTCTCTGGCGACAGCCCATCGAGGCGCGCCTCCAGATCTGCGTAGAGCTGCTCGCGCGCGCGGCCGAAGCTGGCTTCGGCCGCGATGAACTCGCTGGGCAGCG
>SKUB01000204.1 GCA_007122315.1 Pseudomonadales bacterium | reverse complement strand
GCCCGTGGGCCTGCTCGGCTTCATTCCACATCTGCTTCTCGGGAAACAGGTACTCGGCATCCGCTTCGGCCGGCTCTTCCCAATCCGGCGTCGTCCCGGCCTTGCGCAGGCGGCGGAAGTTATCGATGGCCTCCGAACCCGACAGCAGCACGAATCGCAGTTCGCCGCGCGCAATCGCTTCGCTGTAGCGATTCACCAGAGACTGCGGCATGTTACCGCCGTTGGGCGTGAGCCACTGTCGGGCGGCCGTTGCGCCCACCCGCCGCGCCAGCGCGGCAGGTGAGTTGCGGGTGGACTCCTTGAAGCTGCGCACCACGGTGAGCACGTCGACGTCGGCAAGGCGCTCGCGGGCGATGCCGGCATCCTCCACGGCGCGCCAGGTTGCCTGCTCCATGAGATCGACGGGGCTCGACACCCGGTCGAGATCGGGCTGCTTCTCGGTGACCTGCCCCACCCCGACCAGTACCGGAACTCGATTACGATCCATGACCCACGCCTCTCGATACGTCAGCTGAAACGGCGCGAGAGTCTACCATGGCCGATTGCGCCTAGAGCGACAGCAACTGCCCGCATGAGGGCGGCAAGCGGTTCTCCAACGCTTCCAGCCAGCGCTTGACCACGACATCGGCACCCCGCTCATGGCGGACCTCGAACCAGTCGCGACTGCTGCCGAGAAACGTTGTCCAGGCGGCGCCGACGCGCTGCTCGAGTCCGCCCGGACCCCAGTCCGATGCCCGCTTCTGAATCTGAGTGGGGGCAAAGAACATTTCCGGTTTCGGACCCGGCAGCTCCGTTTGCTCCGCTGGCGCTTCCCAGTGCGTCACGCCCACCATGCAATCGTGGCGCAGGGCCTTGCCGAAGTGCTGGTGGATGCGGGAACGCAGCGGCGCATCGCCCGCCATGTCCACCACCACGCTGGGCGCGCTGGCCGCCAGTGATTCCAGCTCCGGGTAGGTCACCACGCTGTGGTAACAGCCCAGCGCCTCACAGAAGGATCGATTGCGCTCCGACGTGAGCCCGATCACGGCGATCCGGTCGCCTCGATTCCCGTGCAGCAGATGCGCAAGGCCGATCGCGGTCTTGCTCGACGCGCTGGTGAGCAGCACCTGCTCGGCCCCGAAGAACTCACTGTCCGCGAGATAGTCGTCGAGCATGAACGAGGTCATGAAAAGCGGTCGCAGCAGCATCTGCTCTGCCTCCCGGGCGGGGTCGTAACCCGGATCCGCGCTGACGCGCTGATAGCTGTTGTAGACGCGATTCAGGTGCTGGCGATGGGCGGCGCCATCGGTGAAGCCCTGGGGACCCACGCGGGTCGGGGCAACGACCACATGACTGGCCATGGGAAAGTAGCCGTAGAAGCGTTCTCCGACGTCGACGCCCTCAGCTTGGGACTGCACGACGTCGCCGAACCCCCAGACCGGCACCCGGCCCCAGCCTTCTTCGGCAGGAAAGAAATCCCAGTAGTTCATCATGTCACCGGCGACCGCGTAGGTGACGTTGTTAGCGGTGAGTGCGAACACGTCGACGCCGAGCAGCACCTCACCGTCGGCAATGACCACATCTTTCGCTGCCGGCAGCGCCACCTGACGATGCTGGCGCAGATCGTCGCGTCGAACCTGTACGTCCCATGCTTGCGTCATGCTCACACTCCTTCGATGGATATTTCCTGTCAGGAACCATGGCGACGACTCACGTGACGACGCCATAGCCAGCCGTAGATGCCGAAATTGATCGCGACTACGCCCAGCCCCAGCAGCACCTGCAACGTACGCGTCAGTCCCGGCGGATAGATCAGGAGAATCAGATAGTGCTCGATGAAACTGCCGGTGTAGCCCTCGTCGCCGGCGCGCAGACGCAGCCACTGCTCCAGGGGCGTAAGCGGACAGATCCAGCCCGCAGTCACCACCAGGGCCGCCCAAACGGCACAGGGCACATGCAGCAGCACCAGCCAGCGCCAGCGCAGTGCCAGCAGGCCCCCGAACACGGCGAACAGAATGAACGCCCCGTGCAGGACGAGAACCACTTCGGCGAAGATGCCCCAGAGCACGTCAACCCCCCGCCGCCTGCAGCAGCATGCCACTTGCCCGCAGCGTCGCGAAGCCGACGGCCAGCGCGAGACCGGTCACGATGAGCGCAAACAGCATCAGCAGCCCCCGCTGCAGTCCCGTCCAGAGCCGCGCGCCCGCCCCGGCTGAGGGATCCCGCTGAGGCAGAGGCGTAGCGAATCCATGGGCGATGGCAGTGCCGAGTACAGCCCAGAGCAGGGCCGTCATGGCCCAGACGTTGTAGACCTCCACGCGCCACTGCGTGGGTCCGAACAGCGTCACTGCGAACGCTGCCACGCCCACTGCACCGAGCAGCCAGAACAACCAGCGGATCGGCCACAGTCGCAACGCAAGGCGATGATAGAACTCGAGCATGCGCTCATGCTGCCAGGAACAGCATCCAGACACACCCGAGCAGGGCGCTCACGCCAAGCAGCGGGAACAGGCCGAGACGCAGGACGAAGGCCAGTACGAAGGCCATCGCCACCAGCACCGCCGCCGCCACGTCCACACTGCCGGGCACCGGCAGGCGAAGATCGAGACCCCAGCCCGTGATCGCAGTCCGCTCCCGGAACAGGACATTGAGTCCAAACCACAGGGCCAGATTGGCAATGACGCCCACCACGGCCGCGGTGATGGCCGCGAGCGCCGCCGCCAATGCCGGCTGCGACCGCAGTTTCTCCACATGGGGCGCGCCGAGAAAGATCCACAGAAAGCAGGGCAGGAACGTAACCCAGGTCGTGAGCAGCGCCGCCAGCGTCGCCATCAGCAGCGGCGCGTCTGCGGCCCCATGGCGCAGACCGCCGAGGAAACCCACGAACTGAGTGACCAGGATCAGCGGTCCGGGCGTCGTCTCCGCCAACGCGAGACCGTCGAGCATCTCGCCAGGTTCCAGCCACTGGTAATGTTCCACGCCCTGCTGAGCCACGTACGCCAGCACAGCGTAGGCGCCACCGAAGGTCACCAGCGCAAGCTTCGAGAAGAACAGACCGATGTGGCTGAAGACGTCGTCGGGACCGAGCAGCCCCAGCAGTGCCACCAGCGTTCCAAGCCAGAGACCAAGAAAGATCATGGCCGCTGCGAACGTCCCGGGGCGCGACACCACGTCGACGCCGGCCGCTTCGCCTGCGACCTCAGCCTGCCGAGGCCGGACGGCCGCGACCGCGAAGCCGATGGCACCCGCCCCGAGCACCACCAGCGGAAACGGCAGATCGAACGCGAACAGGGCCACGAAGCCGCCCACCGCCAGCACAGGATGCAGCCAACCGCGCAGCGTGCGCGCGGCAATGCGCAGCAGCGCCTGCACGACGATGGCCAGGACTGCAGCCTTCAGACCGAAAAACAGGCCCTCGACAAGCGCCAGATCGCCAAGCAATACGTACAGCCAGGACAGCGCCAGGATGACCAGCGCACCAGGCAGGATGAACAGCAGGCCGGCGACGACGCCACCCTTGACGCCGTGCAGCAGCCAGCCCGCATAGACTGCGAGCTGTTGCGCCTCAGGACCCGGCAGCAACATGCAGTAGTTGAGTGCATGCAGGAAGCGGGCTTCGTCCAGCCAGCCCTTCTCCTGCACCAGAACCCGGTGCATGAGCGCGATCTGACCGGCCGGTCCTCCGAAGCTGAGCCAGCCGATGCGCCACCAGACGGCGAGCGCATCCGCAAAGCTCGGCGCGGGCGTCATGCTGCGGAGGCTGCCGCCAGACCAACCCAGACGTCAGTTACACCGTTGATCACGAACTGCACCGCAATCACCGCCAGGATCAGACCGAACACCTTGGTCACGATCACTTTGCCGACATCACCGAGCCGCTCCACCAGCACCCGTGAGTAGAGCATAGCGAAGTAGCAGGCGGACGTGGTGATGAGAATGGCCACGAACACCAGCCCGATGTGCCAGATCGTCGGCGCCTCGCTGGTCAGGATCATCACCGTGGCGATGGAGCCCGGTCCGCTGATGAACGGAATGGCCAGCGGAATGATGGCCAGACTCTGAGCATGCTTGGCGGCAGGAGAATGATCACTGTCGTCATCCCCGGCAAGCAGATCCACCTGATCAACCTGGTCGCCTCCCTGCCGAATCATGCCCATGGCGATGCCGAACAGGATGATGCCGCCCGCAATGCGGAAGGCCTCGAGGGTAATGCCGAAGAGCTGAAAAATGATGCCGCCAAGCAGAGCGAACACGAAAAAAATGCCCGTCGACATGAGCACCGCACGCCGCGCCACCTGCTCCCGTCGCTTGTCGCTGGCGTAGGGCAACAGCGACATGAACACGAACGCCGTCGTCAGCGGATTGACGATGACGAAGATGGCGGCAACTGTGATCAGCAGATAGTTGAGCAGGGTGATGAGTTCAGGCCACATGAATCAATCTCCAGACATTGCAATCCTCCGCCGACGTGCATACTGACATGCCTCGGTGGCGGCGTATTCTTCGCGCCGTTCTACCCAGCGCACGGGGCCCATTTTGAGTCGTCAACCAGGCAGTGACCGTTGCCTTAGCTGGCGCTCGCGTTAAATCCCCCTCAATGTGGTCGTCTATCGAAAGTGCTTCGCAGGCGGCTGACCCACGCATAATCACACCGTCACAACATGCTGGTGATCCGCCAGGGCTGGGGCATGTCTCGTTTGCGTGTTCGCAATCCGCTGCTGACCCTACCACCGCCGTGCGTGGGCCAAACTCGGACCGCGCAGACCAGAGGGGTGAAACGGATGGAGTTGATCAATCTCGCCGCAGGCGTCCTGCTGATCCTCTTCGGCCTGCGATTTCTGCGCAAAGGCTTTGCCCGGATCATGGGCGGCGATCTACTGGACTGGCTGCAGGGATTCACCCGGACGCGAAGCCGCGCCTTCATCGGCGGGTTTGCAGGCGGAGTCGTCATGCCGTCATCGACAGCGACGGCCATGCTGTCGGTGCAGATGACCCGGCGAGGCACGGTGTCCTGGCGCAATGTGCTGGCAGCGCTGCTGGGGGCGCAATTGGGCACCACGATCCTCATCCAGGTGCTCGCCCTGGACCTGCAGGCCTACACCAGCACGTTTCTGGCGGTGGGAGCCGCGTTGTTTCTGTTCGTCGAATCTCCGCGCCCGCGCGGCGCCGGTCAGGCCATGCTGGCCTTTGCCTTCATGCTGCTGGGCATGGGCCTGCTCAGGCAGGCGGCTTCGGCTCTGGGGGACGACCCGGCAGTACAGGACCTTTTCGCCGCGCTGGGGCAGTTGCCCTTGCTGTTCCTCATCGGTGCGGTGCTCCTGACGTTGCTGGTGCAAAGCGCCACCGCGTCCATCGCGGTGGCGCTGGCGCTGGTCGCCAGCGGCCAGGTGAGCATGTACATGCTGATGCTGTGGGTACTCGGCGCCAACATCGGCCTGGTGCTGACGGTCGTGATCGCGGGCTGGGCCGACACCCAGGGCCGCCGGCTGGGGCTGGCCGCGCTCATGATCAAGCTCCCTCTGGCGCTGCTGGGCGCTGCGGTCTTGCTGGTTCTGCCGACCAGCGCCCTGGAGGTATTGCCCGGCAACGTCCTGCAGCAAGCCGCCTGGACGCACACGCTGTTCAATCTCATCGCAGCGGGCGCCATCGTGTTTGCGGGGACGCTCGAGCGGTTCGTGAAGGCCGTGGTCCCGGAAACTGCGGTGCAGACACCCAGCGCCACCCGTCTGGATCCATCGCTGCTCCAAAACCCGGCCCTGGCGACCAATGCGGCCCTGCGCGAGACGCTTCGGGTCTTCGACAACCTTCACCTCATACTCACGACGCTCATGCGTGCAGTCGAATCCGGCACGCTCGCAGACAACGCCAGTGCTGACATCGACCAGCGCTGCAAGGAGATCCGGGCGGGCAGCGACGAGATGGTCGTCTTTCTCGACGCCATCCCCGACGACGCGCTCGGCGCGGAAGACCGTGCGCTGAAGGAAACCATGGACGATTTCATGCGCGAGCTGCCCATCGTGCTCAGAACGCTCGGACCCGACCTCTGCCACTCGATCGAGCGGTTGCTGCAGGAAAGCCCGGACCGGGTGGCGGCTGCACGGCCTCTGCTGATCGAGGCTGGCGGCCGGTTCAACCAGCAGTTGAACACGGTGGCGCGGATGCTGATGCGCGAGCGACCGGAGCTGGGGCGCAAGATTCTCGAGCGGAAGCAGGACAACAGCCGCTGGCTCATCCAGGCCAAGAATAGCCATACGGGCCTGCCGTACCCGGCTTGGGAAATGCTCGACGGATTCCAGGAACTCAACCGGCGGTTGAGCGGCGTCGCCTATGTCTACTGCCGCAACGATCCGGAAGCGGAAGCTCTATAAATCCTTCACCGGATCGCAACCTAAGGGGTGCAGCATGAAACAGCTGAGAAGCGTGATGCGTTCGAACTCTACAGATGCGCCTGGATAGCACATTCCGATACCGCAGGATCGGACACCGCTTGACCACCGCGTGCCGCACAGTAGACTACGCGCCGTCATCGTTCATACGAGGAAGCGCTGTCTTGGACCCCTGGAGTCGTCGCACTCGCCGGAGCTCAGAACGCACCGGGTGCGCGCAGGAAGCCGCGTCGGCCTGATCTCGATAGTGCCGCCGACCCGCGACCTGCCAAAGCCCGACAGGAAGCAAGGTTGGCTTGGCAAGGACCTCCCGTCCTCTCCTTCCACCCCCTCCCTCTGACCTCGACCTGCGTCACGGGTCTCCGTGCCGATGAGTCCGACCTGACCTCATGGGGGTTCCGAAGCCACAGCGCTCGTTCGCGTAGCCTGAGGCCGTAGTGCCGGAGGGAAGCATGGAACCGCAACTGCAACTCGATACCGACAAGCAGCCCCTGCGCGAACTGATCAAGGCAGGGGCCTACGCCGCTCTCAGCGAGCGCCTGCCTGACGAACACGTCCAGGACATCGCAGAAGCATTGACCGACTTCGGGCCCAGCATGGTTCTCGAAGTTCTCGGTATGCTGCCAGTGGACGAACGCCCGCAGGTGTTCGCCTACCTGCCGACCGCACAGCAGTACCAGCTGCTCGATGCTGCAGACGACGATTTTGGTATTCCACTCCTTCGCGCGCTGCCCGCCGACGACCAGACCGCACTGCTCGAGTCCCTCAAACCCGAACAGCTGCAGGACATTCTCCGTCTGCTGGCACCGGCCGAAGTGCGCAAGGCCATGGAGCAGCTCGGCTATCCCGAGCAAAGTGCCGGCCGCCTGATGAACACCGAGTTCGTCACGCTGCGTCCGAACTGGTCGCTGGCCCGCGCCCTGGACCATGTTCGCCGCCAGGGTTATCAGGGGGATGGCGTGAACACCCTCTACGTCACCGATCACCGTGGACGTTTGCAGGGCACGATAAGCCTCAAGCGGCTGGTTCTCGAAGCCCCCGATCAAAGCGTTCAGAGCCTGATATCGGGACCGCTCGTCAGCATCGACGCCAGCGAGAGCCGCAACGAAGCGGCGCGGGCGATCCAGCACTATGACATCACCGCATTACCGGTCGTGGACAAGAACGGCGTGCTGCTTGGTGCCGTGACGGTCGATGACGTCATGGACGTGGTACAGGAAGAAGCCACCGAAGACTTTCACAAGATCGGCGCTGTCGGTGCGCTCGGATTGAGCCTGCGCGACGCCCGCCCGTCCCTGCTCTACCGCAAGCGCGTGGGCTGGCTGGTGCTGCTCGTGTTCGTGAACCTGCTCAGCGGCGCCGGCATCGCATTCTACGAGGCGACCATCGAGCAGGTCATCGCGCTGGTGTTCTTCCTGCCTCTGATCATCGCCTCCGGCGGCAATGCCGGCTCGCAATCGGCCACGCTGATGGTGCGTGCTCTGGCCACCGGAGACGTCGCCCCCCGGGACTGGCTGCGGCTGTGGGGCCGCGAGTTCGGTGTCGCGATCGCGCTCGGGCTCACCATGGGTGCCGCGATCTACGGTGTCGGTCTGTGGCGCGGCGGCGGCGAGGTCGCCCTGGTGGTCTCCCTCTCCATGGTTCTGGTGGTGGCTTTCGGATCGATGATCGGCATGGTGCTGCCGATGATGCTGAACCGCTTCGAGTTCGACCCGGCCACGGCCAGCGCGCCGCTGATCACCTCCATCGCGGATGTCTGCGGCATCCTCATCTACTTCTCCATCGCGACAGCGATCCTCACGCTCCCAGCCTGATGCCGAGTGGAGCCCGGGGCGGCTTTCGTGGCTACGAAATGTTATGTTATAACTTACCTTAAGCCACGCAGCTCAGCAGGTTCAGTTCATGCTCCCAGTGACCGTACTCTCCGGCTTTCTCGGTGCCGGCAAGACCACCCTGCTCAACCACATCCTCAACAATCGCGAGGGCCGCCGCGTCGCGGTGATCGTCAACGACATGAGCGAGGTGAACATCGACGCGGCCACCGTCCGCAGCGAGGTGGACCTGCATCGCGGTGAGGAGCGTCTGGTGGAGATGAGCAACGGCTGCATCTGCTGCACGCTGCGCGAGGATCTGCTGCTCGAGGTCTCCCGGCTGGCACAGGAGGGACGCTTCGACTACCTGGTCATCGAGTCCACCGGCATCTCGGAACCGCTGCCGGTGGCGGAAACCTTCACATTCCGCGACGAGACCGGCGTCAGCCTCGGCGACGTCGCACGGCTGGACACCATGGTCACCGTGGTGGACGCCGCGAACTTCCCCCACGACTACCACGAAGCGCTGAGCCTGCAGGAAAAGGGCGAATCCCTTGGCGCCGAGGACGACCGCAACGTCGCCGACCTGCTGGTGGACCAGATCGAGTTCTGCGACGTCCTGGTGATAAGCAAAACCGACCTGGTCGAACCCGAAGCGCTGGCTGCCCTGACGGCCGTGCTTAGACGCCTGAATCCGGACGCGGACATCGTCCATGCCGAACAGGGTCGGGTCCCGCTGGACCGGGTGCTCGACACCCGCCGATTCAACTTCGAACGCGCTTCGCTCGCCCCCGGCTGGCTCAAGGAAATGCGCGGTGAGCACGTCCCGGAGACCGAGGAATACGGCATCTCGAGTTTCGTCTACGAAGCGCGCCGCCCATTCCACCCCCAGCGCCTGTTCGACTTCCTGTCCGCCGGCTGGAAGCACGGCAATCTGCTGCGCTCGAAAGGCTATTTCTGGCTCGCGACGCGGCCCGATCTGGCCGGTTCCTGGTCCCAGGCCGGTGGCATCATGAACCACGGCTTCGCCGGCCTGTTCTGGGCCGCGGTGGACAAGGACCACTGGCCCCCAGAGCTGGAAGACGTCGACCAGATCATGCGCCGCTGGTCCCATCCCTACGGCGACCGCCGCCAGGAGATCGTGTTCATTGGCCAGGGCATGGACGCCATGGCCGCCCGCACAGCCCTCGATGCCTGCCTGCTCGACGATGCCGAACTCGCGCTCGGACCCATGGCGTGGCGCACCTTCCCGGACCCGTTTCCGCAGTGGCTACGCGAGGAAGTCGAAGACGAGGCCACGACCCATGCATGAGCATGCTCACATCGGTCGCGACCTCGGCGAACTCGCTGCCGTCTATGAGCCGCATATCCACCTGGCAGTGGCCCGCCGCAACCAGGATCCGACGGCTGTGGCATTCGTGACCGAGGTGCTGCAGCGCCGCTGCCTGCCGGCGTTGGAACTCGTCGTATCACCCGGGGAGCCGCTCGCGGCCTCGCTGTCCTGCGCTCTAGGCCGTATGGGCCACGCGCTGACCACACACCCCGGCTACCAGGCCTGGTGCGAGGACCTCCAATTGCAGGTGGATCTGTTCAGCAGCCTGTTCGAACTCGACGCGGTGGGCATGCGCCTCGCGACCCTGGACGGACCCATGTGTCCCCGCTTCCATGTAGATCACGTCCCTTGTCGCCTGATCACCACCTATGGCGGCCGCGGTACCGAGTGGCTGCCCGAAGAGCACGTGGATCGCAGCCGGCTCGGGTGCACGGATCTGCCGCTGCGCGCGCTTGCCCACGACGAGTCGATCTGCAGCATCGAACCCTGGGCCATCGCCCTGTTCCGCGGTGAAGGCTGGCTCGGCGGACGTGTGGGTGGCATCGTTCATCGGTCACCCCACATCGGACAGGAGACTCCGCGCCTGCTGCTGACGCTGGACTTCGTCCACTGACGGGCCCTCAGCGACGCGCCGGGTCGACTTGGCGCATGTCAGCCTCGAGGGTCACCGGGATTTCGAAACACTGCGGCCCGGCCTCGTGGAACCGGAACGGCTCATCGTCCCGCGGCACCGGCCAATGCGGACGCACGGCAACCTGTTCGAAGTCGGCGCAGAGCTCGAACGTCTCTCCATCGACGACACGATAACTGTAGACCGCACCCGTACGCGGATCCTGCAGCCAGGACGCATCCACCCCGCCGTGAATGTCCTCGATACGCTCAGGCAGGGTCCCTTCCCGCCGGTAGTGACGCCTCACCGCCTGCGTCAGCACGCTGAGATCCTCCACCCGCCGCGCGTCTAGCATGCGACTGCGTTCCTCG
>SKUB01000305.1 GCA_007122315.1 Pseudomonadales bacterium | reverse complement strand
CTGCACGAGTTCGATGACGCGCATGGGATCCACGCTGGTGTCCTGTCCGAATTCCACGCGACCTCCGGTTGCGCCGAGATCCACCCGGGTGATGCCGAGCCGCTCGCCCAAGAGTTTGATCTCCGTGACCCGGAAGAGGTTCACCAGCTGAGGTGGCAGGTGGCCGAAGCGGTCCACCATCTCCGCCTGCAGGTTCTCCAGGGCATCTGCGTCTGCGGCATTGGCAATGCGCTTGTAGTGCACGAGTCGGGTGTGCACGTCCGGCAGGTAGTCCTCCGGAATGAGCGCCGGCAGATGCATGTCCACCTCGATGCCCTCGCCCAGCGGCGCTGTCAGGCTGGGCTCCTTGCCGGCGCGGATCGCCCGAACTGCCCGCTCGAGCATGTCCATGTAGAGGCTGAAGCCGATGGCTTGCATCTGTCCTGACTGATCCTCGCCGAGAAGCTCACCGGCACCGCGGATTTCCAGGTCGTGGGTGGCGAGACTGAAGCCGATCCCCAGCTCACCGGCGGCCTCGATGGCCTCGAGCCGTTTCTTCGCGTCGTCCGTCATGGCCTTCGGATGGGGCGTGAGGAGGTAGGCGTACGCCTGCCGGTGCGAGCGGCCGACCCTGCCGCGCAGCTGATGCATCTGGGCGAGACCGAAACGGTCGGCGCGGTCGATGATGATGGTGTTGGCATTGGGAATGTCGATGCCCGTCTCGATGATGGTGGTGCACACCAGGATGTTGCTGCGCCGATGATAGAAGTCGGACATCACCTGCTCGAGTTCACGCTCGCGCATCTGGCCGTGGCCGATGGCCACCCGGGCCTCGGGGACCAGGGCCTCGATCTCGGCGGCGGTGCGTTCGATGGTGCGCACTTCGTTGTGGACGTAGAAGACCTGCCCGCCGCGCAGGAGCTCACGCAGGATCGCTTCCTTCACCAGGCCGTCCGAGCGCCGGCGTACGAAGGTGCGGATGGACAGCCGCTTCGGCGGCGGCGTGGCGATGATCGAGAGTTCCCTGAGCTCGTGCATGGCCATGTTCAGGGTGCGTGGAATCGGCGTTGCGGTCAGCGTCAGCAGATCCACCTCGGCCCGCAGCGCCTTGAGCTGTTCCTTCTGGCGCACTCCGAAGCGGTGCTCCTCGTCGATGATGACCAGGCCGAGATCCTGGTAGCGGAACTCGCGCCCAAGCAGCTTGTGGGTGCCGATGACGACGTCCACCTTGCCCGCGGCAAGGCGCTCGGCAACGGCGCTCATCTCCTTCGCGCTGCGGAACCGTGACAGCACCTCGATGCGTACCGGCCAGTCTGCGAAGCGGTCGGAAAAGGTCTCGAAATGCTGCTGCGCCAGCAGGGTGGTGGGGACCAGCACGGCCACCTGCTTGCCGCTCTGGACGGCCACGAACGCGGCGCGCATGGCCACTTCGGTCTTGCCGAAACCGACGTCTCCGCACACCAGCCGGTCCATGGGCTCAGAGCCGGTCATGTCGGCGATCACCGCAGCCACCGCGGTTTCCTGGTCCGGTGTCTCCTCGAACGGGAACTGGGCGGCGAAGCGGGCGTACTCCTCGTCCGGCGGCGCGAATCCGAAGCCGGTTCGGGATGCCCGGCGGGCGTGGATGTCCAGCAATTCCACGGCGACGTCCCGGACCTTTTCTGCCGCCTTGCGCTTGGCCTTGTCCCACTGGTCGGAGCCGAGCCGATGCAGCGGTGCCTGCTCGGGATCGGCACCGGTGTAGCGCGAGATCAGATGCAGGTTCGCCACTGGCACGTAGAGGCGGGCGCCGTTGGCGTACTCCAGCGTCAGGAACTCGGCGCGCTGCCCGCTGAGGTCCATGGCTTCGAGGCCCAGGTAGCGACCCACGCCGTGCTCGAGATGCACCACCGGCGCGCCGATACGCAGCTCGCTCAGATTGCGGATCACCGCTTCCGGTGCCTCCGCGGCCCGCTGCCGGCGCCGCTGCTGGCGGACGTGCTCGCCGAGCAGCACGGTTTCGGGAATCAATGCCAGCGCGGCGCCGTCATCGGTGTGAAAGCCGAAGCCCGATTCCAGCGGACCAACGCACAAGCCGACGGTCGCGTCGCCTTGCAGGAAGGAGGAGAAATTCTCCACCGCGTGGGGCTGGATACCTGACCGTTGCAGCGTCTCGGTGAGCACCTCGCGACGTCCGGGGGACTCGGCGCTGAACAGCACCCGGTCCGGTGGTGGACGGCCACTGTCCTCGTCACCATGCGCGAGGAAGCGCTGCAGGCGTGCAGTGGGGTGCTCGCTGCGGGCGTCGAGTTCCAGCCGCGGCAGGCTGCTGAGGTCGAAGCGGAACTCGGAGGCCTTGCCATCGCCTTCACTGTCCGTGGCGCGCAGGCGAACCTGGCCGAAGCGGCCGAGGGCGGCGAACAGTTCGTCCACCTCCAGGAACAGCTCGGCGGGGGGCAGCAGGGGTCGTTCCCGGTCGTAGCGCAGGTTCTCGTAGCGCTCGAGGACCTCGTCGCGAAACGTGCGCGCCGTGGTCGCAGGATCACCGCAGAACACAGTGGCGGTGGCTTCCGGCAGATAGTCCGTCAGCGCTGAGAGCTGCTCGAAGAACAGCGGCAGGTAGTACTCGATGCCTGGCGACGGCGTCGCGCGGCAGATGTCCTGATACACCGGGCAGGCATGGGGGTCGCCGCCGAAGCTGCGGTGCCAGCGGTCGCGGAAGCCACGTATGGCATCCGCATCCAGAGGAAATTCCCGCGCCGGCAGCAGGCGTATGGACGTGACCTG
>SKUB01000256.1 GCA_007122315.1 Pseudomonadales bacterium | reverse complement strand
GTGGTGTTGTCCGCCCAGACGATGACTTCGCCGCCGTCGCCGGCAACGGTGGCGTCAGCGGCGATCTTGGCGTCGGGGCCGACGTAGGTGTGCGATGCCGTGGGGGTGTCGCCCTTGCCCTGGAAGGCGCCGCCGATCTTGACGTCGCCGCCGCCACCGGCGCCGGAGGCGTCGATGAGGCCGCCGGTGACCGCGACCCGGTCACCGAGCACTTCGATGCTGCCGCCGGTGCCGCTGTCTGACGTCGCCTCGATGGTGCCGGAGGTGAACGTGTCGCCGCCGCTGGCGAACAGGCGGATCTCGCCGTCCACTTCCTGGGCGCGGTTAGCGCGCAGGACGCCTTCGTTGTTCACGGCCATGGTGAACAGATCGCGTGCGGCGTTCGCGGTCAGCAGGATCTGACCGCCGTTGGCCTGGATCTCACCGAGGTTGGCAACCGCTGCGTCGCCGCCGGTGCCGCCGAGGGCGCCTTCGGTGACGCGGACGCCGATGAGGCCATCGCGGTCGAAGGTGACGAAGGCCTTGGAGGCACTGGCCAGATTGACGCGGCCCATGTCGGCGACGATGAGGCCTTCGTTGATCACTTCGTCGCCGAGCAGCGTGATGCTGCCACCGCTGGCCGCATTGAGCACGCCGCGGTTGATGATCTTGCCGGCGATGTCGGCGCTGAATTCGAGTTCGAGGGCGCCGGACATGAACTGATCCACGTCCACACCGAGCGAGGTCGCCATCAGGCTTGCGGTATCGACCCGTGCCGTCGCGCCGAATACGACGCCGCGGGGGTTCATCAGCATCACGCCGCCGTTGGCGGTGAGCGTTCCGAAGATCTGGGTGGCGGACTCACCGGTGATGTTGCCGAGGAACATCGCGCTGGCACCGGGCTGGCTGATGTTCACGCCGTGATTCTTGGCGATGTCGAAGCTGACGAAATCGGCCGCCATGCGTTGCGTGTACTGATCGATCTGCATCTGGGTGGCGGACGGCGTGCTGATGTTGCCTTCGCCGTGGGTGATCTTGCCGCCCTGAGGGAGTCCTGCGAACACTGGCGAGGTCGTGGTCAACCAGCAGGTCAGCCACAGCGCCACGATCCCCTTACCTGTACGCGGGGAGCGGCGGGTGAAGAACTCTCGCAATGATCCGTTCATGGCGGCGCTACTCTGGTGGCTGCTAACGACGATCGCGGGACTGGAACGTCGAGCGGTCGAATTCGAACGTGAAGTCAGCATAGATCCGACGCTTGTCGTCGATGATCTGCCGGAACACATCATCGGCGAAGCGGAAGTTCTCTGGCCAGGCGACGTTGACGCTGCCGCGCACCCAGAAATTGCCGCGCGAATTCCGGAACAGGTTGTACTCGAGGCCGACGCCGTAGGCTCGGAACTCGAACCAGGTATCGTCCTGGGTCGCGAGGTTGATGCGCTGGGCGTTGGTCACGCCATAGGCGTAATCGTAAAAGGCGTATGGCCGCAGGAAGTCGCTGAAGCGCTGGTTGGCCCAGGGCATCTCGAAGTCGAGGGCATCGGGAAGGTCCCAATAGACCTGCATGCTTGCGAACACGCCCTTGTCCACCGAGATATCGTCCGACAGCAGCGCGCGCACGCTGTCGGCGCCACCCAGCGAGAAGCGGTTCACCGCCGGCAGGAACTGATCGGTGTACTGGGTATTGAGACGGAACAGGAAGGAATGCCGTGACCTGTGCTCCGTGAACGGCACGCGGAAGTCGAACAATTTGAAGACCCGTGCCGTCTGCGAGGCGATGAAGAAGTACTCATCCTGACCGTCGAACCGTCTCATGCCGCCAGGCTGGAGTTGCCCCTCGATACGTCCGGAGCGGATCTGGCCCACACGCATGCCTGTCGTGCTGTCGATCACCATGCGCCATTCCGGGATGAGCTGATCGTAGGTCAGCGCAGTGCCGATCTCGACGATGCCCTGATCGCGATTCTCCACTCCGAGATCGAGCTCTGAATCCTTGTAGGCAACGAAGAAGGTCTGGCTGAGGTTGGCCTCACGGGAGCGTACCCAGCGCCGGCCGAACAGCGCCTCGTAATTCATGGTTTCGCCGGAGATGTCCACCTCGCCACCGATGGTGAACTCATTGCGACTCACACCCAGCTCCATGTAGTTACGCAGCCCCGAGAACGGCCGCTGGTAGCGAGCGTTCGCCAGAGTGACCTCGTTGGGCCCTTCGGAGCGCAGGAAGTTGAGTGCAAGCTGATCGCTGCCACCAGTGGGATCATAGATCGTCAGACCCACCAGACCGCGGTTGCGACCGGTAATGTCGGCGCCGTGGTTGTCGAAGCGGGTCAGTGCACTCCAGCGGCGCTCATTGAGAACGTTGAGCTGAAGCTGGGTCTCGCCCGGGTTACGCCCCGGAACGAACACACCGCTGATGTCCATACCGCCCATGTCGTTGACCAGGCGCAGCCGTTCCTCGATCTCATCCACCTGGCCAGTCTGTCCGGCCCGATCGTGGAACGCTGTCTGCAGAGGGCGCGCCCGATAGACATTGTTGTTGACGACCGCCACGTCACCGAGCACGCCCGGGTACACGCGAAAATCCACCACGCCGTTGCGTACTGTCTGGGGCGGCACCACTACTTGCGCAAGCAGCATACCGGTGGCCCGGATTTGATCCTGCAGCTCCAGCGCAACCGCCTCGAGGTCGAACACGGAAACGCCGCGCCGCCCGTCGAGCTCGTCAATGAGATCCACGAGCTCATCGAACAGCGCGATCTTGGTGACGGAAGTTTCGTCCTGCCGGCCGCGCACGCGCTCGAGCAGACGCGCGATCTCACGCAGCTCAGCATTGGAGAAACCTTGCTCGGCGATTTCCTGCTCCGCCGCCTGGCGAGCCAGGGCGGCCAGGGCGGTCTCACGCAGCGCATCCAGGCTGAGGCCTCGTGCGCGATCCTCATCGAGGCCGAGAATGCGCACATCGCTCACGTCGAAGAAGGGACCCGCGGTAGGCACGTTAGGACGCACGCGTGCCTCGGGTACGTCGATGCTGGATCGCCGCTCGGTGTCGATGTCCGATGCCCTCGGGGCGCCGAGGTCCGGAAAATCGCCAGCCGCAGCCGCCAGCAGGGATCCGGACAACAGTGCCAGAGGAAGGACGATCAGGCCTCGGGACAGCAGCCGCAGCGGCGGACCGGCGCCCTTGGCGGGCAGATTCGCAGCCGCAGCCATGAATCGGTGGGCGAAGCGGACTAGAGCTTGCACATTGTCGTCCCCGAAGCAGACCATCGACGCATCCTCCGCGCGGTGCAGGTGCTCCGCGGCAGGCTGGGTGGGGGATGCATCGATTCGTAATGGGCGAGACGAGCAGCATGGACAGCCCGCAACGCTGGCGCAGCGACCGGGTTCACCGTCGCAGTCGCCACCACGGGCGAAGCCAAGCGAATCGGTACGGGCAAGGTCCCCACTCTCCCAGAACGATCGCGAGCAGCGCCACCCCCGTGGCGACCATCCGCGACCCCGTCAACCTTATCATGCCCACAACACACAATGGATATCAGCCGTCCCCAAGCCTGCGGACTCCCGGGCTTCAGCGGATCTCCCTCAGCAGTCGGAAGCCGGTCACCGCATCCGGCCGACCGTTGTGTTCGACCCGGGTCTGGACAGTGCACTCAGACAGGGCATCGGTGTGCTTGCCGCCGATCGCAACCCAGCCGCTGCCTGAATTCGGAGTCACCCACTCCTGGGCGTTGCCGACATGATTGATCAGGCCCCAGGCGTTCGGCGCGCCCTGGGTTACGTTGATCATCGTCTCGCCACGCAGCACACCGCGCACGCTGGAGTAGCAGTTCCGATTGCTGTCCAGAGGCGAGCCGTTCGCATCCGCCGCGTGCCGCCATTCCGCCACGGTCGGCAGGCGGTAGGTGTAACCCGTCTGCTCGGAGAGCCAAGCCGCGTAGGCCTTGGCCGCTTCGATGGGAATCCCGGTGGCAGGCATGCGCGGCCCGCCGCTGGCAGGCGTGCCGCAATCCGTCGCCTGGCAGAAGGCGTTGAACTCGCCGACCGCGACCTCGTACTTGCCGATGCCGTAAATGGCATTGCTGTTGCCGCCCATCCCCGGCACCACGACGATGGCCGGTCCGGTGCCGCCGGATGCGAGCTCATCGGTGCAGAACGAGGTCCTGCCGTTCCCGATATAGGCTCTGCTCGAACACGGGTCCGGCGGCGTGATGGAGGCAAGTCCTGAGTGCTCCGCCACGGCCAGAATCAGGCTGCGTGACTCCATAACCGGCTCCGCTGTGCGGGTAATCCGGCCATTGGCACAATCGAACGCGTACTGCAGCGCCTGCTCCTGGTCTTCAGGCTGCAGCCGCCCGAAGTCGGCCAGCACCGCCTGCACCTCATTCGGGTGGTGACAGCGGCCCGCGAAGGTCGGAAACACCCGGTCGTCCCGCATGCTTTCGTAAGCCCGGCGGCGATCCGCTTCCGCCTGTTCCCGCTGCTGGGCAATGAGCTCCGCACGATCCTCTTCTGCCTGGCGGCTGCTGGCCCGGGCGATGGCCTGATCGATATGCTCCTGCCAGAGCGTGCGTGTGTCGTTGACTTCCGTGCGCAACGCCGCCAACCGCTCGGGCCGGGTCGGGTAGCGCTCGCTGGCCCGATTCAAAACCTCCTGGGCATCGCGCATGCGGGCGACCTGGTTGCGCGCATCCTCGAGCCGCTCCGGACTGGCTACGAATCGCTCGCCGTCGCGGATCGTCGGAATCGCTGGCGGCTCGCCACCCGGCATGAGCCGTTCGATCTCCGCCAGGTAAACGCCAAGCGCCTGATCCCGCGCCTGGGCGATGAGGGCCGTGTCTGATTCCTCCACGGCTTCGAGTCCGGCGGCGCGCAGTCGCGCCAGCACGTCGGTGCGCCGGCTGTCGGCCTCCGCACCGCTGAATGGACCCGCCAGCAGACGGTAATGACCACCCGGCCCCTCAGGCGCCTGCACGCGCAGCGGAATAGCCAGCTCATCGAACACGCGGCGCCGGGTGGCCTCCATCTGCTCTGCCGAGCTGAACGTTGCCGCCACCACCAGCGGCGTGGCGGCCTCCTCCCAGCGACGGATGTCCCGCTGCACGAACTCCTCCCAGATCGGGCTGAAGATCGGCGTGGCGAGTTGCTCCTGCACGCCGGAGCGGGCGTTGTCGATGCGGGTGTCGAGCTCGACCCACTCCCGCGGCACCTCGATGGGCGCTGCGCCGGGCCCAATGATCCCGCCGAAGTAGAGACCAGCCACGACAACGGCAACGCCGGCCGCCCCCAGCACCGCATATCGGGCACCGGTACCTGCAACGCCGAAAAACTCGTCGAGAAAGACCTGGGCATTCGGTGTGCGGTCTTCGCGGCGGAAGGCCAGTGAGTGGCGCAGCGCGTTCCACTCGCGTCGCGTGAGCCCATCCGGACGCTGCAGCACCATTTTCTGTGCTTCGGCGATGGGTGCCTTCTTGCGATCGTAAGGGTGCCTGCCGGTCAGACACTGATAGGCAACGATACCGAGCGCGTAAACATCGTCCTGCGGCGCGGGCTCCTTGCCCTCGAACATTTCGCAGGCTGCATAGGCCGGCGTCAGGGCCCCGAGCTGTCCGGCATCGAAGAGGGTTTTGTCGGTACCGTCATCCTGCCCCAGCGTATCCTCTGAGATCGGTCCGCGCCGCGCAGCCTTCTCTTCACCCGGCGCGGCGGCAGCCCGGGCAATCCCGAAGTCGAACACCTTCGCGGTCCCACCGGCCGTCAGGAAGATGTTGCCTGGTTTGAAGTCGGAGTGGATGAGGTTCTGTCCGTGGGCGTAGGCCAGGGCGGACGCCATGTCGTGGATCATCGACAGTGCCTGTTCCTTCGGCACGCCCTGGCGGTGTTTCTTCAGGAACTTGTCCAGGGGGTCGCCCTGCATCAGCTCCATGACCATGTAGGCGGTCTGGCCGTCACGGTCGAAGTCGTAAACGGAAGCGATGTTCGGGTGCGACAGGCGCTGCGTCCGACTCGACTCCCGCTGCAGGGCGATGAAGGCGTCGGGGTGTTCTGCAAAGTTTTCGTTGAGGACCTTGACCGCGACGTGCGGGTTGCGGTCCCGGGCTTCCTGCTTGACCAGGTCGACGGCCTTGTAGACCCCGCCCATGCCGCCTTCGCCGAGCTTGCCCTCGAGGACGAAGCGCCCCTTCAGGACCGTGCCACCGCCGAGAGTGGTGGTGGCAGACAGCGACTTGTCATTGGACTGGCCGAGGTTGCCACCCGTAGTCCCCTGCACGGTGGGATCCTCGTCCGCACCTTCAGCACTCTGGATCGGCGCGTCCTCGTCGACGACGCGGCGACCACGAAGCTTCGTTTGCATCGTGGGATCGTCGTCGCCGGCGTGCAGATCGCCCTTCCGGATGGTCGTGTCTTCATCGCCGGCCCTGGCGCGACGAACACCAGCAGAGGGACGGTTCGGTGCCCGGGCGGTGATGGTCGGATCATCGTCGCCGCGGGCGGCTTTGGCACCTGGCCGACCGCGCATCCGGGTCGCATCGCCGTCGTCGTCATCGAATTCAGCACCTGGCGCAGGCGCGCGCAGGCGGGTCATGTCATCCGGCGCATCGTTGCTTCCGGGCGCCCGGAACTGCGTAATTTCGTCGTCGTCACCGGCGGCAGGCGGAGCACGCAGGCGCGTGACATCTTCGGCCTCGTCGTCCTCGACGATGCGACGGCCTCGGATCCGGGTGGTCTGTTCGTACTCGGTGTCGTCCTCCGACTCCGGGCTCGGCGGCGGTGGCTGCCGCATCTCGGTCGGATCGTCCTCGTCCGAACGCCCTGGAGGCAGATCGGCCTCATCCGCTTCGCTGCTCGCGTCTCCCCTGCGAAGCCGGGATTCGTCGTCGGTCACTCCATCCCTGTTCGACCTGAGCTCGGTCGGATCATCGCCCTCGTCCGAGTCCTTTTGGCCTGGATCTTTCATGCACGCCCTCACGAATTGAGCCCCGGGGAGCCGGTCGGATTCGGGACTGATTTGCTGCGGTGATCGACCAGGCCCGACAGGCTCCAAGCTTGCAGTCGCAACTATAGCAACGCCCCCTGGCTTTGGAAGCGTAGTCGGAAGCGCGCGCGAGTGCCGTTCCTGTGGCGCAGAAAGCCGCTTGCACCGCCCGCCTGCTCCCGTTCCAATGGCAATCTGAATTCGCGGGGGAAGCCATCTTATGGGGGAGTTGTCGTATCCGTTCACGCAGAGCCCACAACCGGGTTCGAGCGTGGAGATCGCCCCGGGCGTGCGCTGGCTGCGCATGCCCATGCCGGGTTCGCTGGACCACATCAATCTGTACGCGCTCGAGGATGCAAGCGGCTGGACACTGATCGATATGGGACTCGGCGACGAGCCGACGCGGGAGCTCTGGGAGGTCCTGTTTGCCGGTGAGCTGGCCGGCCGGCCGGTTCAACGGCTGCTGGCCACCCACATGCATCCGGACCACATCGGCCAGGCCGGCTATCTGAGCGAGCGTTTTCAGGCCCCGTTGCACATGACGCGCGGCGAGTACTTTCAGGCCCGAGCGTTCTCCGCCGGTGGCAACTTCAGCAGCATGAGCTGGGAAAGTGCGGCCTTCTATCGCGGCGCCGGCCTTAAACCTGAGGATCTCGAGGCCATGCGTCGCAACTTCTCCGGTGGATTCGGCGCGAGCATCACGCCACTGCCGAGCGGCTACCACAGGCTGCAGCACGGCGACTGCCTCACCATCGGCGGCCGCGACTGGCAGGTGCTGGTGGGGTCGGGGCACTCACCGGAGCATGCCTGCCTCTACTGCCGTCAGCTCGGCATTCTGATCGCCGGTGACCAGGTGCTTCCGGTGATCACGTCCAATGTCAGCGTGCATCCGACGGAACCCGAAGCGAATCCGCTCAAGGACTGGTTGGACTCCCACGACCGCTTTCTTTCGCTGCCTGACGAGACGCTGGTCCTGCCCGCCCACGGCGATCCGTTCCGGGGACTGCGCAAGCGCCTGCGAGCCCTGATCGCGCACCACGAGGACCGCATGCTGGCGCTGGAGGAGTACTGCACCACGCCTGCCATTGCCCGCGACATGCTCCCGGTGCTGTTCCGGCGCAAGCTGGACACGCGGCAGATGATCATGGCGCTGGGCGAGTGCATTGCGCACCTGCACTTGCTCATGCACCGGGACCGGATCGAGCGCGTCACCGGCGAAGACGGGGTCTGGCGCTTCCGCTCCATCGACCCGGATCTGGAACGCCGCCTGCGCGCGGAGCACAGCGCGCCGGACGACGGCCCGATGATGGTGTGATTGTACGAGCCGCCACGAACGATCGTTCAGGTTGCGGCCGGAACAACGACGCCCTACGCCAGGATTCAGTGGGAGCCTACGTCCGCGAAGCGGGCGTCGCGATCTGCGCCACGCTCGAATCCGCGGGCAGGCCGCGATCGCAACGCCGGCTTTCAGCCGACGTTCGCTCCCACTGACACTAGCAAATGCATCGCAATATCAACGCTTTACGTTATGCTCCGTGAGAGAGCCCTGGCCGCGCGCAGCGCGGACGGGCCGAAGGCCGACGCCACTCAGACCTCGAAGCGATAGACTTCGCCGTCGCGCCGTACCCGGCCGGCGGTGGGCGTGGCGAAGTGGGTGCCGATGACGAGACAGCCCTCGCCCGCCATCTCGGCCAGCATGCGTTCCCGGGTGACACGGGCCTGCGGACCGTCCCAGTCCGCGCTGCTGCCCCAGTCCGGCCGCGCCATCTGACAGGGGTGATGCACGAAGTCGCCGGTGATGATGGCGCGCTCGCCGGCATCCTCGATCACCACGCTGACGTGGCCCGGCGTGTGGCCCGGGCTCGGCTGCAGCCGCACCTGGGGACAGATGACCGCGTCCATGTCCACGAGGTCGGCCAGACCCGCCTCCACCACGGGCCGCACCGAATCGCTCATCACCGGTCCGTATTCGGACTCGTCCTCATGGGCGTCCCAGTACTCCCACTCGGTCTTCGCGAACAGATAGCGCGCCTGCGGAAAGGTCGGAACCCAGGCTCCGTCCACCAGCCGCGTGTTCCAGCCGACGTGATCAACGTGTAGATGGGTGCACAGCACCGTGTCGATGCTTTCCACCGGATACCCGGCGGCCGTGAGATGGTCGAGAAACGCCGTCTGCATGCGGTCCCAGGCCGGCATCGTCCTGCGCTTGTCGTTGCCGATGCAGGTGTCCACGAGGATGCGGCGATCGCCGGTGTCCACTACCAGCGCATGGACGCTCATGATGAGCTTGCCCTCCGGCGTCATGAAGTGCGGCGCCAGCCAATGAATGTCGCGGCAGGCTTCGGGGGTCGCATCCGGCAGAATGAAGCGGGAGCCTCCCGTTGCCTCCAGTTCCACCACCCGGGTGACCTTCACGCCACCGATCTGCCACACGTTCGCTGCCGTCATGCCCGTTCCTCCATCGACTTCATCATTGCGCACGCGTCGAGCACGCAGCCTCGACCGTAGCATCGAGCAGCCAGTCCCGATACGCCGCTGCCGCCACGGCCGCAGGCCAGCTCCCGGGCTTCGTCCTCGGTAGCGGTAGTGGTCAGGATCACGCAGAGATCGGGGGTGTCATGTTCCGAATGAGCAGGTAGGCTCACGCGCCCTCCTTAACGTGGCGTACGAGTTCATGCTGTGCCGATCCGGCTGCGCTGCGTGTTGCATCGCTCCATCGATTCGCGATCCGCTGCCGGGCATGCCTGCGGGCAAACCCGCGGGCGTGCGCTGCATCCATCTCGATGCCGAGCTCCGCTGCGGACTCTGGGGGCGACCGGAACGACCTCGGGTCTGTGGTGCATTCCAGGCGGACCCCGATGTCTGCGGCAGCGACCGCGACGACGCGCTGCAGCGCATCGCGGCGCTGGAAATCGCCACGGCGCCTAGCTGACAGAGGCCGCCAGTTCCGCATACCGGTCCAGCAGGGGAACGACCTTGTCCGCGGGCGCCGGCGGCAGCCCGAACACCAGCCGCCGGAAGCCGAGGTCCAGGTAACCGCGCACCCGCTCCGGGTCCGGGCCGACACCGAACAGCGTCAGATCCAGGGTTTCGAAGTCGCGCCCGGCGGCCTGCATGGCCTGTTGGAGTTGCGCCATGCCTCCGGCAAGGTCGACATCGGGCCGCGCGATGGGCATCCAGCCATCCGCATACTCTGCGATCCGCGCGAAGGCGTAACGGGAAGCGGCGCCCAACAAGACCGGCGGCCCGCCGGGCTGCACGGGTTTCGGCCAGGCGTGAATGGGGTCGAAGCGGACATGCTCACCGTGAAACGAAGCAGGATCCTCCGTCCAGATCGCGCGCATCGCCAGTACCCGCTCCCGCAGCACCGCCCAGCGCTGCCCGAACGGCACCCCATGATTCGCCATTTCCTCGGCATTCCAGCCGGCGCCAATCCCCAGCAGAACCCGGCCATGGGAAACGTGGTCGAGAGAAGCGACCTGCTTTGCCATGAGTATCGGGTCCCGCTCCGTGACCAGGGCGATGCCCGTTCCAAGCCGGAGCCGGGTGGTGACGGCCGCCGCAGCGGCCAGCGCCACGAAAGGATCCTGGGTGCGGTAGTACTCGCGCGGGAGTTCACCGCCGCCGGGCCAGGGCGACTCTCGGCTGGCGGGGATGTGGGTATGCTCGGGCAGGAACAGGGATTCGAATCCGCGGGCTTCGGCAGCAGCCGCCAGCTGGGGGATGCTCATGGCATCGTCCGTAGGGAACATCGTGACCCCGAACACCGCGCCTGCGCTTTCCATCGCTCCCCCGCTCAGCTTGCCCAGGACGGGTAGTGTCCCACAGCGGAGACGGGGAGCAAGGGCAGCAGGGTCAGTTCAGAGCAGCGTGTGTTCGTCGAACAGAACCCGGCTGGATTCGATCCGCGCGAGGTAGCGGTTCCCGGCCTGCTGGTAGCGGGGGAGACGAAGATTGCCGGGGCCGACGTTATAGAGCCGCAGGGCGCATTCGAGCTCGCCGCACTGGGCCTTGTAGTGGGCCAGCACCTGGGCACCGCAATAGATGTTGTGTTCGGGATCGAGGAGATCGACCCCACCACAGAAATCGCGCCAGAACTGAGGCTTCACCTGCGCCGGACCAATGGCGCCGGCCCAGGAACGGACCTGCTTCCGGAAGGAGCTCTCCGTGTAGACCAGGCTGGCAATGATCTCCGGCGGCAACTGCTGGCGCACGCTGGCTTCGAGGATCCAGTCCGAAAAAATCAGGGCGCGCTCCGAGTCCAGACCGAAAATCGTCTGCAGCAGGCGCGCGAAGTCTTCCACTTCATAGCCGGCAACACCTAGAGAAGGCTCTGCAGAGGGCAGCGCCAGCGGCTTGACCACGGGGGGCAGCGGCTGGGAAACGTGCGCGATGGACAGGGAAGCGATGACGGCGAACGGGACGACGAGGATCGGCAGCAGCGCTACGCGGGCGGCGCTGGGCACGCGTCGAAACTCCCCGAGCAGACCCAGGGCCAGCGCGGACAGGAGTGCTTTCACTATCTGTAGCAGTGACGGTGCCGCAGTCACCACGCTTCTCCAGCGTAGACCAGATTCCGGAATTGTACCGCCCCTTCATCGTAAATCCATTATTTTTTCAGAATCCGGACCAGGAATTGAGGGTCCATGGGGACGAGCGGCAGCCGGCAGCCCAAGGCTGCGCAGGCTGCAGCAGGCATGAGGACCGTTCATCGGGTGAATCAGAGCTTGAAGTTGTCCCAACTCACCGTGTGTTCCGGTTCGAGGACGATCCAGCGTCGGTTGCGGCCGCGCGCCGTGGCGGCGAAGGGCGGCGGATCCGCCACCGGAGCGCCGTGCCCGCCGTTGTACTTCCGCCCCATGTGAGCCTGCACCGCCGCCAGATGGGGGTCGCCCTGCTCAGCCGCGGCATCTTCGAGCACCACTGCAAGGCCCTGGAACATGATTCCCTGGAGTTCCGGAAAGCGCTCGTTGCGGTCGACGATGATGCTGCAGTTCGGGTTGCGACGCAGGTTCACCACCTTCTGACCGCGGGCGTAGACATAGATCCGGCCACCACCCCAGCCGAACCACATGGGGGTGAGGTTGATGCGCTCCCCGGGACCGATGGTGGCGATCCGGCAGTTCCATTGACTGCCCATGATCGCCTCGATCTGTTCAGGCTCCAGAGCCAGTTCCCGGGGCAACGCCATGACGCTTCCCTCAAGCTGCCTGAAGTGCGTCGATGATCCGCTTCTGCTCTTCGGCAGGGATGGTGCCGTAGGCTGCGGAGGTACGATCGATGATGTCGCCGTAGCGCTGCTTCATCTGGGCGGCGACGTCCTTGGGCTCCGCGACCACCGCGAACTTCTGCAGAATGTCGTCGGTGATCAGCTCCCCCATCTCCTTCCACTTGCCTTCCTTCGACATGGTGTTCAGCACCGGCTGCAGTTCGCCGGCGCCGATGGAGTCGAGCACGCCCTTATAGGCAGGGGTCGAACCGTAGAAACCGATCTGCCGGGTCACGGTTTCCTTCGCCTGCGCGAAGGAGCGCTCGTCCGTGCCCGTCACCACGAAGCAGGGATAGGCCACCTGGAAGTCTTCCCGCTTGCGGCCCGCGGCCGCGAGCCCCTTCTCGATGTTCGGCAGCGTGGTGCCGCGCAGGTATTCCTCGGTGGTGAAGGCGTGCACGATCATGCCGTCCGCCACCTCACCGGCCACCTGACTCATGAGCGGACCGACTGCGGCCAGGAAAACTTTCGGCGCCCCGTACTCGGTGTTGGTGGGCGTGAAGAACGGCGTCATCAGCGAGTGTTGGTAGAACTCACCGCGGAAGTCCAGCTTGGTACCGGTGTACCAGGTGTCCCAGATCGCCCGCATGGCGAGGATGAACTCTCGCATCCGTGGCGCCGGCGACGACCAGGGCATGGAGAAGCGCTTGGTGATGTGGGGCTTGATCTGGGAGCCGAGCCCCATGATGAAGCGACCCTTCGAGTAGGCGTTGAGGTCGTGACCGATGTTCGCCAGCACCATGGGTGTACGCGCGAACGCCACCGCGATGGACGTCATCAGCTCGATTTTCCTGCTCTCTCCAGCAGCCAGCAGCAACGGGAAGAACGGATCATGGGACGTCTCGGCGGTCATCGCGCCGCTGTAGCCCATCTCCTCGAGCTGCCGGACGTTGTCGGCCACCTTGTCGAGATCCGTGGTCAAGCCACCATCAACGCGCATCTGCTCTCTCCGATCCAATTGAAAGGCGTTACAAAGTCGCTCGATTCTAGCCTGCTCCCTGCTCAGTCGTACAACAGCAGACCCGACTCGATGCTACTCCCATCGCAACGCAGGATCTCCGGAGCGCCGTTGCCGAGCCGGACCACGTAGCCGATGGCGTTGGGCTGGTGCAGGCGCAACGTGGTATCCCGGTCGAGGTCGAGCACCTGACAGAGCAGCGCACGGACCAACGTTCCGTGGGAGACCACCACCACGCTTGCCGCTGGTGACGCCAGCAGTTCATCGACCAGCGGCCGCACGCGCGCGATCATGTCGTCATAATTCTCGCCGCCCGGCGCGCGGTAGTTCCAGGGATCACGGAGCCGCGCGCTCATGTCGTCCGGTCGGGCGACCTCGATTTCCGCCAGCTTCCAGCCTTCGAAGTGGCCCATGCTGCGCTCCACAAGGCGGGGATCCGTCTCCACCTGAAGCCCCAGGGCGTCAGCCAGAATAGCCGCCGTGGCACGGGTCCGGCCCAGCGGACTGGCCAGCAGTCGCATCGGGCGCCGCGACACCAGCCAATTGAGGTGCGCCTCGACCTGACTGCGTCCCAGTGGTGTCAGCGGGGAATCGCCGCGACCCTGGAGACGACCTTCGGCATTCCATTCGGTCTGCCCGTGGCGGAGGAAGATCAGCTCACGCGTTGCCATACTGTTATCTTGAACCAACGGGCGCTGCCCCCACTCTAACCCTGGTCATTTTCATTCGGCCGCCATGGAGAACCCGAAACATGCGCATTCTGTTGTTCATCGCGACCAATATCGCGGTGCTCGCCCTGGCCAGCGTGACCCTCAGCCTCCTCGGCGTCGGTGGCATGCTCGACGAGACCGGTACCGGGCTCAATTTGACTGCCCTGCTCATCTTCTGCGGGGTGATCGGCATGGCCGGCTCCATCATCTCGCTGTTCATGTCCAAGTGGATGGCGAAGCGGGGCACCGGCACCCAGATCATCGAGCAGCCGCGCAACGCTACGGAGCGCTGGCTGGTGGATACGGTGCGCGAACTCTCCGAAGAGGCCGGCATCGGCATGCCGGAAGTCGGTATCTTCGATGCCGCACAGCCCAATGCGTTTGCGACCGGCTGGAACCGCAATGACTCCCTGGTGGCCGTGAGCACCGGGCTGATGAAGTCCATGCGGCCAGAAGAGGTCCGTGCGGTGCTTGCCCACGAGGTGGGCCATGTGGCCAACGGCGACATGATCACGCTGGCGCTGGTGCAGGGCGTGGTCAACACGTTCGTGATGTTCTTCGCACGTATTATCGGCTTCTTCGTCGACCGGGTGGTCTTCAAGAATGATCGAGGCCTCGGTCCGGGCTACTGGATCGTGACCATCATCGCCCAGATCGTGCTCGGCATCCTGGCCATGATGATCGTGATGTGGTTCTCGCGCTTCCGTGAGTTCCGGGCCGACGCCGCCGGCGCGAGACTGGCAGGCCGGGAGAACATGATCGCCGCACTCGAGCGGCTCCGGGTCGGCAGTGAGATGCCGGATGCGATGCCTGCGAGCATGCAGGCGTTCGGCATCAACCAGGGTATCCGGCAGGGCTTTCAGGCGCTCTACGCGTCGCACCCGCCGCTGGAGGACCGCATCGCCGCGCTCAAGAACGCGGCGTGAGGCGGCGCAGGACCCTGAGACCGTAATAGAGGTCAGGCTCGCTGAGGCACGAGACGAATCGTCGACGTGCCTTTGGCGAGCACCTCGCCATTGAGATCGAGCAACCGACCTTCGCAGAACACCGTTTGCTTGCCGGCCCTTTCGATCCAGCCCTCCGCACGCACCTTGCCGGGCCCGGCGGGGCGAAAGAAGCTGATCTTGATCTCCAGCGTGGCGACCCAGAACTGCTGACCATAACGGCCGATGATGGCGTGGGCCATGGCCGAATCGATCCATCCCGTCACGAATCCACCCTGAGCGACGCCACCTGAGTGGCAGAATTCGGGCTTGACGGTGAACTCGATCACCGCCCTGCCCGCCTCCGGATCGAGCTCCGTGCAGACTCCGTCACCAAGCGCCTGCAGCACCGAAGGCTCGGCGCTCTCGACGTTCTCCGCTCCTGCTTCGCTCATTCCCTGGACTCCCGATAGTCTCCGTAATCTTTGTCGCGCTTCGACAACGCCTGCGTCAGGCCGCCTTCGGCGATGTCCTTCAGATGACTGCGCGCGGAAGCTGTGAGCATGGAGAGGGCCTGGATCTCCGTCCCGGAGCGAATCGCTGCTCGCATGCCCATAAGCTCCATCTGACGGTGAACCGCTCGTTTGTTGATCTGCTGGATGTCCGGCGGTACGCGGGCGACCTTCTCCGCCACCCGCAGCACCTCCGCCTCCAGCCGCTGCGCCGGAAAGGCCCGGTTGGCGAACCCGCACTCGACAGCCTCGATCCCGCTGATGGAGTCTCCCGTGAGCATCATCTCCATTGCCCGGCGCAGGCCCACGATCCACGGATAGAACTGGTTATCCGGCGGGCTGATGGAGCGCACGACCGGATACCCGATCTTGGCGTCCTCGGCGACGTAGACGAGGTCACAGGCGGTGGCGAGCTCGGTACCACCGGCGAGACAGTAGCCTTCCACCTGAGCGATCACGGGCTTCGCCAGATCCCACATCTGAAGAAATCCGTCGACCACGTGTCGCGGCCAGTTGCCAAGTCCGCCTGCAGTGTGGAACGGCTGGTCGCGACTGGCGTCCTGCTTGAGATCGTAACCGGCGGAGAAGTGCCCGCCGGCGCCACGCAGGATGGTGACCCGGAGATCGGCATCTATATCGGCCCGCTGCAGCGCGTCGAACAGTTCACTGCGCAGGTGATTCGAAAGCGGATTGCGCTTCTCCGGTCGATTCAGGGTGATGCGCTGGACGCCCGCGAGCGGCCGGTCCACCACGATCCACTCGTAGTCACTCATGGCACCCGCCCTCAGGGCTGGAAACGCTCGGCGGTGAAAGCTTCCAGAGTCGCCTGGCTCTCCTCCGCCGACACGCCGAGCGGCGCAACGATCGCCGTGTCGATGCCGGTATCGAGGGCCCAGCGAATACGCTCGCGACACTCGTCCGCGGACCCAATGACGCCGATGGCATCGACGATGTCGTCAGTGAGCGCACCCGTCGTCTTGTCCCGGTCCTTCGCCGCCCAGCCTTCGCGGATCTGGGCCGCCGCGTCCTCGTAACCGGCCCAATCGAGAAAGGCGTTGTACTGGGGCGTGGCATAGTAGGGAGCGAACGCGGCTCGGAACGCGTCACGCGCCCTTGGTTTATCGTCAGTGACACAGACCATGAAGCGGTTGACCACTTCCGGCACTGCGCTCTTGCCGCCCCGCTCGGCACCGATCTTCACGTGCTCGATCATTTTCGGCAGCGCGCGCTTCGGCCACAGATTGAAAATCACCCCGTCGGAGACTTCAGCCGCGGTCTCGATCATCTTCGGGCGCAGGGCCGCCATGTAGATCGGCGGCGGATTCTCCAGCGGCGGCTGGCGATAGCCCTTGCTCTTGATGGTTTCGCCGTCGAAATCGGACTTCTCGCCGGCCAGCATGGAACGAACGATCTGCACGGTCTCCTTGACCCGGGTCAGCGGCTTCTCAAGCGGAATGCCGTTCCATCCGGTCATCATGGCCACGCTGGAGGAGCCCAGACCCATGACGAAGCGTCCGGGCAACTGCTGACTGACCGTGTAGGCGGTCGCGGCCAGCACGGTCGGCGACCGGGTATAGACCGGCGTCACGGCTATGCCGATGCGGATCGACTTGCTGTGATCGCCGAGAATCGCAGCCAGCGTCAACGCATCCGGCGCGCCCCCGTCGCCGAACCACGCATCCGTGTAGCCCTGGGCTTCCGCCCACTGCACCCGCTCGATGGTGTCGCGGACACGCGGTCCGCCCGGCAGAGTCACCGCCACTCGCTTACGTTGAGTCATGTTGCCTCCCTCGTGATGGCCGGCCGGAGTGACGCCGCGCGCGCTGAGCCCGCATCTACCGTGCCGGGGAAGGCGGCAAGCCTCGCATCCGTCTCGCAGGGGATCAAGTAGAGGCGACGCGGGCGCCGGTGCTATCCTCCCCGCCCCCCGCGACCACCGAGGACATCTGCGCATGACCGAAACCGCAGTGATCACTGCCGTTCGCCCCGGCCACGAGTTCGACGAGGCGGCCCTGGCCCGCTATCTCGAACCGATGATCCCCGGCATCACGGACGGACTCGAGGTCAGACAGTTCGAGGGCGGCCAGTCGAATCCGACCTTCGTGCTGCAGGTGGGCGAACGCGCCTTCGTCCTGCGCAAGCAGCCGCCCGGCGAGCTGCTGCCATCGGCCCACCAGGTGGACCGCGAGTACCGGGTCATGGACGCGCTCTACGGCACCGGCGTGCCGGTACCGAAAATGATCGTGTCCTGCGAAGACACCGACGTGATCGGCACGAAGTTCTATGTCATGGAGAAGGTGGACGGTCGCGTCTACAGCGAGCTGCTGCTGCCAGAGCTCTCCCGCGAGGAACGGCGGGCCACCTACCTCGATCTCATCCGCGTGCTCGCTGAACTGCACAAGGTGAATCCGGAGAAGGTGGGACTCGGTGAGTTCGGTCGTCCGGGCAACTACTACACGCGCCAGATCTCGCGCTGGTCACGGCAGTACGAAGCGTCGAAAACCGAAGATCTGCCCGCCATGGACAAACTCATGGCCTGGCTGCCGGAGCGTATTCCCGAGTCCGACGAGAGCTGCGTGGTTCATGGCGACTACCGCCTCGGCAATGTGATGCTGCACCCGACGGAGCCACGCATCGTCGCTGTGCTCGACTGGGAGCTGTCCACGCTGGGCCATCCGCTGGCCGATCTCGGCTACCTCTGCATGGATTACCACTCACCCGGATACGAGGGCCAGGGCCTCGGCAACGCGGACCTGGAGCAACTCGGCATTCCCGACGAACAGGAGATGGTGGCCCACTATTGTGAACTGACCGGGCGGGACCGCATCCAGAACTGGACGTTCTACGTGGTCTACAACCTGTTCCGTTCCGCGGCCATCATCCAGGGGGTATACAAGCGGGGACTGGACGGCAATGCCAGTTCCGAACAGGCGCTCGGCTACAAGGACGTCTGCCGCATGCGTTCGGAACTCGCCTGGCAACTCGTCGAGAATCAGGGCCTCGCCTGACTGCGCTGGCGAGCTGAATGCCGCCGCGCCGGTCAAGGCGCGGCGGCAGACGATCAGAGCATGACCTCCGCCATGAGTTCGATGGCTTCCTTCTGGGCGCTGCCGATGAGCATGCTGCCCACCTCGCCGCGTTTGCCGGCGTCCTTCCAGCGCTCGGCACGCTCGCGGATGCGGTCCGCGGGGCCCACCAGATGGCAGGCGTCGATGAGTTCGGCGGGCACGGCGGCCATGGCCTCGTCCTTCTTGCCTGCGAGGTAGAGGTCCTGGATCTTCGCTGCCGCCTCCTCGAAACCGAGCCGCTTGGCGTAATCGTTGTAGAAGTTCTTGTCCCGCGCACCCATGCCGCCGATGTACAACGCCATGTTGCCGCGGATCGGCATCATGCACTGCTCCACATCGTCACCGAGCACCACGGTCACGAACGGAGCGACATCGAAGTCGTTCAGGCTCTTGCCGCCGCCGGCCTTGGCAAAACCCTTGTCGATGGGATCCTTCAGCACGCCGTACTTGTCGGGGTCCATCCAGATCGGGAAGAAGCCGTCGCAGACTTCCGCCGCCGCAGCCACGCCGTTCGGCGTGATGGTCGCGGCGTAGATCGGGATGTCCTCGCCACAGTGAAGAATGCTCTTCAGCGGCTTGCCGAGGCCGGTGGCGCCAGGGCCGGTGTAGGGAAGCTGATACTCCTTGCCGTCGAACACCGCACGGTCCTCGCGGGCGAAGATCATCTTCATGATCTGCACGTACTCCTTCAGGCGCGTTACCGGCTTGCCATAGGGGACGCCATGCCAGCCTTCCACCACCTGCGGACCGGAAGCGCCGAGACCGACCATGAAACGGTTGTTGGAGAGCTGGGCGAGAGTCATCGCCGTCATCGCGGCCATTGCCGGCGTCCGCGCAGGCATCTGCATGATGGCGGTTCCAACACGGATCTTGCTGGTGTTCGCGAGAATCCAGGCCGCCGGGGTGATCGCGTCCGAACCGTAGGCCTCCGACGTCCACACGGAGTCGTAGCCAAGGGCTTCCGCGTGCTTGATGGCGTCGAGGGGAAGGTTGATCTTGGCGCCGGAATATCCGGCAAGCATGCCGAGCCTCATGAGTCTCTCCTGTGTGGGGCGCCTGGGCGCCGCTTCATGACAAATCGAGTTCGCCGGCAGTATAGGAGGATCATGGCAGCGACGACAGACGGCCGCAGCGCCGGCAGACCGACCCCAGCGGCACGATGCTGCCACACCGCAACGGCGCGACGCACTCGCCGACGGCAGCTTCGCATCGACAACCTCGACCGGGTGTTACCATGGGTGAAGGCCGCACAGGGAGGAGACAGCTTGGTCAGTTGGCAGACACGCCTGGTCAATGGCCTGCTCAGGGTCACGGTGAAACGGCGCCTGGCGCGCGAGACCATGAATCCGGCACGTGTCGAGGAAACCCGCGCCCGCCTCGCGCGGCTTGCGGCACGCAACACGCTGCCCGAGAACGTGACGATTACCGCGGTCGATGCCAACGGCGTTGCCGGAGAGTGGGTCGATGCGCCGGGGCTGCAGGTCCCGGGCAAGACGCTGCTCTACCTCCACGGCGGCGCCTACACCGTGGGTGATCCCACGCTGTATCGCATGTTCACGTGGCGTCTGGCCGCAGCCGCCTGCTGCAGGGTCCTGGCCATCGACTATCGGCTGGCACCGGAGCACCCCTACCCCGCTGCAGTGGAGGATGCCGTGGCCAGTTATCGCTGGCTGCTCGAGAACGGCCACGACGGCAGCGATCTGGCTCTGGCTGGCGATTCCGCAGGCGGCAACCTCGTCCTCGTGCTGTTGCAGCGTTTGCGGGCAGAAGGCCTGCCGCTTCCCGCCAGCGCGGTGTGCTACTCGCCCTGGACGGACCTCACCGGGAGCGGCGCCTCCGTCACCCTCAATGCCCGCCGCGACCCGATGCTTCCAGGCCACCGGCTGCGCGAGGCTGCACATCTCTACGCTCCGGACGCGGATCTCACCGATCCGCTGCTGTCGCCCCTGTTCGCCAACTACCGCAACCTGCCACCGCTCGCCATTCACGTCGGCTCGACGGAAGTGCTCCTCGACGATGCCTTACGCGTCGCGGATCGAGCCCGGTCCGCGGGCGTCGAGGTCGATCTCACGGTGTGGCCGTCACAACCCCACGTGTTCCCAGTGCTGGCCCGATTCATTCCCGAGGGCCGGCAGGCGATCGGTCAATCCGGCCGCTTCCTGCTCGCCCATTGGCTCTGTGCAGCGGACCTACGGGACTCCGTTTCACCGCGCTCACGCAGCATCGCCTGAAGCGATGGCGGATCACGGCAACGCGCGTCCGGCCCAGCGGCTGCGTCACTTGCTCGAGCAGAATCGCACCCTTCAGCAGGCGGAAGAATCCGACCCGGAGTTTCTCGCGCGCCTGCGGGAACTGCAGGCCTGGCAATGCAGGCGCCTCGAACAGAGCCACGCAGACCTTGCCGCTCAGCCCCGCTATACCGCGGGCATCGCCTTCTTCATCGACGATCTGTACGCGCCGCGGGACTTCTCCGACCGTGATGCGGACGTCGAGCAGGCACTGCCTTACATGGTGCGTCTGCTGCCGGAACGTGTGCTGGCCACCGCTGCCGATGCCCTCAACCTGCAGGTGCTGACGCGGCAGCTCGACAGGAACATGGTCAAGGCTCTGTTCGATGAGCTCAGCGTCGAAACCATCGACATACCGGCCTACGCAGAAGCCTATCGGATCTGCAACGAGTTCGAGGCCCGCAGGAAACAGATCCGGCTGATCGCCGAACTGGCCGAACGTCTCGAGAGCTACGTGCATTCGCGGCTGCTGTTCACGACCTTGCGCATGGCTCATGGCCCGGCCAATCTGATGGGTCTCGGTGACCTGCAATCCTTCCTCGAGCGAGGATTTCGCGCGTTCCGCCAGATGCGCGGGTCGAGCCATTTCGTGACCACCATCGTCAGTCGCGAAACCCGGTTCCTCGAACGCATCGAGGCCGGAGTCGACAATCCGTTCCCGAGCCCTTACGGACCGGAGTAGGATAGATCCATCCCGCAATGAGGAAGCAGCGTGGCGAAAAAGAAGTCCTATCAGGAATCTCCGAAAGTGCGCCGGCTGCGCACAATGATCATCGGCGGCTTCGCCGTGCTGCTGATCGTCGTCGGTGGCATCGGCATCTGGAATGTCTTCTCACCGATGCCGGCAGGATTGGACGAGGGTCGTCACTACGACCTGATTGGCGACCTGGACGCATCGCGCGGCGACACCATCGTCGTGACCGAGTACTTCTCCTATGGTTGCGTTCATTGCCGCAACTTCGAACCTCAGGTGGAGAGTTGGTCCCGGGGTCTGCCGGATGATGTCCGCTTCGAACGGGTACCCGTCAGCTTTTCGTCCGCCTGGCGCAATCTAGCGCGCGCCTTCTATGCCGCGGAAGAACTGGGAATACTCGAGCGCAATCACCGGCGGATCTTCGACGCGATTCACGTCTCCGGACTCACGCTCAGCACCCCGGAAGCCGTGGCCCAACTCATCGATGGCCAGGGGACGGACGCGGAAACGTTCCGCCGCACCATGCAATCACCCGCAGTCCGTCGCCGCCTCGACGAGGCAGAAAACCGGGTTCGCGCCGCCGGCATCATGGCGGTTCCCACCCTGGTTATCGACGATCGCTACCGCATCACCAGCGGCGAGCTCAGCCGACGTCAGGTACTCGACGTCGCCGACCGCCTGATCGCGCGTGAGCGTGAGGCGCGGCGCGCCGCGGAGTGATTCGCTCTTGCACCTGCCACAGTCGCATGGTGAGCTAGCGACAATGTTCGCACCCCTGGTCTGGAGACCCCTACCATCATGATCGCTGGCCGTTGGTTACCCCTTGCCGCCCTGCCCATTGTGCTGCTCGCCAGTGCCTGTTCGCCCTGGGTGAAGCTGACCGACGGCGGTGCCGGCGTCACCCACGTCACGGCGGCCACAGCTGCCGACCGCTGCACGCGGGTCGGTCGGGTGACTGCAGTGACCCAGCAACGGGTGGCGGGAGTCGGACGCAACGACGAACGCGTCCGTGCGGAGCTGCTGACGATGGCCCGCAACGAAGCGGCCAGTCTCGGCGCCAATTCCGTCCTCGCCACAAGCGAGATCACGGACGGACGCCAGAATTTCGATGCCCTCAACTGCGAGCGCTGACGCCTGACCGCGCTTCCCCGCGGCCGGGCGCGTCTGCTGCCCATGCCGACACGAGCCGACTCGCACCTCTCCCCCATGGGCTGCGGATGCCTGCATGAGTGAGATGAACCCGAATTCCGAGACGGCGCGCGACTTCGACGTGGTGCTGTTCGGCGCCACCGGTTTCACCGGACGCCAGACCGTAGCCTATTTCGCCCGCCACGCTCCTGCCGAGGTCCGCTGGGCCATCGCCGGTCGCGATGCTGCCCGGCTCGATGACGTGGCACGCGCCTGGGGTGACCCGCCGCGCATTGTCTGTGACAGCCATGATGCAGACGCCTGCGTGGATCTCGCCCGCCGCGCGCGAGTCGTGCTGACCACGGTGGGTCCCTACGCCGTTCACGGCCAGGCGCTGGTGGAGGCCTGCATCGCGACCAACACGCACTATGTGGACATCACCGGCGAAACGGCCTGGGTCCGGGATCTGGTCGATCGCTTTCACGAAGCCGCGGCCAGCAGCGGGACCCGGATCGTTCCCTGCTGCGGGTTCGACTCGGTGCCGTCCGACCTCGGCACCCTGATCGCCGTAGAACATCTGCGCGCCGCGCACGACACCGGCTGCACCCGGGTGCGCGCGTTCCACCGCGGGCGAGGCGGCATCAACGGCGGGACCATTGCGAGCTTTCTGGCCATGCAGGAGTCGGGCGACGCGGCCCGCATGCGTGATCCCATCCTGCTGAATCCCCCGGGCATGCGCGACCCCGGTCGTCCCGAAGCGGAACCCGACCCCATGCTGCCGCACTGGGAGCCGGACATCCGCGGATTTTCCGCACCGTTCATCATGGGCCCGATCAACACCCGCGTCGTGCGCCGTTCGGCAGCCCTGGAGGAGTCCTGGCAGCGCCCCTACGGCAGCGGATTCCGGTATCAGGAGTACTGGAAGGGCTCCGGGATGCTGGGACTCGCGGAGACCATGGGCATGGCATGGAGTCAGGCGACATTCCCGCTGCTGGCAGGCTTCGGACCGCTACGCGGCCTGCTCAAGCGCATGCTGCCCGCGGCCGGAAGCGGCCCTTCTGAAGCCACCATGGACAACGGTTTCTTCCGCTGCGAGCTGATCGCCGACGGCGCCGACGGCCAGCGCATTCGTGTCACCCTGGCCGACCGCGGCGACCCCGGCAATCGCGCCACTGTAAAGATGCTGTGCGAGAGTGCACTGGCAATGGCGCTGCAAGGCGACATGCTGCCCGGCGCCCCCACCCGCGGCGGCATCCTGACGCCGGCCACGGCCTTCGGCCAGGTCCTCCGCGCCCGCCTCGAGAACGCCGGTATGGAGATCAGCATCGACGATCCATGGAAGCCGGAATGAGTCAGAACCCAGAGACCTACAGCGAGCCGCTGCCCCCCGGCGACGAGCGCATCAGCGTCGACGTCGGCCCCCGCGGCAGCCTCGAGATGCTCTCCCAACTCGAGGTCGACGCCCTGCGCCGCCTCGGCCACGGCAGCGCCCATGAGTTGTTCCGACGCTGCGCGCTCGCGGTCCTGAACTCAGGCACCACCCAGGACGATGCCGCAGCCATCTTCGACCGCTACCACGACTTCGAAGTGGAGGTTCTGCAACGTACCCGGGGCGTCAAACTGCGGATCCGCAACGCCCCCGCAGGCGCGTTCGTCGACGGCCGCATGATCGAAGGCATCAAGGAACACCTGTTTGCCGTCCTCCGGGACGTGGTGTACATCGCCACGGAGATCAACGATGGCACCGTCTTCGATCTCGACAACAGCGCGGGCATCACGAACGCCGTCTTCCACGTGCTGCGCAACGCCGGCGTCCTGACCCTCACCGGCCATGCCAACCTCGTCGTCTGCTGGGGCGGCCACTCCATTTTCCGGGACGAGTACGACTACAGCAAGCAGGTGGGCTACGTCCTCGGCCTGCGCGGCCTCGATATCTGCACCGGATGTGGCCCGGGCGCCATGAAGGGCCCCATGAAGGGCGCCGCAGTCGGGCATGCCAAGCAGCGCAACCGACACGGGCGCTATGTGGGCGTCAGTGAGCCGGGGATCATCGCCGCCGAGCCCCCGAATCCCATGGTCAACCGTCTGGTGATCCTGCCGGACATCGAGAAGCGTCTCGAGAGCTTCGTCCGTCTCGCCCACGCCATCGTCATCTTTCCCGGTGGCGTGGGTACCGTGGAAGAGATTCTCTATCTGCTCGGACTGTTGCTGCACCCCGACAATGCCGATCAGCAGCTGCCCGTGATCCTCACCGGTCCATCCGGCAGCGAGGACTGGTTCGCGGCGGTGGACGACCTGCTCGTGACTGCGCTCGGCGAGGACGTTCGCGCCCTCTACGAGATCCATGTGGATGATCCCTGGGCCGTGTCCAAGGCCGTGGCGCGGGGCGTCAAGAACGTGCACAGATCGCGTGTGCAGCAGGGCGACGCGTTCTACTTCAACTGGCTGCTGAGGGTGCCCTACGCCTACCAGCAGCCGTTCCACCCCACCCATGAACGCATGGCCGCGCTGCGCCTGACCGCCGATGCGCCCCGCCACGAGCTGGTCGCCGACCTCAGGCGGGCCTTCTCCGGTATCGTCGCCGGCAACGTCAAGGAGGAGGGGATCCGACACGTGCGGGAGCATGGTCCATGGGAGCTGCGCGCGGACCCGGCGCTGCTGGCACCGCTGGACACGCTGCTGGAATCGTTTGTGGTCAATGGTCGGATGAAACTCAATGGACGCGACTACGAGCCCTGCTATCGGCTGGTGCGCTGACCCCGGCACGGAATGCGGACGGCTGTTACGCGGGCGGCACGAAGTTGCCACGCCCCGCCGACCCGGCGAGACTTGACTCCATGACCGTGGACGCTGACTTGACCCGAGCCGTAGACCGGCGCCTCAACGATCTGCTGGCGCGCGCCCACCGCGAGCTGGCTGCGCGGGGCTTGCCGCCCCTGCCCCGCCCGGAAATCCGCCTCTTCGACGATCGGCTGGACGCAGGCCGTGCGCTGCCGCCCCAGCGCAGCTCTGCGACCGGAGTCATCGAGTTGAATGCCGTTTACCTCGACCGGGCCCGGAGTGCCATGCTCGAGGAGACCGTCGCCCATGAGCTGGCCCACCTGCTGGTCTTTCACCTGTCCCCGCGACGACGCCTGCCGCCCCATGGCGAGCTCTGGCGCGAGATCATGCAGGGCTGGTTCCAGGTCAAGCCTGAACGCACGCATCAGTTCCCAACCCAAGGGATCCGGACCCGACGCCAGCGGCGCTGGTCCTACCGCTGCAGCTGCAGCGCCCATGAACTCACCACCGTGCGTCATCGGCGGGCCCAGCGCGGGACGGTGTATCTGTGTCGTCGATGCCGCAGCCCCCTGCATCCGGATCGAGGGCCATGACCCGCCCGAAGCCGGAGGACCGCGCCCTGACCTGGGCCCGGGAAACGCTGGGACTCGCGCCCGGCGCCCAGGCCGAGTCACTCCCGGGTGGCCACGGCGGCCAGGCATGGTTGATTCATGCACCAGACGCCCCCGGGGAGGCGGTTCTCAAGCTCGCGATACCCGCACGGGACGGTGGCGACGAACGTCTCATCGCCCGGGAGGCGATCATCCTGAAGGCGCTTGCGCCCTACGATCTGCCGGTACCCGAATTCATCGCAGTAGACCCGCTGGGGCAGCTCGCCGGTGCGCCGGCACTGCTCATGTCCCGCCGCCCTGGCCGCCTTCTCGCCGGCACGGATGCCATTCGCGATGCCGTGCCCGCCATGGCCTCGGCGCTGGCCGAGTGCCAGCTGCGGACTCACAACCTCGTGGCCGGACGGCGCTGGTGCCCGTGGCAGCCCACCGAGGGCTACCGGGTACCGTCGTGGAGCACGCGGGAAGCGCTTTGGAACCGGGCCATCCGGGTGGTGCAGCGGTTTCAGCCTCCCCGCTGCGACGCATTCATCCACCGGGATCCGCATCCCGCGAACATGCTGTTCGAAGAAGGCTCAGTGAGTGCCGTGCTCGATTGGCCCCATGCCGGGCGCGGCCCGTCGGGTTTCGACGGCGCGCGCATGGCCCTGAACCTGTGCTGTCTGGTGGGTTTGGATGCTGCGGCGACATTCCGGGCGGCCTTCGAGGAGAGACTCGCACGTCGCCACGATCCGCTGCTCGACGTGTATGCCGCCTGCGAGTTTCTGCCCGATACTAATCTGGACCGGACGGCGACAGCCCTCGGCATCGAGCTGTCGCGCAACCAGGCCCGCGGGCGGCTGGAAAACTTCCTCGCCGACGCCATGCGACGCATGACGTCCCGGCGCCTGTCCTGATCCGGGCAGGCGGCTACCGGGCCCTGACCGCGTTCCAGGCTGCGTCGGCGAACACTTCCGCCACCTCGGCCAACGGCGTCGACGTCCGGCCTGAAAGCCACAGCCGCGCGTAATCCTCGATGGGTCCGCTGATGATGGGAATGTAGGTCTCCGGCGGCAGCTGCTTCATCTCCCCCCGGACGACGAACCGCCCGAACCAGGAGAACACCGCCCCGAAGTGGCGCTGATAGATGGCCTTCAGCTCGGCCTTCGCCTCAGGCGCGAAGTGGATTTCCCGGGAATGCAGAAGAAAGCGCGCCAGCGTCGCCTGGCGGGTGACCCAGTCTCCGTAATGCAGAACCACCGTGCGGACGCCGTCCTCCGCAGTGCCACAGTCATCCAGGCGTTCGAGCAGGCCGGCATTGAGATCGCTGATACCGTCGATGAACAGGGCGCTGGCCACCCCCTCCTTCGATCCGAAGTGGTGGTAGAGACTGCCAATGGAGCAGCGGGCACGGTCGCGGATCTGCTCCATGGTGGTCGCGGCGAGGCCGATCTCGTCGAAACAGGCCAACGCCGCCGCCAGGATCACCTGACGCCGCTCGCCTGTGGCTACGTTGGGTTGCCCGCGTCGCGACATGTTACCTATCACATTAGAATTTCATTCTAGAATATGCGATAAAGCCGTTCCCGAGTACAGCCATGCTGTGCCCAATCACCTGCAACCTGAGAGCTGACCATCATGGATATCGAGCTTTCTGCCGACGACCTGAAGTTTCGGGATGAAGTCCGCGAGTTCTTCCAATCCCACGACTACAAGCCGGGCGAGGATTACGCCAAGTGGCGCCTGGACTGGTTCAAGGCAGCCCGGGAAAAGGGCGGATGGGACGTTCCCAAGTGGCCGCAGGAGTTCGGAGGCCCGGGCTGGAGTCCCACCCAGCATTACATCTGGGAGCAGGAAACCGCACGCGCGAACCTGCCATGGGACCTGCCCTTCGGCGTAGGCATGGTCGCGCCCATCATCATGACCTACGGCAGCAAGGAGCAGCAGGAGCGCTTCCTGCCGGACATCCGCGCCCGCAGCGTCAACTGGTGCCAGGGCTATTCGGAGCCCGGCGCCGGCAGTGACTTAGCCTCACTGAAGACCAAGGCGGAACTGACCGAAGACGGCAAGCACTATGTGGTCAACGGCTCCAAGATCTGGACCACCATGGCCCACATCGCCGACTGGATCTTCTGCCTGACCCGTACCGATTCCAGCGGCAAGAAGCAGGAGGGCATCACCTTTCTCCTGTTCCCCATGAAGCAGGAAGGCATCGAGGTGAAACCCATCATCACCCTCGGCGGCTCCCACACGGTCAATACGGTGCACTTCACCGACGTCAAGGTACCGGTGGAAAACCGCATCGGCGAGGAAGGCAAAGGCTGGACCTACGCCAAGGGTCTGCTCGCCCACGAGCGCACCGGATTGGCCGGCGTATCGCGTTCGCTGGTGGCACTGGAGAAGCTCAAGCACCAGGCCGGAACCGTGAAGCGCGGCAACGGCAGCCTGTTCGACGATCCGAGTTTCCGCGCCAAGCTGGCGAAGCTGGAAGTCGACCTGCAGGCGCTGGAGTTCACCGAACTGCGTTCCCTGGCCCGGGCCGCGTCAGGTCAGCAGCCCGGACCGGAATCCTCCATCCTCAAACTGAAGGGTACCGAGATTCAGCAGCGCATCGCCCACCTGACCATGGAGGCGGCCGGCCCGCACATGGCGCCGTGGGGCGGCGTCAACGCCGGGCCCAAGTTCGCCCGCGGCGGTACCCAGAGCTACCTGGGAAGCCGTGCATACACCATCTACGGCGGCGCCAGTGAGGTCCAGAAGGACATCATCGCCAAGAACGTCCTCGGGATCCGCTCCCAGGGCGGCAGCAACTGACGGAGACGCGCAGATGAACTTCGATTTGACCGAAGAACAACAACTCCTCGAGGACTCCGTCGCGCGTTTCGTGGCCGACAAGTATCCGCTGGAGCAGCGCCGCAAGCTCGCAGACGGCAGCCGGGGCTACTCCGAGGACCACTGGAAGGCCTTCGCGGAACTCGGCTGGCTGGCCGTTCCCTTCGACGAGGACGACGGCGGCATCGGCGGCGGCCCGGTGGAGACCATGGTGGTGATGGAGCAGTTCGGTCGCGGCCTCGTCCTCGAACCGTATCTGCCCACGGTGATTCTCGGCGGTGGCGTCCTGCGGCGTACGCTCGCCGGCGATCAGCGCGCGGACCTGCTTGGCAAGCTCATCGAGGGCAAGCTGCAGCTTGCTTTCGCCCACAGTGAGGAACAGGCGCGCTGGGACCTCAATGACGTCACCAGCAGTGCGCGCGAAGACGGCGACGGCTGGGTACTCAATGGCGCCAAGACCGTGGTCTTCAATGGCGGCAACGCCGACCTGCTCATCGTCAGCGCCCGCAGCTCTGGTGGGCAGATGGATACCGACGGCATCAGCCTGTTCCTGGTGGATCCCAAGGCGGACGGCGTCAAGGTCGAGGGCTATCCCACGGTAGACGGTCTGCGGGC
>SKUB01000391.1 GCA_007122315.1 Pseudomonadales bacterium | reverse complement strand
CCTGCGGCGGTCATCTCGGCCACGTCTTCGAGGGGGAGCGCATCACCGAGAAGAACACGCGCCACTGCGTGAACTCGATCTCCATGCGTTTCGTGCCGGCGGACTGAGGCAGCGCATCACTACAGCGGCTCCGCGACCGTTTCGGCCCAGAGCTTGAGCCGCTCATCCCGTACTTCGTTTCGTACGCTGTCGCCCCGGCAGGCTGAGCGTCTCCGGCCACGCGAGGCCGGGCTCGCTCAGTTCGCCAGGACTGCAGCGGGTCGTGCGAGGTTGGCCTGCCGGGGTGTACGCCATTGCCGCCGCGGTGATACGCCCTCGTCCAGTCGCTGCTAACTGTAAGGCGCTGCAGCTGTGAGCCCGGCCTCGGCAGCGGTCTCCTGCGGGGTGTTTCGTCTCATCCGGCCCCAAGCGCGTTCTGGAGACGAACACGCATATCGCGTCGTGCTCCGCCACCCAGGGCCCAGGACTGACATAGTGTTGCACTTAGTGGTATAGATGCATGGTGCTTCGAGTGTTCAAGACTCGAACTTTTGCCCGCTGGGCGACGCGCGTCGGTGTGTCTGACGCCGCGCTGTGGAAGAGTGTCGACGAGATGCGTCAGGGGCTGCTCGATGCCGATCTTGGCGGGCACGTCGTCAAGAAGCGGATCGCCCTGCCAGGTCGGGGCAAACGGGGTGGCGCGCGCACGCTGGTGGCCACGAGGCTCGCGGAGCACTGGTTCTTCCTTTACGGCTTCGGGAAGAACGAGCGGAGCGACATCGGTGGAAGTGCCTTGAAGGGCTTACAGGAACTGGCAAGGGACCTGCTGGGATTCGACGAGGCCGAGATCGAAATCGCATTGTCAGCCGGAGAGCTGCTGGAGTTGAAGCATGGGCAAGACCAGTCAAAAGAATCGGGTGTTCGCGGAGATTCATGAGACCGTTCGCGGACTGCACGGAGCCGGCCTGATCAGCAAGCGCCGCATGAGCGAATTCGAGGCCTTGTGCCAGCTGGACATCGAGGCGATGCCAGCGGAAAGGATCAAGGCACTGCGGGAACAGGCTCACGTCAGCCAGGCGGTCTTTGCGGCGGTGCTTAACACCAGCGTTTCAACGGTTCAGAAATGGGAGGTTGGCGACAAGAAACCAAGCGGGCCGTCCTTGAAGCTCTTGAATCTCATCGAGCGGAAAGGGTTGGAGGCGCTGCTCTGAGGGGTGTCGGACTCCCTGGGCAGCGAAACTGGACATCGACGTTTCAACGCACTGGGTCAACTCCAGTTTTCAAGCCTTTGCTTCGCGGCCAGCAGATCTGCGCGCTCGCCACGCTCGATTTCGAACAACGCGTCGGTCTTTTCGAGCACCAGCGTGTAGGGCCGTCCCTGCCGCTGCGTCACGTGACGGACCGGCAGCGCGTAATGATCCAGGGTTTGATGGATGTGCTGCCGCCTGTCCTTGGCCAGTGGCCATGCCAACTTGCGCTCGCGGGTCGCGCGCAGGAAGGTGCCGAGCTTCCCGCAGAGACCGCAGTCGCAGCGCAGCGCCACCTCGATGGACCAGTTGCCAGCGGCGCGAGGAGGCTCGGCCAGTCGTGCTCGAATCTCGGCCAGGATCTGCGCGCGCACGGGTTCGAGCCACGGCAGCAGGGCGGGAACGGTATCGGCCGCCAGGCGCAGGATGGCGACGACGTGACGGGGATCACCGGTTCGCGCTGGATCCTGCATGGCCGCCAGGATGCTGGCGCTGAGACGGTGATCATCGAGCAGAACGCTCGAACCGAGCAGGCTGAGCCAAGTGGCTTCGCGGCCTTCGAGGGCCTCGAGCCTGCGCAATGGCGGGGTACGTCGGACCGTGCGTTCCATGTCGGTCTCGAAGCGCTGCCACTCGGTCGCACACAATCGCTGCGCGAGGCCCTTGCCAGCCGGCGACGCCTGCTCGATGAACGCTGCACACAGGGCCGGCAACTCGCGCAGCCAGTCGAAGCCGTACACCGTGCGGGCTCCGTTGCGCTGCTGTGCCAGCCAATCCTCACCTAGAACGGCTCCATGAGAAGCGATGGCCGACAGCCACTGCGGGACCGCCGCAGGCGTGAGGTCCTCCATCGCGAAGGGTGCCAACAAGGCTGCGGCACGCTCTGCATCAGAGACCATGCCTGCCACCTCGAAGGCTCGTAGTAGCAACGCGCGCAAGTCGCCACCGAGGCGATGGCGTTGCCAGAAGGACAGCAGTTGCTTCAGAGCGGTGCCCATCGCTTCGACATCGCCGCGACGATGCCTGCGTGCCAGCTCGGCCAGACCCCAGCCCGGATCCTGCCGGGCGCGCAGCAGAAAGCTGAGCTTGCGCGGCCAGAGGACGACGGCGGCACGGTGATACCAGCGGTCCACCGTATTGCCCCAATTGCCCTGATAGGGCTCGTACTCGGACTCGAAGGGTTCGCAGTCCCGGCTCGCACGGGTCCAGCACAGCTCCTCGGACGCCACGGCACTGCTGCCGCGGGGTGCATTCGCGCCACCGGACCCAACCCAGTGGCGCAGCAGGACCTCATTGTCGATGAGATCGGTCAGACTCAGGCTGGCGGTAGCGCACTGCGCGTCACTCTGATCCTCCTCGTCCCAGTGATCCCAACCGCGGCGCCGCCAGCCGCGACGATCGGAGTCATCGACGCAGTCCCAGGTTTCGTGCACATCAGCCAGCGCGAGAAACAGCTCGCAGTCGAGTTCCTCGGCCACCTGTCGCAGGGCCGCAGCTCGCGGGGCGTCGTCCTGCTTCAGGGCTTCCCAGCGCAGGCTGCT
>SKUB01000112.1 GCA_007122315.1 Pseudomonadales bacterium | reverse complement strand
TCGACACCGCCCTGGGACGCCCCCACCAGCAGTGCGCCGCCGGCTTCCTGATGGGCATCGAACGTGGTACCGCGGATGCCGAGGGACGCCACAGGGGTCTGCACGCGGTAAGCCGCACGATTGGCCGAGGCGATCCCGCCGGTTCGAGTGCGGAAACCGCCGCGCGACAGGTTCAGCGTCTGGCGCGAAGCGGCGGGCGCTGCAGCGTCAAAGCGGTAATCGCCGATGGCCAGTTCGGTCCCCGGCCGCAGCGACAGCACGCCGCGATCGGTAAAGCGGATCTGCGCCCGACCCTGGGGGCCGGTGCGCAGCGTATCGCCCTCGAAGACCGGGTCGCCACGGGTCAGGCGGCGGACCTGGCCATCCGCAGCAACCGCCTCGACGACGTTGAGCGTGATGGTCACCCGCCCGGCAGGCTGTTGCTGAGCGAGGGCGCATGGGAACAGCGCGAACAGAAACAGGAAAAGAACCCCTGCCGAAGCGACCGGACCACGCACACACATCATCATGACGTTCTCTCCAGATCGTGGAAGATCCGGAAAGGAGAGAGTTGGCGTGCGTGGGCCAGAGGTGCGCCGAGCCGCCTGGCGGGGATACAGCAGGCCGCCGCGATCCGAGAGGACAGATCGCTGTCCCGCGAGAGTCCGTTCCCTGCGACAACTTTAAACAGGAAGACGGCAAACGGCCGGGAGGCCGTTCCCTGTCACTCACGGGACCATGAGTCCCACCCTTCCTGCCCGCGTTATACCACTTCGTGTAGAAATGTCAGACAAAAAATCCAGCGCTCGAGCGTCAGGCGACAGGCGGTCGTCCCAGGGTGAACGCCGATCCGATTCCGCCGGAGCAACCCCTGCCAGGTCACCGCCAGTCAGCGCTCCCTGGCCATGGCCCGATGGCCGATGTCGCGGCGGGCATAGCAGTCACGCCAGTGGATGGCATCGACGCCAGCGTAGGCCTGTCGAGCCGCCTCGGTGACGCTGTCGCCGAGACCAACCACACACAGCACGCGGCCGCCGGCGGTGACCACCTGATCACCGTCGAGACGCGTGCCGGCGTGGAACACATGCACGTCGGGCTGGACCTGCTCGAGGCCGCTGATGGGATCACCTTGGCGGTAGGCGGCCGGATAGCCGCCCGCGGCCATGACCACACCGAGGGCACTGCGATCGTCGAACTCGAGCGCCGGCAGCTCGAGGCGACCCCGGGCCGCCTGGGCACAAACCTTCGCCAGGTCGGAGCGCAGTCGCGACAATACCGGCTGTGCTTCGGGATCACCGAAGCGGCAGTTGAACTCCACCACCCGCGGGCGCCCTTCGCTATCGATCATGAGCCCCGCGTAGAGAAAGCCGCGGTAGGGGTGGCCGTCCTGCGCCATTCCTTCGATGGTGGGCCGGATCACCTCGTCGACGATGCGGTCATGCACCTCGGGCGTGACCACGGGTGCCGGCGAGTAGGCCCCCATGCCGCCGGTATTCGGACCGCGGTCGCCGTCGTCGCGGCGCTTGTGGTCCTGGGAAGTGGCGAAGGGCAGGAAGCGCTCGCCGTCGGCAATCACGATGAAGCTGGCCTCCTCGCCGGCCATGAACTCCTCGATCACGACCCGATGGCCCGCACTGCCGAAGGCATCGCCGGCAAGCATGTCCCGCACTGCCGCTAGCGCTTCGGCCTCCGTTTCGGCGACCACCACACCCTTGCCGGCAGCGAGGCCGTCGGCCTTGATGACGATGGGCGCGCCCTGGGCACGGATATACGCCTCCGCAGCCTCCACCTCCTCGAACGTGGCATAGGCGGCAGTCGGAATGCCGTGGCGGGCAAGGAAATCCTTGCTGAAGGCCTTGGACCCTTCGAGCCGCGCTGCGGCGGCCGTCGGACCGAAGCACAGCAGTCCACGTTCCGTGAAGCGGTCGACGATGCCCGCGACCAGCGGCGCTTCGGGCCCGACCACGGTGAGGCCGATGCCCGTCTCGGCGGCGAAGTCGGCCAGGGCATCGAGATCGGTGGCGGCGATCGCCACGTTCTCCACGTGCGCTTCACGGGCGGTTCCGGCATTCCCCGGCGCCACGAACACGCGTTCGACGTCCGCACCGGCAGCGAGCTTCCACGCCAGCGCGTGCTCCCGTCCGCCGTTACCGATCACCAGGATCTTCATGCTGTGACCGCCCTCCTGCGCGTCAGTGACGGAAATGGCGCATGCCGGTGAACAGCATGGCCATGTCGGCTTCGTCCGCGGCGGCGATCACCTCCTCGTCGCGGACCGAGCCACCCGGTTGGATGACCGCCGTGATACCGGCTTCGGCGGCTGCATCGATGCCATCCCGGAACGGAAAGAAGGCATCGGAGGCCATCACCGCGCCGCGCACCTCGAGTCCCTCGTCAGCAGCCTTGATGCCGGCGATACGCGCACTGTAGACCCGGCTCATCTGACCGGCCCCGACGCCGATGGTGCGCTGCCCACGGGCATAGACGATGGCGTTGGACTTGACGAACTTCGCCACCCGCCAGGCGAAATGCAGATCGGCTTCCTCCCGCGCATCCGGCGCGCGCTTCGTCACCAGCTTCGGTGCATCCGCCGCCATGTCACCGAGGTCCGGATCCTGGAGCAGCAGTCCGCCACTCACCTGATGCAGGACGAAGCGGGCGCGCTGCTCCGAAAGCGCTCCGCATTCGAGCAGGCGTACGTTCTTCTTAACGGCCACCGCGTCCCGTGCCGCTGCAGTGACCGCAGGCGCGATGATCACCTCGACGAACTGCCGCTCGACGATGCGCGC
>SKUB01000259.1 GCA_007122315.1 Pseudomonadales bacterium | reverse complement strand
GCCAACTGCGGCAGTCAGATTCTCGCCGGTGCCGGTGTCGAGGAAGCGGATCTCGATACACCCGCCCGTTACAATGCGCTTGCAGGCGCCCTCACCGATGATCGTCTGTATCTGAACGCCGACTCCGGCGCCTGCAGTCAGTATTTTGCGGTGGAGCTGGCTGCAACCGGGCTGGTACCGGCGGTGGCGGGAGATTGCGGCGGTCGTACGCCACTGTACGACACCATCGACGTGTCCTATACGGCACTGTCCAATGACCTCAGCATCCCGGTCACCGACGGCATCGCCATGGATGACAACCCCAATCACAGCATCGATCTGTTTCCGTTCCTCGCGCCCGTCGTGGAATGACCCGGGCGATCGGTATGGCGTTCGTATGTGCCTGCCTGCTGCTGCTTGCGCAGCACGGGCAGGCGAACGATTCCAGCGAGGGGCGCTATCGGACCACGCATCCGGACATTGCTCTGCGCAACCTCGATTTTCAGGTCAACCGCGCGCGCTTGCTCGCCCAGCGGCAGCCACGCGATGCGGAAGCAGTCCGCGGCCTGCTCGACCAGCTCCTGACGCGCGCCCAGTTCCTCGGTTCCTACAGCGACTACGACGAAGCGCTCACGGTGACCGAGCGCCTGCTCGAACGGCTTCCGGATGACCCGCTGGCCAAACTGGAGCGGGCCCGGGTCCTGGAGCGGCTGCACCGCTTCGACGAGGCCGAGACGCTGCTGACAGAAGTCGAACCCGGACTCGATCCGAGCCGCCGTCAGCATGCTGCCCTGGCTGACGACGTCGCGCGCGCCCGCATTCGCATCGCTCTGGCCCGAGGCACTCCGGAGGCCGTGCTCGCGGATGTGGAGCGACGGGCTGCATCGAATCCCGGCTTCGGCAGTCTCACTCAGCTCGCATTCACGCTGCACGCGCTCGGGCGCGTCGATGAAGCTGAAACGACCTACCTGGAAGCGCTGAAGTTCTGGGATCAGATCAGTCCCTTCGCCGTGTCCTGGATCGAGTTCCAGCGCGGCGAGCTGCACGTGGACCGGGATCCGGCTCGCGCCGCCGCCCACTATAAACGGGCCCTCGACTACATGCCGGCCTACGTGACCGCTCGGGTCCATCTGGCTGAAGCGCTGGTGGAGATCGGCGAGATCGGTGAAGCCATCACGCTCCTGGAAGCCATCGCCGGACAGTCGGAGGATCCCGAGGTCGATTCGAGGCTGGCCGAATTTCTCATGGCCGCTGGCCGTCACGAGGAGGCGGAGCCCATACGGGAACGCGCGGAGCGCGGTTATGCGGACCTTTTGGCCAGGCACCCGCTCGCCTTTCTCGATCACATTGCGGAGTTCTGGCTCGGATCCGGCGACGATCCGCAGCAGGCGTGGATCATGGCCGAGCGCAATCTGGCCAACGCCGCCAGCGATCCGGCGCTGGCCCTGGCCATCGAAGCGGCCGCTGCCGCAGGACGTCCGGAGCTGTGCGAACTGCTGCAGCGCGCGGAACCGAGGCGCGGGCGTTTCCTCGAGCTCGACGAACTGGTCGAAGAGCACCAGGCGCATTGCCAGGAGTAGCAAGGCTCTGAATCAGGCTCACAGCGCTGCGGCTTGCCAGGTTCAGAGCCTCGAACGCAGATCAGCAGGTAGAGCCGCCGTCGAGCACCAGCACGGCCCCGTTGGCGTAGCCGTTCCCTGCCAGGAAGAGGATGGCTTCGGCCATCTCCTCGGGCTCCCCCGGTCGCCCCAGCGGGCAGGCCGCAAAGCGCATGGCATCGTCGGCAAAGGGATTCGCTTCGCTCTCGAGCACCGATGCCACCATGTCCGTGGCGACGAAACCCGGCGCAAGCACGTTGGCTCGAATACCGTTCGGGCCATAGGTTCGTGCCAGCGACCGTGTCAGGTTGATCATGCCGGCCTTTGCGGTGGCATAGGCATGCGCGTCCGCCATGCCCTGCGTCCCGCCCGCACTGGATACGTTGACGATGGACCCGCGACCTGCCGCAATCATCCCCGGCAGAACGCGATGGCACATGAAATAGGCGGAGTCGAGATTGATCCGCATGACCTCGTGCCAGTTCTCCGGCGACGTATCCGCCAGCGCCGCCATGGAACCCGGTCGTGTCGCCTCGAAGCTGTAGCCGACGCCGGCGTTGTTGACCAGCACCGCCACCCCACCCTTGGCCTCGGCTGCACTGATCACGGCATCCGCACCGGTCTCGGTGGCGCAATCGGCTGCCACCGCTTCGGCGCTGCCACCTGCGGCTCCAATGGTGGCCACCACTTCCTCGAGACGGCTCGCCGTTCGCCCGGCCACTACGACGTGGGCACCACGGGCGGCAAAGGCCAGTGCGGCCTCCCGGCCGATGCCCGCACCACCACCTGTGATCACAACGCTGCCGTCGATCGTATACATGTGCTCTCCCTTCTCCCCTAGCCGAGGTCTCATCGTGGCCGTGTATCATCGAGACTTGTCTAGCGCCGGGCAACCGGAGTCACCGTGCCCAAGTCCAATCCGCTGGCCGGATTCCATCCTCAGGTCGCCGCCTGGCTGCGGGAGCGTCACGGTCCACCGACTCCGATCCAGCGCGACGCCTGGCCGGCCATCGCCGCCGGCGAGCACGTCCTCGCCACGGCGCCGACAGGATCCGGCAAGACCTTGTGCGCCTTCCTCTGGGCCCTCGATCAACTGCTGCAGGGCAGCTGGGAGCCGGGTGCCGTGCGGGTGCTCTACGTCTCGCCACTGAAAGCCCTGAACAACGACATCCGCCGCAATCTGCTCGCTCCCCTCACGGAACTCAGACAACGCTTCGCCGACTGCGACCTGCCGGCGCCCGAGATCGGTGTCGCCACCCGCAGTGGCGACACGCCGCCTGGTGAGCGCCGGCGCATGGCCCGGCAACCGCCGGAGATCCTGATCACGACGCCGGAGAGCCTCAACCTGCTGCTGGCATCAGCGTCCGGGCGCGGCATGCTCGGCGGCGTACGCACGGTCATCCTGGACGAGGTGCACGCCATTGCTGGCAATCGTCGCGGGGTCTGGCTGGCTGCGGGCGTCGAACGCCTGGTGAGCCTCGCCGGCGAAGTGCAACGGATCGCCCTCTCCGCGACGGTGCGGCCGCTCGACGCCATAGCGGAATGGCTCGGCGGCTACGAGAGCAACAGCGACGGCTCGCCTGCCGCCAGCCCGCGGCCGGTTCGAATCGTCAGCAGCAGTGAACGACCGCGGCTGGAGTTGCGCATCGAAGCCCTCGAACCTGACGTCCTGCCGGAGGACGGCGGTCTCGACGCGTTGACCCCGATCGCACGCTCCATCCGCGCCCGCAGCGAGCGCAATCGCTCCACGCTGGTGTTCTGCAACAGCCGACAACTGGCCGAGAAGCTGGCGTTCCGGGTCAACCTGAGCGCGGACGCGACCCTGGCCTGGGCCCACCACGGTTCGCTGGCGCGGGAGCTGCGGCTGACGGTGGAACAACGTCTGAAGGAAGGCCGGCTGCGTGCCATCGTGGCCACCAGTTCCCTTGAGATGGGCATCGACATCGGCAGCCTGGACGAAGTGATCCTGGTCCAGAGCCCCCCCAGCGTCACCAGCGCGCTCCAGCGTATCGGCCGCGCTGGTCATGGCGTCGGCGAGACTTCCCACGCCGTCCTGCATCCCACCCACCCCCATGATCTGCTCGAAGCCTCGGTGGCGCTGCATTGTGCCGCCCAGGGCGACATCGAAGCCGTGCGACCCCTGCGCGGCTGCCTCGATGTCCTCGCCCAGGTCATACTCGCGAGCCTGCTGGCCGGACCGGCGGCAGCAGACAACCTGTACGCCGAGATCCGGCGTGCAGCACCCTATCGACGCCTGACTCGGGCAGCGTTCGACGCCGTCATCGACATGCTGAGCGGCCGCTTCGAAGGGACCCGCATCCGCGAACTGCGACCGCGCATCCGCCTCGACCCGGACACGGGCCTGCTCACGGCCGGCCGCGGAGCGGCACTGGCGCTGTATGCCAGCGGCGGCATGATCCCCGATCGCGGCTACTTCCAGCTGCGCCACGCGCACAGTCAGGCGAAGCTCGGCGAGCTCGACGAGGAATTCGTCTGGGAGAACGGACCCGGCCGCGCGTTCAGTCTCGGCTCTCAGCAATGGCGCGTGCAGCGCGTTACGCACAACGACGTGTTCGTACTGCCGGCACCCGATGCAACGCATGCACCACCGTTCTGGCGCTCCGAGGAGCGTGATCGCGATTCCCATCTCTCGGCTCGCATTGGGGAGCAGCTCGAAGCCTGGGACGCACAGCTCGCGGCCCCTGGCGGCGAACTGCAGACGGCACCGGAGCTCGCAGCTCTCGATCCGGCCGCTCGCAGCATGCTGGGGGACTATCTGCTGCGCCAGCGCCGCCACACGGGCACGGCACTCCCCCACGCCCATCATTTCGTGGCCGAGCGTGTGCGTGCCGGTCACGGTTCCACCGGTTCACGCCGCACGCCTGATCCTGCCGGCCAGCTTGTGCTTCACACCATGGCCGGCGCCACGCTCAACCGACCCTGGGCGCTGGCACTGGAGGCTGCATGGGAGGAACATTTCGGCGAGCGACCGGAGATCCATGCCGGCAACGACGCCATCGTGATCCAGCTGGCCGCCACCGTGGATCCGGAACAGGTTCTCGGATTCGTCACGGCGGACAACCTCGACACGCTGCTCGAGCGCCGGCTGACCGGAAGCGGGTTCTTCGGCGCCCGTTTCCGGGAGTGTGCCGGTCGCGCCCTGCTGCTGCCCCGCCGCCGCTTCGGTGAACGCCAGCCGCTGTGGATGAGTCGTCTGCACGCGCAGCGTCTGCTGGGCCGCCTGCAGGCCCAGCCCGACTTCCCTATCCTGCTGGAGACTTGGCGGACCTGCCTGGAAGACAGCTTCGAGTTGCCTGCGCTGCGGGCCCGGCTCGATGACCTCGCCCGGGGCCGGATTCAAGTGTCGGTCTGCGATACCGCCAGCCCCTCGCCCTTCGCCGCTCAGCTCGCCCGGGCCCAGATCAACCAGTACATGTACGCGGACGACCGCCCGCGGCAGGCTGACAGCGATGCACGTCCAACCTTGCTCGAGGCGGTCCTCGATGATCCCGGGCGCCGCCCGCGTGTGGACCCGGCGACGGTGGAGAGCTTCCAGCGCCGGCGACGGCGATTGGAACCCGGCTGGGCGCCGCAGGACGCCCTGGAGCTGAAGGACTGGATCGCAGAACGGCGCTTTCTGCGCGCTGATGAGTTTCAGGCGCTGGCGTCGTTGATTCCAGAGACGGAGCGCGAGCGCATCACGTCCTGGCTGCACGAGGTCAGGCACACCCGCGGACACTGGGTCGTTCTCGCTGACGATGCGCCCACCCTGCGCGCGCTGGCCGGAGCTGCGACCGGCGGCGATCCCCCGTCGCCGGAAACACGCAGGGCCTGGCTCGAGGACTGGCTCGCCACAGAGCCACCAGCCACGGAACAGGAGCTGATCGCCACCTGGCCGGGTCCGGAGGCGAACCTGCGTGAGGATCTGGCCGCCCTGGAAACGTCGGGAACGTTGCTGCGGGGGTCCCTGCTTACAGATGACGAATCGACGCGGCTGTGCCTGCGCACCAACCTGGAGGCCATGCTGCGACTGCAGCGGGCCCGGCGGCGTCATCTGCAGCCACTGGCCGCCGGCGACGTTGCGGACTTCATCCTCGACTGGCAGCGGGTGGACGGCGCCCAGGACGTGCTCGACGCGCTGGAACCGCTGCGCGGCCTGCCCCTGCCGGCCGAACGCTGGGAGGCATTCGTGCTACCCGCACGTCTTCCTGTCGCGCGCCCGGGCGAGCTCGACCAGGTGCTGCAGGCCGGGGAACTCACCCTCTACGGCGACGGCGAACGCCGTCTCGGTTTCGCCCTGGCGGACGAACTCGCGGCGCTAAGGGTCGGCAGCAACGGAGCCGACGCGGCGGAACCGTCCTTGCCGGAACTGGCCGCGGGCGCACGCCTGCCTTTCGACCACCTGCGCCAGGCCTGCGACGGTGACGCCCGCGAGGCCGCGCAGCGACTGTGGCAGGGCGTCTGGAGCGGCGAGCTGACCCTGGACAGCTTCGAAGCCGTCCGTCTTGGCCTGACCTGGAACTTCAGTCTTCCCGAAATCGCAGCGACGGATCGAGTCGGCCGCCGCCCGGGGCAGCGCCTGCGCCTTCGGCAGCGGGTGCAGGCCCGGGTCACAGGCTATCCCGGCCACTTCGCCCGACTCCCGCGGCCCGAGGGCACAGGGGACCGCCTCGACGATCTGGAGCGCGCCAGGGAGCGCGCCCACCTGCTGCTCGACCGCTGGGGTGTGGTCTGCCCGGACCTGTGTCGCCGCGAAGCCAAAGCCTTGTCGTGGAACCGTGTGTTCCGCGCTCTGAGATGGATGGAACTGTCCGGCGAGGTGGTGGGGGGCTGGTTTCTCGATGGTCTCGGCGGGCCCCAGTTCGCTCTGCCTGAAGCTCTGGAGTCCATCCACGACTGGCGTCCGAATGCTGCACCGCCGCGCTGGCTGCATGCACAGGATCCCGCGTCCCCCTGCGGTCTGGGTCTGCCCCTTGCCGGGCTGCCACTGCCTGCGGCGCGCTCGGGCAACGAACTGGTACTTGGCGCGGGTCGCGTCCTCCTCACCTGGTGTCGCGGCAGCGGTGAACTCGCCATCGATCCAGCGCCCGACCAGGTCGAGTTCAAGACCACGGTCGCTGTCTTCGCCGCCGCGCTGAGCCGGCGCCCGGGGCCGCGGCAGCGCCTGGAGGTCCTGACGCTGAACGGTGAGCCTGCCCGGGGCAGCCCTTGCGCCGCCGCGCTCGAACCCCATTTCCAGATCAGCGTGGACCACCGCGCCCTGACCCTGCATCCCGCCATCGCGGAGGCGTCATGAACGAGGACGACGGGCACTCGACCCTGCACCTGCTCTGTGTCGCCCAGACGCCGCAGCGACGCCGCCGCCTGGAAGCATGTGCCGAGAAACTCGCGGACAGTGCCGGCGAAGGCCCCGACTGGCACAGCAGCAGCGCACCGAACGCCAGGCGCGCACTCGCCATCCTTGGTGCCGGCTGGGTCGACGCAGCTCTGGTCGATCTTGACCAGCAGCCCGCCCTGGATTTCCTGCAGCAGGCCAGGAACTCGGGGATCGTGACACCGCTGCTGGTGGTCACGGCAGACGCTGCTGCCGGGCATTGGCGCCCGCTGCTCGAGGCCGGCGCCGACGAATTCCTGCCTGCAGACGAACTGACTCCACTCCTGCTCGAGCGCAGCCTGCGTCTTTGTTCACGGAATCAGGCCCTGGAGAGCCGGCTCGAATATCTGGCCCAGCACGACATGCTCACCGGGCTGCCCAATGCCCGCCTGTTCGAACGTCAGCTTGACCTGTCTCTGCACACCGCGGAGCGCCATGGCCGCTGCATGGCACTCATGTGCGTCCATCTGGACGAGTTTCAGGCACGGGCGCGAAGTCTCGGCCAAGAAGCAGCTGAGTTGCTGTTGAAGCAATCGGCGCGACGTCTGCGGGCATTGCTGCGTCGTTCAGACCTGGTGGCCCGCAGCCACAACGAGGAGTTTCTGCTGCTGCTGGAGTGTTCCGCGGACCTGTCGGATCTGGCACTCACCGCGAGCCGGATTCTCGAGACCCTCGCCGGTCGGGACGCCACCGACGACGGCTGTCGCGCCAGTCTGGGGATCGCGGTGTTTCCCCACAGCAGCAGTGAGCCGCGGCAACTCCTCGACCACGCCAGAGTGGCCCTGAATCAGGTTCGGGATGCCGGCGGCAACGACTTCCGGCTCTACGACGAAGCGCTCGAGGTGGTGTCCCATCGCCGGGTACTGATGGAGAGCGCTTTGCCGGGAGCGATCCAACGCAACGAGCTCAGCGTCCGCTTCCAGCCACGTTTCGACCTCCGCACCCGCCGCATCACCGGCGCTGAGGTTCTGCTGCGCTGGGACTCCCCCGACTTCGGCGCTGTGAGCCCCGAGCAGTTCATTCCTGCGGCGGAGGCCACCGGTGCGATCAATCGCATCGGTGGCTGGGTACTCGAGCAGACCATCCGTGCGGGGCGGCAGTGGCTCGATGCGGGGCACAGGCTGCGACTCGCGGTGAACGTGTCCGGCGGACAGTTCCGCGGCGGCGAGTTCGCCAATGAGCTGGCACGCCTGCTCGAAGCACATGGCCTGCCGGCGGAACTCCTCGAACTGGAACTCACCGAGGGCGTGTTCGTGGCCAACGTCGCCGAGCACCGGGACCTGTTCACCCACCTGACCGCACTCGGAGTCGGTCTCGCCGTTGACGACTTCGGCACGGGCTATTCGGCACTGGCCTACCTGCGCCACTTCCCGGTCCATGCGCTGAAGATCGATCGCACGTTCATTGCACCGCTGCCGGCGTCGGAAGACGACGGCGCCATCGTCCGCGCCATTGTCGCCATGGGCCACGCCCTCGATCTGCGTGTGGTGGCCGAAGGCGTCGACTCCATCGAGCAGATCCGCTTTCTCGAAGGCATCGGCTGCGACGAGATCCAGGGCTACCTGGTCGGCATGCCCATGACGGCCGAGGAACTGAACACGCGTCTCGAGCAGCATCCTGGAGCGAGCGAGGACGCCTGGCCTGCATGACGCGGCCCTGATACATTGCCGCCGCTTCCGAGCCAGAGATTCCCACATGAGAACAGCCCTGCTGCAGCATCCGGACAGCGCCTGCCACGTCATGCAGCCCCGTCATCCGGAGGCCCCCAGCCGCATCGAAGCCGTCCTCGAGCGGCTTCAGGCCAGCGGGCTCGCCGCAGACCTGTTGCATCCCGACCCCGCTGCGCCAGTCAGCAATGAGGATCTGGCACGCGTCCATCCTGCGGAACACTTAGCGCTGCTCGAGCGGCTCACGCCCGAATCAGGGCTCGCGCCGGTGGATGCCGACACCTTCATCGCCCCGGGCACCCTCACCGCCGCCCGCGCTGCCGCCGGCACCGCGGTGGCCGCCGTCGATGGCGTCCTCGGTGGCGACTACGAGCGCGCGTTCTGCGCCGTAAGGCCGCCCGGGCACCATGCCGAGACCCGGCTCGCCATGGGCTTCTGCTTCTTCAACAGCATCGCCATCGCCGCCCGCCGTGCCCTCGAAGTCTATGGCCTCGAGCGGGTGGCCATTCTCGATTTCGACGTCCATCACGGCAACGGCACGGCCGAGATCTTCCGCGACGATCCCCGCGTTCTCGTCTGCTCCAGCTTTCAGCATCCGTTCTACCCGGAGCGGATGAAAGGACCGATGCCCGCGCACATTGTGCTCACGCCCCTGGCCGCAGGCACGCGTTCCAGTGCCTTTCGCCAGGCCATCGAGCGGGACTGGATCCCGACCCTGGAGACGCAGCGTCCGCAGCTGATTCTCGTGTCGGCTGGCTTCGACGCCCACCGGGACGACCCGCTTGGCGGCCTGGCGCTGACCAGCGATGACTTCCGCTGGGTCACGGACCTGATTGCCGCCGCTGCCCACGACTACGCCGAGGACAGAATCGTGGCCCTGCTCGAAGGCGGCTACGATCTGGAAGCGCTTGCCGACAGCGTCGAGGTCCATGTCGCGGCGCTCGCCGGGCGCTGAGCACCTAGGGAGACTCTGAACTGGGTTCGTCCCGGCTCAGAGCCTCCCTAAGGTCTTCCCTCTTCAGCGCAACGCGTTATAGTCCTCAGCAGCATGGCCGCGCCGGGGGGCTCGACCATGAACGTCACGGGCGTGCGCCACGCGACATGAGCGCGCGAAGACAGTCATGGGAGGGGAGCATGGCACGGCCGGCCAACGTTACGCGCACCTATCAGAATCACACCATCGATTCGACCCGCTGGGACGGCTTCGAGCCGCGACCAGGCGACGTCATCGTCAGCACATCCTACAAATCCGGTACCACCTGGACTTTGGGGATTCTCTATCAGCTGATGGCCATGAAGGAGAACATGCAGCCGCCGCCGATGGACTACTGGCTCGACGCCCGCATGTTCCCCGTCGAACTCGCCGATCAGCTGGCAGAACTTGCGGCCATGCCCCATAGGCGGGTGCTCAAGTCCCATCTCGCCGCCGACGGCCTGCCGATCTGGCCGGAGGTGAAGTACGTGGTCGTGGGACGGGATCCGCGTGATGTGTTCATGTCCCTGGTGAATCACTACGAACAATTCACGGACCTCGCCTACCAGGCTTTCAACGAAACGCCGGGACGCGTCGGCCCCCCGATGCCGCGCTACGATGGCGATCTGCACAAGCTCTGGCGGGAGTGGCTGACCCGCAGCTGGTTCGACTGGGAGGAGGAAGGCTATCCCTGGTGGGGGAACATGCACCATGTAGCCAGCTGGTGGGCCCTGCGCCAGGAGCCGAACATTCTTCTCGTTCACTACAACGACCTGAAGCGGGACCTGCCCGGCGAAATCCGCCGCATGGCCGGGTTCGTGGGTTATGCGCTGACCGATGCCGAGGTAAGCGCCATCGCGCAGGCTTGCACCCTGGACGCCATGCGCGATGGCGCAATCGCTGCGGGCGACCCCCTGGGCGCCATGTTCAAGGACGGTGCCAAGGGGTTCTTCTACAAGGGAACGAACCAGCGCTGGCGAGGGGTCCTCGACGATGACGAACTCGCGCTCTACGAGGAGGTGAAGCAGCGCCTGTTGCCTGCGGATTGCGCCTCCTGGCTGGAACAGGGCGGCAGCGGGGATCTCGAACGCAAAGCCGGATGATCTAGAGCGGCGGCAGTTCGAATTTGTGGCGCTCCGTGTGATGCAGCAGAAAATCCCAGATCGCACGATCGAGCGCCGCATCCTCTTCGTCAACCCACGCGTGCAGCCCGATCAGCGCCTCGAGTCCTTCCGCATGAAAGCGGTCCAGATCCGATATCAGCAGACTCTTTGGCTCCCGCTCGCAGTAAGAGGCTCTCTGCCCCGCCCCAGGGGCGTCCGGATGCTGGTCCTGGGCTGCGCGGAACAACAGCTTCATCTCATCGATATCGAGCATGCGAACAGCGGCAGCCCGCTCTTGTTCCTGAGCCAGCGCAAGCAGGAGCATGGCCATGAGACCCGCATTGGCAGCGGCGTATTCAGTCTGCGTGGCAGGTGCAATGTCGCCCGCCAGCTTCATGGCGAGATCAGCCAGGGATCGGCTGGCCTGGGGAATCACAGGAGCGGCTCCGCGTAGCGAGCCGGCGCATCCGGGTGCAGGCGATCCACCAGGATCCGGTTCTGGCGGTCGGTCATCACCCAGCCTGCCACCGCCAGAATGGGCTCCTTGCTTTCGCCGTGTGCGAAGTCCTCGGTAGAAGAAATCCAGATCGCCAGCCCCTTGAGTGAGGCGAACACCTGCCACCAGCGAAAGGCTTCCCGGTCCACCCGCATGCCGCTGGCCTGCTCCCACAGAGCAATGGCCTCCTCCCTCGGCAGCAGGCCCCCGGCCAGGTGCCGATCCGGCCAGGGCCAGAGCGGATCGAGGGACCATGCGAGGTCCTCGAGCGGATCGCCCACGTGAGCCATCTCCCAGTCCAGCACCCCTTTGATGCTCCCGTCCGGTGCGAACAGGAAATTTCCGGATCGGTAATCGCCGTGCACCAGTGCAAGTCTGTCAGACGGCGGCGGCAGATGTGCCCGCAGCCAGCGGATCGCGGCAGCCGCCACCGGCTGCGGATGCAGCGCATCCGCATCGATCACGCCGGCCCAGTACTCGAGTTCGCGGGCCGCGGGATGTTCCGGCACCGGCATGAACGACGTGACGCCAAGCGCGTGCGGATCCATGGCGGCGAGGCGCCCGAGCAGCGCCCACTTCTCGGCTCCGACGCGCGCCCGCACCTCGGCCTGCTCGTCTCCTGCAAGGTCCGCGACCCGACTCGAACAATCCGCAATCTCAGCCATGACCGAGAACGGCCGCTCGAGCCAGCTCGGATCCTCTTCCAGAAACAACGGTTCGGGTACCGGCAGGCCTGCCCTGAAGGCCGCCTCGTAGGTCCGGTACTCATGGGCGCGCTCGGTATCGATGAGACTGGTCTTGGGATCTCTGCGCAGGATCACAACCCGCTCGAGGCCGCGCAGGTCGAGGCGCACACGATAGGTCTCGCGGGACGCGCCTCCGGGGATCTGCTCGATGCCGGCAAGCGCCACCGGCTCTCCCCACTGCGCCTGCAGGTAGCCGCACAAGCGCAGCCCCAATGCTTCGAGGGCGGCTGGCACCATCTCACACGCTCCAGTCAGATCCGATCATTCGATCGCTGCATTGACCAGGGTGCGAACCGTCTGCCGAATCGGTTGCGCATCGAAGCGTTGCAGCATCAAGATTCCGATCACTTCATACTCCGGGTCCGCCCAGAACAACGTGCCTGCCGCACCACCCCACCAGTACTCGCCTTCCGTCGCCACCACGCCAGACCAGTGGGCCGCATCGTCCACGACCGCGAAACCAAGACCGAAACCTATGCTGTCACCCTGGCCGTAGACCCCGTGTGCGGGCTCCATGCCAGCGGGCAGATGGTTGCGGGTCATCCAAGCCACCGTCTTCGGGCTGAGGATGCGGACGCCTTCCAGCGCACCGCCATTCAAAAGCATCCGCGCGAAACGCATGTAGTCGTCCGCTGTGGAGACCAGTCCACCGCCGCCGGACAACAACTGCACGTTCTGCCAGCGTATCCCGGCAAGGCTGCCGTCAGGTACCTCTTCCAAGACAGACGATTCAGGGTTCAGACGGTGCTGGGTACCCAAGCGCTCGCGCTTGTCCTCGGGGACCTCGAAGAACGTGTCCACCATACCGAGCGGTTCGAAGAGGCGCTCGCCGAGGAAGCGATCCAGCGAATGTCCGGAAACGACCTCGACCAGCCGACCAAGCACATCCGTTGCCACGCCGTAATGCCAGCGTGAACCCGGCTCGAACAACAGCGGTTGTTCGGCTAGGCGTTCGCTGAAGGCGGCAAGATCCTCGCTAGCGAACAGTTCCGCCTCGCGATAAAGGGCGTCCACCCCCTCTTCCGTAAAACCATAGCTGAAGCCGGCGCTGTGCGTGAAAAGGTGGCGGATGGTGATGGGATTTTCGGCGGGCACCGGATCGCCGTCATTCCAGACCATCATCTCCCCGTACTCAGGAAGATGTTCGGACAGCGGATCGTCGAGTTCGAAGTGTCCCTCCTCCAGCAGCATCATCGCTGCCACCGAGGTGACCGGCTTGGTCATTGAGTAGATGCGCCAGAGCGTATCGTGGGAGACCGCTGCCTCCTCGTGCAGATCACGGAAGCCGAACACCTCGTTGTGCACCACCAGATCGTGCCGGGCCAGCATCACCTGGGCGCCGGCGATCTGGCCCGACTCGATCTGTCCTGCAATGTAGTCATCGAGTCGCTGCAGCCGGTCCGGATCAAGTCCTGCCGCAGCAGGCTCGGCGGCTTCGGTGTCCAGCGGCCGGCCGTCGAGCAGGTCCTGGCCACAGCCCATGAGCAGCAGCGCACCGAGCAGGATCATGCCGCGCGAAAGCATCGGACACCTCATCGAAGCTCTGCCTCGCAGCCGTCATTCGATCGCATCCGCATCCGGTTGGTGATCCCGCTCGGCACCGTCAAGCCCACCGGAGCTCAGCTGCCCTGGAACTTCGCATCGCGTTTCTCCAGGAACGCGGATACGCCTTCCTTGAAGTCGGCGCTGCGTCCCGCCTCGTTCTGCAGCCTCGCCTCGAGGTCGAGCTGGGTCTCGTAGCTGTTGCTCCAGGTCTGCCAGTAGGCTTTCCGGATCAGTCCCAACGAGCGAGGCCCGTTCGCCAGCCGGGTGGCGATCCCCATGGCTTCGTCCATAAGCGCTTCGTCAGCTACCACCCGATTGACCAGACCCCATTCCAGTGCCTGACGCGCAGGCAGCCGCTCGGCGAGCAGCGACAGCTCCATCGCCCTGCCCCATCCGATCAGCCGTGGCAGCAGGAACGTGGCCCCGCCATCCGGCACCAGACCAATGCGGGCGAAAGCCTGCAGGAAGAACGCGCTCTCGCCTGCCACCACGATGTCGCCCATGAGCGCGAAGCTCATCCCGACTCCAGCCGCCGCACCGTTGACCGCCGTGACGATGGGCATCTCCAGGTCGCGTAGTGCACACAGCAGCGGATGATAGCCGCTGCGAAGGCCATCACCCGCGCCCTGCGTTTCGCGCTGGCGGCTGCGGTCTTCGTCTGCCAGATTGGCGCCCGCACAGAACCCTGCACCTTCGCCGGTGATCAGCAGACAGCGCACCTCTGCGCCGCGATTGCCCACCTCGCGCACCGCAGCCCCAAGCTCGGTGAGCATCTGCGCGCCTACCGCATTGCGCACCTCCGGGTGATTGAACTTCAGGACTGCGATGTTGCCGTCGTAGTCCAGCCGGATGCGTTCGTATCCCATGGTGACTCCCTGCTCTAATGGTTTGTAATCGCCGCACCATACCGCAGGATCGGCACGCTCGGCACCGTTGCAAAACACGCTGGGTACATGGCAACGGCAGATTCCACGCCTGATCTCTGGCAGACTCGATGCGAGGGTTGAGCCAAGGGGAGTCAGACATGAAGTTCGGAGTATTCTACGAGCACCAGCTACCGCGTCCCTGGGACGACGACGCCGAGTACCGGTTGTTCCAGAACAGTCTCGACCAGATCGAGTTGGCCGATCGCCTCGGGTACGACTACGCCTGGGAGGTGGAGCACCATTTCCTGGAGGAGTATTCGCACTCCTCGGCACCGGAAGTCTTTCTTGCCGCAGCCAGTCAGCGCACCCGCAACATTCGTCTTGGCCACGGCATCGTGCAACTCACCACCAATCATCCGGCACGGGTTGCGGAGCGGGTGGCGACGCTGGACCTCCTGTCTCACGGGCGGGTGGAACTCGGACTCGGCGAGGGCTCGTCCGTCACCGAACTGCACCCGTTCAACCTCCGCTTCCGGGACAAGCGGCTGGTCTGGGAAGACGCGGTCCGCTGCACCCTGCCCATGTTCTGGAATCACGGCTGGGAGTACGACGGTCCGTTTTTCAAGTTCCCGCTGCGCGCTGTCCTGCCGAAACCGAAGCAGAAGCCCCACCCCCCGCTCTGGGTCGCCTGTTCACAACTCGAGACGATCAAGTACGCGGCACATCGGGGCATGGGGGCGCTGTGTTTCAAATTCGTCGACCTCGAGGCGGCACGGGCCTGGGTCAACGCGTACTACAACAACTTCATCCACAACCAGGAGAAGCTCACCGATTACCAGACCAATCCCAATCTGGCTGTGGTAGGTGGCTTCATGTGTGCCGAGACGGACGAGGAAGCCTGGGAGAAGGCGGACGGCTGGACCTTCTTTCAGTTCGCTCTGGGCCTGTACAACAAGGAGGGCCCCTTCGCGCCGGGCGAGGTCAACATCTGGGAGCGCTACCAGGAGTGGAAAGCCACACCCGCGGGCCAGCGCCGCTCCGGCAGTGAGTTGATCGGCTCACCGGCCACGATCCGGGAGCGACTCAGAGAACTGCAGGCGGCCCACGTGGACCAGGTCATTCTGCTCAATCAGGCCGGCCGCAACACCCACCAGGACATCTGCGACAGCCTCGAGCTGTTCGCGCGGGAAGTGATGCCAGAGTTCCAGGCGGACGAAGCCAACCATCAGGCCTGGAAACAGGGTGTGCTCAACAAAGAGATCGAGCTCGAGGTGATCGATACGGAACCCTTCAACATCACCAGCCGCCAGGCGCCGACCCAGGCACCCAGCGCAGAGCATCGCGACATGGTGTCCGGCAGCGCCGGTCGGCCTGCAGCGAAGCGCGTGAGTTGACGATGGGCAGCAGGGTGATTCTCGTCGAGGGACCGCCGGGCACCGGGCGCACCCGACTGATCCAGGAACTTACTCTGCAGTGCGACGCACAGGCGCAGGTGCATCAATGGTGGCCGGCGAGGCGCAGCGGGCACCCGCTGCGGCGCCCCTATGACCCGGCTGCCTATCCGACGGCGGAGGCCTACGGCAGCGTGCTGGAGGTCCAGTGGCAGAATTTTGCCACCCGTGTGGCAGCCGATGACGTCGTCTACCTGTTCGATGCCGCCCTGCTGCAGGACGCGTTTCGCGCCCTGCTGGCCGGTGGGTCGGAGAGCAGCCGGATTGCGGCGATCTGTGCGCGCCTGATGGACACGCTGGAACCGCTCGCGCCAAGGCTGCTGTATCTGTCGCGGGTGGATGCGCCTGCCAATGCCGATGAGGACTGGCATCGATGGCGTAGCTGCTGTGATGAGGCCTTCGCCAGCCTGTCCCAGCACCGATTGCTGTTGAACGCGAGCCGCTCCGATCCACAGCAGCTGCTCGCAGAGGCTCTCGACTTCATCGACCTTGGCCACCGTCCTCTCCCGGTAGAAGATGAGCGACTGGAACGGCTGAGCGGGCGTTACGAGGCGGGCGGCGACGAGATCCTGATCACCCGCGAGCTGGCCGGTGCCGCCATCCGGCTGCCCGCGAAGCTCGGCGTCAGTGGTCAGCGGCCTCTGCTCGCCGGCATCGACGGCAGTTTCCTCGTCGCCGGCTGCGACCTCCGCATCGCACCTCGAGAGCAGTCCGGATACATCGAAGGCTTGTTGCTCGAGACCGGTGATCCGGGACTGGCTGCACTCCCGAACTGGCTGCCCCGGGTGGGCGACTGAGCCCCGGATCAAGCGGCTGCACGACTCAACCGCCGAGAGGAGACGCTGAATGCCACCATTCGAAGCCGCGGTGACGGCCATCGCAGCGCAAGCCCGCGAGCGGGCGGACGAGATCGAGTGCGCCCGCTCTTTGCCCGAGGATCTCGGGCAGGCCATGGCTCAGGCCGGCATTTTCCGCATGCTCGTCCCCGAGTGTCATCAGGGGCTCGAACTGCATCCCAGCGCCTTCGTGAATGCGTTGGCGGAGCTCGGTCATGCCGAGGCCGCAACCGGATGGTGCGCCATGGTGGGATCGACCACGGGCCTGCTCGCGGCATCGCTGCCCGAGCATTGGTCGCAGACGATCTACGGCGCCGACCCCGACACCATCACCTGTGGCGTTACCGCGCCACTTGGCAAGGCCGTGGCCGACGGTGACAGCTGGCGCGTCAATGGCCGCTGGCCCTTCGGCAGCGCATCGCGCAATGCGGAGTGGATCTGCGGCGGCTGCTTCATCATCGACGACGACGGCCAGCCCGTACCGGGCCGTCATGGCGTGCCTGACGTCACCCTGATGTACTTCCACCGGGACGACGTGCGCATCCATGACAACTGGCACGTGTCCGGCCTGAAGGGAACCGGTTCCAGTGACTTCGAAGTAACCGACGTCCGCGTTCCCAAGGACCGCTGCGTGACGATGGGTGGTCGCCCGAGGGTACAGCGCCCGCTCTACCACTTCCCCACCCTCGGCCTGCTCGCCATGGGCATTGCCAGCGTCGCGCTGGGCATTGGCCGGCGCGCCGTGGACGAACTGGTGGACCTCGCCGGCGGCAAGGTGCCAACGGGTAGCCGTCGCCGTCTGGCCGACCGCGCAACCGTGCAGGCAGACGCCGGCCGCGCGGACGCAGCATTGAAAGCAGCCGAAGCCTTCCTGCATGCCGCTATCGACCGGGCCTGGATCCCGGCCAGCGCCGGCGAGCCGCTCAGCGTGAAACACAAAGCCGAGCTGCGCGCAGCTGCCGCCCACGCCACCTGGGCAGCCGTGGATGCGGTGGATCGGGCCTACCACGCGGGTGGGGGCACTTCGATTTATCAGCAGTCGGCATTGCAGCGCTGTTTCCGGGACGTCCACGTCGCCACCCAGCACATCATGGTGGCCCAGCCCATTTTCGAGCTCACCGGAAGGGTCCGGCTGGGCCTCGAGCCCGGTGGCCTGCTGTGACCGCCCCGCCGCTGCGCATCGGCACCCTCGGCAGCGACGCGCTGCTGGCCGGGCCGATTGCGGGACGACGCGAACTCGCGCGCCGTATCGAGTCCGCTGGTATCGATCATGTGTTCATCGCGGACCATGTCAGTTTCCATACCGGTATCGGCATGGACGGCCTGATCAATGCCGGCGTGCTTGCCACGCTGCTGCCGGACACCGAAGTCTGCATCGGCGTCTATCTGCTGGCTCTGCGGCACCCGGTTCCGGTGGCACGGCAGCTCGCCTCGCTCGCCATGACCGCACCCGGACGCATCATTCTCGGGGTGGGCGTCGGCGGCGAGGATCGTCACGAGATCGAGATCTGCGGCGTGGACCCGTCGCGCCGCGGCGCTCGCACCGACCAGTGCCTGGCGGCGCTGGAGGGCCTGCTGAGCGGCGAAGCCACCGACCACGACTGCGAGTTCTTCAGTTTTCGGCAGGCCCGGATCCTGCCGGCGCCGGAACCGCGCATTCCCATTCTGGTGGGCGGACGTGCCGATGCCGCGTTGCGGCGGGCGGCCCGTTTCGGGGACGGCTGGCTGGGCGTGTGGACATCGCCTAAGCGCTTTGCCGAAGCGGTCGCCGAAATCGATGCGCGGGCCCGGTCGCTCGGTCGACCTGCACCACGTGCCCATGGCATGCAGATCTGGTGTGGATTCGATCCCGATGCAAGCCAGGCGCGGGCTCGGCTGGCGAAGCGCATGCAGGAGTTCTATCAGGTGCCATTCGAGCGTTTCGAGCGCTACGCGCCGTACGGACGTCCGGAAGACGTTGCAGCCGCGCTGCGGCCGTTCCTGGAGGCGGGCTGCAGGCGCTTCAATCTGATGCCTGTGGCGGCCAGCGAGGAGGCAGGCATCGACGCTGTCGCGGCAGTCGCAGAGCTCCTGCGCGCCGCCGACGGCAGCGGTCAGGCTTAGCCGGCAAGCGCAGGCGAACTCGCTCAGTCCGGATCGAGTTCGCGCAGCAAAGCCGCTACGCGAGTGATGAGATCGGCGTTCCTGCCGGAGTCCGCTTCGGGCTCCATGTTCTCGTCCGTTGCCACCATCAGCTCCCGCAGATCATTGCCCCACTGCCGCAGGACCTGGCACTTCTGCTCTGTATTCAGTCCCTCCGCAGCCATTACGTCTTCCGGTTGCTTGAATACGGTAGAAGGAGAGGTCAATGCCTTTTCGAGGTCGATCATCGTGTCTCCGGGTCAGACGAACGGGTTGCCAAGATTAACGCATCTCGCCGTCCACTTCAGAGGACTCTCCCCGCGCCGCGCGGGACAGGGCAGCGAAGAGACGACGCTGCGACTGCTGCCAGGCGAGATACTCCGGGTGCCACTGAACTCCAATGCGGAACTTCGCCGAGGGATCCTCGATACCCTGAGGAATGCCGTCGAGGTCATGGGCCACCACGCTGATGCCGCGCCCGGTCCGGTCCACTGCCTGGCGGTGCAGGGAGTTGACCTTGCAGCGTTCGAGTCCGATCACACCGGCGAGGCGCGAGCCGGAGACGATGTCGACAGAGCGGGTCGGCAATACCGTTGAGCGGTTGTGGCTGCGGCGGCGCATGCTGCGCACGTCCTGCAGCAGGTTGCCGCCGAGGACCACGTTCAGCAACTGGGCACCCCGGCAGATCCCCAGCAGCGGCACGTTTTCGTCGATGGCGTGCTCGATGACGTCGATCTCATAGGCATCCCGCTCGGGATCTGGCGGCACCACCTCAACCTCGAGCGGATCGTAAAGCGTCACCGCGATGTCGGCACCACCGCCGATGACCACGCCGTCGAGCCCGTGCGGACGCCACGGGTCTCCCGGCCTCAGGCGCAGCGGTCGAGCGCCCACGGCCTTCAGCGCAGCGCGGGTCGCCCACCACGCAAAGGGAATGCCGGCGGCAGGTCCGGTAACGCCGATCAGTGGTGCAGATTCACCGTGAGCGCGCTTCACGACGGTGACAGCCAGTCCGAGGTGGCTCGGGACCAGCCGTCATCGAAGGGTACGTGCAGTCGCGCCAGCCAGCGCCCATAGGCCGCTCCCATGCGTTCCAGGCGCTCCGGATCCGCCGCCAGACGCTCCACTTCCAGCCAGTCGTTCCAGATCGGTTCTAGGCGCCAGTCCGGCTCGTCGATTTCGCAGTTCGGCAGACGGTAGTGGAGCGCGGGCCGCGCCTTGATGAGCGGATCATCCACCTTGCGAAGCACCCGCTCGGCATCCACTTCCGCGAACACCGGCAGCATGTCGAGGCTCCGATTGCGGGTCGGATTCCATTCGAGATAATCATCAATCAGAGCATCGTGGTCTGGCTGGTAGGACGGAATCACGACCTTGCGAACATAGCCGGCGTCGAAGTCGCTGATGTAGGGTGACAGCACCCGCAGCAGGTCCAGGCGACTGCGCTCACGCAGCCAGTCCTTCAGGCAGAGATAAGCCTTCAGATAGCGGGTCAGGCTCTGTGCTGTGAGATCAGGCATTTCGGGGTTCAGGTGCACGCCGAACGCGAAATGCGGCGCGTGACGGGTACCCAGCGCGCCCGCCTCCCGCAGCTTGGTCACCAAAGGCTCCAGTCGATGCATCTCCGCCATGGGGATCGGCGCCGTGACGATCTCCCAGGGCACCACCTGGCTTACGATCCGCTCCAGCCACTCAGCGGTCCAGGTACTCACCTCCATGATCCACGCTGGCAGATCGCCAATCTGCTCCTGCTCCTTGGCGGCCTTCTGCAACAGCCGGAAATCCAGCTCCAGCTCCACCTTGCCTACGTCGGTATCGTGGATCTGATACGCCACCTGGCTCCTGCGCTCCACGCGCCCACCGATGGCGGCTTGGATCGCTGTCAGGATGGCCTCCGGCCGCAGCCCGCCGAACTCGATCTCGACCCCGATCCGGCGGGGCCCACCATCCGCTCGCTCGGTCAATGGCGGCTGTACGAAGGGCTCCGCCCCACTCATCTCGCTACTCCTGCTGCAAAGGGTCGGCGGCATTCTCACATACCTCGGTGGCGTCCGTGTCCAGGGACCAGCGCGCCACCGAACCGCCTGCCGCACTCAAGTTTTCGCGGGTGCTGCCGTTACTCATGCCGTAAACGAGGAGTCGCCCATGCGCGCATTGCTGCAGCGCCTGTTTCCAGCCCGATCGACGCCACCTGCGGCCCCGTTGGAGCCGGATGTCCCGCGGACGCCCGACGCTGTCGTTCCCAATCTGCTGTGGCCGGTGGCTGATCAGCCACTGTGCGGCACACGTCCGAGCACCGGAGAACAGTACGCTCTCACCGTCGTCAGGGGCCGGGTTCTGGCCGAGGCCTGTCCAACAGGCCTGATCGGGCGCGCGCCCGTCGTCATACCCCGCCTCATGACCATGCTGCGCCAGGACGACAGCTCCACCGCTCAGATGGCCGAGCAGGTCACCCAGGATCCGACGCTCGCCGCGGCCGTGCTGCGGCTCAGCCAGAGTCCGCTGTATCGCATTCGGCGGGAAGTGAACGACATGCGGACTGCCCTCGCCGTCATTGGCGTACAGGGACTGCGCGCCGCCATCGCCACCGTGATCCTCAAGCCCATCTTTCAGGAACGGCCCTGGGGACTGGTGGGCGAGGCGAGCGTGCGCCTGTGGGTCCACGGCGAGTTGCAGGCAACGCTGGCCGGCGCCCGGGCGGTGACGTTGGGTGCCGATCGCCTTGACGGCTATCTGGCGGGACTTCTGCACAATCTGGGCTGGAGCGCCGTGCTGCGCAGCCTCGATCTGGCCCGCGTACCCCTGAACCCGCCGTTCAGCGAGGGGTTCGCCCATGCCATGTTGCGAGCACGGGCGCGCATGTTCGGACGCCTCGTGATGGCCTGGGATGTGACACCGGGACTGACACGTCTGGGAAGGGAGCTCATCACCCACGCTCCGGATGCCGTGCAGGGGCCACTGATCGGGGCGCTGCGAGCCGCGGACCTGACCGCCACGCGCACGTTGTTTCCCCTCACCGCGGCCCCAGCAGTCGAAGCCACCCTGGTTTGAGCGCCGCCGGGTCCTCAGTTCTGCGGCCTGCAGCCGTCAGGACAGCAGTTCGAGCGCACGATCGATCAGGGTGTCCATGGACAGGCGCGTGGTTTCCCAGAGCGGATCATCACGCTTGCCGCGTCGATGCAGCATCAGATTGAAGCCGGTGATGGCGGCAAACTTGTAGGCCGCCAGCGCCCGATACCAGGCGAGGTCCGGCAGCGACTCGCCCCAGGCCTCTTCGTAGAGTGCGATCAAGGTGTCCGGATCCAGAAAGCTCGGTCGTTCGCCGGAGGCGTGCCAGGCCGCCTCGTCGCTGAACGTGCAGATCCAGCCGACATCGTTGAGAGTCGCGCCGATACCGGTCAGTTCCCAGTCGATCACCGCCAGCAGACGTCCCTGCTTGGAACAGAACAGGTTCGCCGTCTGGAAGTCACCATGGAACACGCCGATGGGTGCGCCCTCGGGCAGCGTGTCCAGCAGACGCTGACGCACGTCCGGTGCGCGCGCCAGTCGTTCCGGGTCCGCGGCCCGTTCCACCAGACGATCCCAGCGCGTGACGTCCTCATCGAAGGGCACCGGATCACCCAGATAGGGCACCTGGTGCCAGTCCAGGCGATGGATCCCCGCCAGCGCCGTCATGACCTCGCGCCCGAGATCATGCAGCGTCGCCTTCGGCAGCGCAGCTCCCCACTCACCGGGGCCGAGCCGCAACACGTCACCCTCGAGCTTCGGTACCACGAAATAGGGCCGCTCGAACCAGGTCAGTTCTTCGCCTTCGCCACCACTCCAACGGACGCTGCAGTGGGGTACGTCCGTTCCGTCCAGGGCATTGAGCACTTCCACCTGCCTCAGAACGTCAGCCGTACCGCGCCATTGCACATTCGGTGGCGGCAGCCGCAGAAACCAGGACTCCTCGCCGCCTCCGCTGCTCACGCTGAACCCGTAAGCAAAACCGGCATGGCCGGGCATTTTGTGGACGTCGAACACTGTTGCCTCGGGATCCCCATATTTGCTGCGTACGAACGGCAACAACCGTTGCTCCAGTTCAGGCAACTCCACGCCACTCTCCCTGACCGATACGATGAATACTCGGGTATACCGTCTCGGCAGGCGGAGCTCAACTGCCATGGAATCCGAATGGCGTTTCCGACGCTGTGACGAAACCGATCACCCGCCTGCGGAATGACCCGGATCAAGACCTGCCGCTCGACGCTGTGCCATGATCATCCCGCAAGGAGGACGCTCATGATCCGTACCCTGACGGCAGCGCAGATACGCCCCGAGACCCCGGTCTCCGAGTTCGATTTCGCCACGACTGAGGATTTGCCACCGCTGCGGGACGGTATCGGCCAGGAGCGAGCCTCGCGCGCGGTCCGCTTCGCACTCGACATGGGCGCGAGCGGCTACAACCTGTTCGTCCTCGGCGATCCTGCCACGGACCGCCGCCATCTGGTGGATGCATTGGTCTCGGAGACGGCCGCCGAGCGCTCGACGCCCGCCGACTGGTGCTACCTCAACGACTTCAAGCATCCCGATCGCCCCAGGGCGCTGCGTCTTCCCGCGGGAGAAGCCCATCGCCTCGCCCGCGACGCGGATCAGCTGATCGAGGACCTGCGCGCGGTCATCCCGTCGCTGTTCCGGGAGGAAGGCTTTCAGCGCCGCATCGGCGAGCTGCAGCAGGGGTTCGAGAAGGAGCAAAAGGAAGCCCTGCAGCGCATCCAGAAAGAAGCCGAGACGCACGGCCTGACGCTGTTGCAGACACCTCAGGGCTTCGCCTTCGCACCGGTGCGGGACGGCAAGGTGCTCGACAACGATGCCTTCCAGGCGCTACCGGAAGAGGAACGTGACGCTATCGGCAGCGCCATCGAAACCATGACGGAACGCCTGATGGCGCAGCTGCAGGATTTGCCAGCGCGCCAGCAGGATCTCGTCAGAGCTCAGAAAGCAATGGCGCGGGAGTTCATCGAGGCCGCCGTGAACCGCCTGGTGGCAACGCTGCGACGCCGCTGGCAGGGATGGTCGGAGATCCTCGCCTGGGCGAAGGAACTCGCTGCCGACGTGCTCGACAACGCCCAGACCATTCTTGCGCTCGAGCATGATCATGGGCCGAACCACGCCGGCCTTCCCTACCGGTCACCGGAGCAGTTCTACAGCCGTTACCGGATCAATCTGCTCATCGACCACAGCGACGGCGGCGGTGCCCCGGTGGTGTTCGAAACACACCCCACCCTCGAGAATCTCGTCGGTCGTCTCGAGCATCGCAGTGAACTCGGCTCCCTGGTCACCGATTTCACCCTGATCAAGCCGGGTGCGCTGCACCGCGCGAATGGCGGCTATCTGCTGATCGAAGCCGAACGCCTGCTGAGCAAGCCCTTCGCCTGGGATGCCCTGAAGCGGGCCCTGTTCGACGGCGAGATCCGCATCGAAAGTGCCAGCGAGTATCTGAGTTTCGGCCATGTTCTGAGTCTCGACCCGCAGCCGATCCGGCTCGACGTCAAGGTCATCCTGCTGGGTGCGCGGCAGACCTACTACCTGCTCTCCGCCTACGATCCGGACTTCCCGCAGCTGTTCAAGGTGCCCGCTGACCTGTCGGATCGCGTGGAGCGCAGTACCGACAACGCTCAGCGTTACGCCCGTCTGCTGGGCAGCATCGCCCGCGACGAGAAACTGCTGCCGCTTGGACCTGCGGCGGTGGCCCGCATCATCGACCACAGTGCGCGACTGGTGGGCGATTCGGAAAAGCTCTCCGCACACACCCGCAGGCTCGCCGATCTGGTGCGCGAGTCCGACCACATCGCCCGTGGCAAAGGCGGACGGATCATCGACGCGGAGCACGTCCAGAGCGCCATCGACGCGCATGTGGAACGCCTCGAACGGATTCGCGACGACGTCCACGAGCGCATCGTCCGCGGCACCGTCGTCATTGCCACCGACGGGACCCGCGTCGCCCAGGTAAACGGCCTTTCGGTCCTGCAGATCGGCGACTTCGCCTTCGGTCAACCCTCGCGCATCACCGCGACGGCGCGCCTGGGCCGCGGCGAGATCGTGGACATCGAGCGGGAAGCGCGGCTCGGCGGCAACATCCACAGCAAGGCCGTCATGATTCTCGGCGCCTTCATCGGTCAGCGTTATGCGCCGCACAGCCCGCTGTCGCTGCACGCGTCACTCGCCTTCGAGCAGTCCTATGGCGGCATCGAAGGCGACAGCGCCACCGTGGCCGAGGTCTGCGCCCTGCTGTCGGCACTCGGCGACATTCCGCTGCGCCAGGACATCGCTGTCACCGGCTCCATGGATCAGTATGGGCGCGCCCAGGCCATCGGCGGCGCCAACGAAAAAGTCGAAGGTTTTTATGACGTCTGTGCCGCCCGCGGACTCACCGGGCGTCAGGGCGTCCTGCTGCCGGCGGACAACGTACGCAGCCTGATGCTGCGACCGGACATGGTCCGTGCAGTTGCAGACGGCCGTTTCAGCGTCTGGTCCATGGACGACATCGACGATGCCCTCGAACTGCTGTCGGGGATCAGCGCCGGTGCCCGCAGCAGCGATGGGCAGTGGGCGCAGGACTCCTTCAATCAGAAGGTGCAGCAGCGCATCGAGGAACTCTCGGAGCTGACCCGCAGCCTCGGCCGCGACACGACGCCCGTGCCAGCGCAGGCATCGATGCCGGCGGATCCGGCGCCTCCTCACCCGCCCGGTCCGCCGCCTGCACCGGAGGACAATCCGTGATGCGCCGCATTCTGATCGCCCTCGATCCCGCCGCCCCCCGCAGCGACGCCCTCGAAGCGGTTGCAGCACTGTGCCGCAGCACGGAGGCGGAACTCACCGGCGTGTTCATCGAAGACGACAATCTGAGCCGCCTCGCCACCCTGCCCTTTGCTCGTGAGGTCCGGGTGACCGGCGTTACTTCACGCACCCTGGATACGGCGCTGTTGCGCCTGCAGCTTGACGCCTGCGCCCGTGAGTTCGAGCAGGCCTTCGAACAGGCGCGCGTCCGCTTGCGAACCCGGGTGAGCTTTCGGCGCCTGCGCGGCGACGTTCTCGTCGAACTGCGACAGGCTGCGGCGGAGATGGATCTGGTGGTGGTCGCCCGCTCCCTGAAGAGCGCGGGCCTGCGCACGTGGTTCGGAGTGGCGCCGGAGCGACTCCTGGACGCCATCGCCGAAGGCCCTGCCCCGGTGGGTCTGCTGTTCGTTCACGAGCCGTGGGCAAGCGGTCGTGCGGTGCTGGCTCTGGATGACGGCAGCGAGGCGTCGACGCGTGCCCTGGAACAGGCTCGTGCCATGGCGGACGCGGACCAACTGCCCCTGGAAGTCTGTCGGCTCGTCAATCCGGCGGCCGCAGCAGGCAACGATGACCGTGAGGACGACGGCGGCCCTGAAGTCCACGACCTCGCCGGTCTGAGACGCCTGTGTATGGAGCGCGATCCCCGTCTTCTGGTGCTGCCTGACACGCCCGGCGTTCGGGCGTGTCTCGACCTGCGGGACCTCTTGAGCGACCTTCCCGCGTCGGTGGCCATCACCCGCTGAACGTCACTCTGGCGCGGGTCCCGGAAACTGCTCGCGCAGTACCCGCTTCAATATCTTGCCGCTCGGATTGCGCGGAATCTCGTCCGTGAACGTCACGCCCCGTGGCAGCTTGAAGCGGGCGAGATGCTCGCCGCACCAGCGCATGACGGCAGCCTCGTCCAGCGCCGAATCGCCTCGGACCACGATGGCGAAAGGCGATTCGCCCCAGCGTTCGGACGGCTGTCCTATCACGGCCGCCTCGCGGATGCCGTCATGGGACATGAGGACGTTTTCGATCTCCGCCGGATAGATGTTCTCGCCGCCGGAGATGATCATGTCCTTGATCCGATCCTGGATGTAGACGTAGCCGTCCTCGTCCATGACCGCGCCGTCACCGGTCCGCAACCAGCCGTCGACGATGGCTTCGGCGGTCGCATCAGGACGATTCCAGTAACCGGTCATGACATGAGGCCCGCGGATGAGTACCTCGCCCGCCACGTTGGGGGGGCAGTTCCGGCCCTCCTCGTCGACGATCTTGACGTCAGTGTGGAAGAAGGCCTTGCCGGTGGACCCGATCCGCTCCATGGCGCTGTCCGGGTCGATGAGGCAGCCAGGCCCACAGGACTCGGTGAGCCCGTAAACCTGATGAATCTCGATGCCGAGCTTCGCGTAGGCTTCGATCAGCGTCGTGGGCACCGGCGCCGCACCGGACATGCACCAGCGCAGGCTGTCGTGGTTGAACTGCTCCCGCTCGGGCACCTGCAGCATGAAATTGAGCATGGCCGGGACCGCCAGCGCGGTGGTGATGGCTTCGCTCTCGATCAAAGACCAGGTCTGTTTCGGATCGAAGGTCCGCGGCACGATGCTCGACACGCCGAGATAGATGTTCAGGGTGGCCGGTGTCAGCGCCCCCACGTGGAACAGCGGCAACGCCAACAGATAGCGATCACCGAGGCGCAGATCCGCCGTGGCAGCGATGGTCAGCACACCCCACATCGCGGTGCTGTGGGTGTGCATCACGCCTTTTGGCAGCCCTGTGGTCCCGGACGTGTACATGATGTAGAGCAGGTCGTCGTCCTGCCCTCCCACCGGGGGCGGCGTACTCGGCGCCGCTTCCCGCCAGGGCTGATACGGGGTGGCGAACGCGGCCGGTGCACCACTGCCCACTTCGATCCAGCGGTCGATGCTCGTGGCGTCTTTGCGCCCCTGGATGTTCGCGACCGTGTCCTGGAACTCCTCACCGTAGATGAGCGTCGAGGTACCGCTGTCCTTCAAGATGAAGGCGAGCTCGTCCGCCACCAGGCGCCAGTTCAGGGGCACCACGACCGCACCGATTCGAGCGATGGCGAAGAAGCTCTCGATGAACTCCGGCCCGTTCATGAGCAGCAATCCGACCCGGTCGCCGGGCTTGATGCCGGCATCGATCATGGCGTTCCCCGACTGGAAGGAGCGGGAGGCCATCTCGGCGAAGGTCAGCCGCGCCGCCTGCCCGTCGAAGAACGCTTCACGCTTCGGACTCAAAAACGCCCGCTTCTCCAGGAACAGCCCGATATTCCTCTGCATGTTCATCTCCCATGTGGACGTCGATCTGCTTGCCGGGCGCGCCATGAAGCGCCACGTTCAGAGTGTGTCGAGACCGATCTTGAACAAATCCTGTACGATGCCGAGAATATGCCTATAATACACCGCTTTACCCGGACGGGCCCCGAGCCGGAACTGCCAAGAGGGCTGCCCCAATGACCGACCATGCTCAATCCGACGATGCGCACTCCTACCGCATCGGCGCCGTCGCGCGCCTGACCGGCATTTCCGTTGATCGCCTGCGAGCCTGGGAGCGGCGCTATGGCGTCGTCGAAACCCGGCGTACCGAAGCCCTCGGCCGAATATACAACCGCAGCGACGTCGAACGGCTCACTATGATCAAGCAGCTGGTGGATCTCGGCAATTCCATCAGCTCTGTGGCCAACCTTACCGATGAGCAGCTCCAGGAGCGACTGCAACAGGACAGCCGCAGCAGCCATCGCAGCGATCCGTTCACGCCCCGTCCGGTCCGGATCGCCGCCTACGGCGAAACCATCGCCGCCATGCTGCGCGCGTCCCTCGACCGTCTGCCGGGCCTGCAGCTTGCGGGGGCTTATCAGCACTTCGACGATTTCCGTCGGCAACTCATGTCGCTGGCGCCGGAAGTACTGGTCCTCGAGTACGCCGGGGTCTACCCGGACACAGTGGACGAACTCGGGGATCTCATGGAACGATCGGGCGCCCGCCACGCAGTCATGGTCTGTGGCTTCGGACGCCACGATGTGTTCAAAGCCCTGCGCGAACGGGGCGCAGTGATTCTCCGCTCACCGGTGTCGTTGGAAGAACTCGAACTGGCCTGCCGCTATCAGCGGGACCTTGGCGAAGGCGCACCGCCGGCGGCCACCGCACTAAGCTCAGACCTGGGCGAGGGCATTCCACCGAGGCGCTTCCGGGACGAGGAACTGGTCCGGCTTGCCAGCATTTCACGCTCGGTGGAATGCGAGTGCCCGGAGCACCTCATCACCCTCATCGGCAGCCTCACGGCTTTCGAGGCCTACAGCGCCAACTGCAAGAACCGCAACCCGGACGACGCTGCGCTGCATGCCTACCTGCACCGAATCACCGCGCATGCCCGCGCGCTGGTGGAGGAAGCACTCGAGAACGTCGCCGAAATGGAAGGTTTGACCGACTGACCGCATCCAATCAGAACAAAAGCTGGACACATGAGCACCAAGACGCTTGACCGGGCTATATCATGGACATAAACTGGACAACATCTTCAATCAGCCAGGTTTCAGCGTGGTGCAGCCTTCCCTCCCCCTCCCCTCCCTGACATTGGGGCTGCTCGTGATCGCCAGCGATCACCCACGCTTTTTAATTCGGTCAGTTCGAGGCCAAGGACGAACATGAGCAAGCACGACGCTCCCGCGCCGAAAACACTTTTGCTGCGTTTCGTCACCGCGCTCGCTCGCCGAGACATCGGCACGGCCCTGAACGTCCTGGCCACCGCGGCGGAACGCCGGGCCCTTCCCCGGCGCCTGCTGTTTGGTCAGGCGTTCGACCGCTCCTGCCACACGCTGCGCCGCGGCCGAGTGTTGCCGCCAGGCATTCCCTGCTCCGATCAGGGGTGATCGTCCGCAGACGTGATCGTCCGCAGACGTGATCGTCCGCAGACG
>SKUB01000271.1 GCA_007122315.1 Pseudomonadales bacterium | reverse complement strand
CGCGGGCGTGCATCGAAACCCTGCGCAGCCACCGGGAAGCCGTCGGCAAATCCATGGACGACTTCGGCATTCAGGCCCAGGCCCAGTTCTTCGGTGGCACACCGGAGCGCTGGGCATCCCATGCCGAGAAGTGGCAGGCGCTCGGCTGCACCCATCTTGCGATTGCCACCCACAACGCCGGCGAAACCGATGTCGATGGCCACCTGCAGAGGGTCGCAAGCTACTTCGACGTGGTTCGTTGACCGCGGCCCGGCACAGCGGACACTGCAACGGGGTCATGAGCAGCCGAACTGGAATGGGTAACGTCCGCCGCCTCGGCGGCGATCCAACCATCACCGGAGTCACGATCGATCTTGGAGTGGCGACGGTCTTCCTTTCGGGGCTGATTGCCGCGGCCTGAAGAGGCAAGTCAGTTCCGCTTCCAGGCAACCATGAAAACGAGGGCGATGAGCACACTCGCAATGAACAGATCCGACAGCATGGCGACGTTCTGCAGCGGATTGCGCTCGTCGTGGAGCGCGTGGTTTACGCCTGCCAGGCCGTAGAACACCGCGCCCACCAGTGCCAGCGGCAGACGCCAGGAACCGAGGAAGACTGATGTCACGGCCGCGATGCCGACGGCCGTATTGGCGAAGCCGAGTTCTCGGACGAGAAACAGCGCTTCACCCAGGTCGAGGCCGAGAATCACTTCTGCCGTGTAGTGAGGCCGGATCATCTGACTCAGTCCAGCAGTGAGCAGACGCACGCCCACGCTCCAGAACACGAACCAGCGCAGTGCGATCGCAGCGCTGAGGGGTACCCGCCGGAAGCGTACCTCGAAGACCGTAGACACGATCGGCAACAACACCATCAACGCGACCACCATCACGACGTACATGTCCGCCCCTCCCTCCCAGGCATCCATACTTTGTGAATCCGCTGCGGATGAAGACCTTGCGCCGTTGTGCATTCGAGCGGCCAAGGTCTGCTATGTCCACCCGATTCACGCAGCTGTGTTCATGGATCCGCCGCCGCTTGGACTGGGACGAAAACGATTTCGAAGTGATCGAAAATGCTCTCGCCCGCCTCGTTCACGTAGTTCCGGTAGAAGCGCTCTGAAAACGCGCTTCTGTCCCTCGGAATTTCCAGCCTGGAGCCATTGACTCGTCCAAGCAGCAATCGCGTCGCGTGGTAGCTGTGGCTGACATCGACGCGGATGAGCTCAGAGCTCGACTCATCCCGCGTCAGGAACGAGAACGCGAAGGGGGGACGACGCTCGCCTGTCGCTTGCCATCAGAACGAAGTCCTTCGAAACCAGCTCGAGCTCCGCACGCCTGGTCTGCACCCCGACTGCCTCCTGTTGCGTGAACGCGTCGTGGTTGCTGCGTTCGGAGTAGACGAAGTAGCCTTGGCCCAGTCCGATCAGCAGCAGCGGGAACAGCGCCAGCACTTTCGCCATGTTCGGAGGCGCGAACATGGCGGCGGCAACGCAGACCACCGTCGCGACGGCAACCGCCACCAGCACGACGTTGACGTGACTGGGCCCCAGCGCAGGATTCACGTTACCGAACGCAGCCCCGATCGCACGCATGTAGCAGTAGCCGAGCCAGGCGAGATATCCGAGCACACTAAGGAGACAGAGGCCGATCAGCTGGGTTCGCATGCCGCTTCTCACACGGAGCGTTCATGATGTCGGAGCTCTCCGAAAGCCGCGTGCGCGGAGGGCATGGCAACGTCGTCACCGAACTCACAGTTCGCTTTATACCCGCGCCGGTTGCGGGAGGGTAGCCATCAGGGCAAGCGTGACGACGGGCGCGATTCGGCTATCATCGGGCCATGGGAGCAGTGACCAGCCACGAGAATCGGTCAGTGCAACAGGTGCCCATCGGCGCCAAGATCGGCTATTCCCTGTGGATGCTCGTCTGGGTGCCCGTGGTGCTGTGGGCATATGGTCCAGCCAACTTCCTGTGGCTGTGCAACGCTGCGATGTTCCTGCTTCTGTATGCGGTGTGGCGCGAGGATCGCCTGATCACCTCGAGTCAGGCCGGCGTGATCGTGTTCATTGGCGTGGTCTGGACCCTCGACCTCGCGGTTGCGCTCATCGCCGGGGGGCGCAGCCTGACCGGAATCACCGGCTACATGTTCGATCCCGACTTTCCGCTGGCCGCACGCATCGTCTCGCTGTTCCACGTCATCCTGCCCGCCTTCGTGCTCTGGCTCTGCCTGCGCATCGGTTACGACAGGCGCGGCCTCTGGCTGCAGTGCGCACTGGCCGTCATCCTGGTCTACGCGGGCTGGCTGTTCACGGATCCGGAGCGGAACCTGAACTACGCCTTCACACCCTTCGGCCTGGAACAGGTCTGGCTGCCCCACTGGCTGTACGTCGCGCTGCTGGCCCTGGTCGTCAATCCGCTGGTGATCTTCCTGCCGGGGCACGTCCTCGTCGTGACGCTGCTCGCAAAGATCGAGCAAGCCGCAGGGCACACTGCACGAGGTTCAGGGAATGACTGATCAAGCCTGCCACGGCTTCGCCTGGAGCTGGCATGATCGCGGCGGGCAAGTCTTTGCGCCAGACTCCGACCCGTCCCGGATCAGACCTTCGGCATGGGAGGCGGTCAATGCAGCGACGCAGCATGTGGGTGGCCGTGGCGGTCGTCGCCGTCCTGACGCTGCTGTTGGCGCAGACGTGGCGGGTCTCTACGCCCGAAATTCTCGGTGCGACCGGACAGCCAAGCCCGTACGCCATCGCGACGCTCGAGCAGGTTCGCATCAATGGCATGAATCAATGGCTGCTGATTCGTGGTCACGACCGACGTCAACCGGTGCT
>SKUB01000044.1 GCA_007122315.1 Pseudomonadales bacterium | reverse complement strand
GCTCACCTCTGTACGATCGTAGCCGCTTCGAGGTCAGGACCGAGTCCACAGCACGCGGCTACGAGGCCAGCCTGCGCAGTGACGACCGTCTCTGCGCCGTCGCCGAAGTGGAACTGCCTGAGCAGGCGGCGGAGCCTCCGACACCACAGGGCCATCCGCTCATGGATCGGGACCACGTACCGCCACGGGCGACGCCCGAGAACATGCGTGCCCTGCGCGATACCGGCTGCCTGGCGGCGCGCTTCCGATGGTCTGCCGATCAGCCCATGGCCTCCTATCTGCGTGACGCCAGCCGCATGCCCTCCTTGCTGCGGACCGATGAAGGTACGAATGCCGAAGGCTATGCGAATCCATCGTTTCTGCTGGGATGCGCCAACTACCATTTCGCTGCGATCGCGCACATGAACCCCTGGATCCACATGGAAACCCGAAGCCGGAACTTCGCGCCGGTGCCACTGGACACGGAGCTGCTCAGCGAACTGACCATCGTCGACCTGTTCGAGCGCAAGGGACACCAGTTCGCGGATTGCCGGGTCAATCTCTTCCGGCGCGACGATAGCACCTGCGTTTGCAGCATCGAGCAGCGGGCGATCTATCAGGTGCGGCCACCGCAGTCCAAGGCAGCCCACACGCGCTGACCGCCCGACACCATCAGCGAACGGGTTGCCATCCCGCGGCTGCAGCTTCGGCGCCAGTGCATTACCATTCGCGGCTGTTCTGACGGGGGATGACGACGCATGACCTATAAGCCTTTCGATCTCACGGGGCGCGTGGCCCTCATCACGGGTGGTAACGGCGGCATCGGCCTCGGTATGGCGGACGCCCTGGCCCAGGCCGGTGCCGACGTCTGCATCTGGGGCACGAATCCGGACAAGAACGCCAAGGCCCTGGACAGCCTCGGCGCACACGGGACGCGGGTCGCCGCGAAGGTCTGTGACGTCGCCGACGAATCAGCGGTCATCCGCTGCTTTGCGGAGACTCTGGAGGAGTTCGGGCGTGTGGACGGCTGCTTCGCCAATGCCGGCATCGGGGGCCGAGGCACCGCGTTCGAAGACATGACCCACGACGAATGGCGACGCATGCTCTCAGTGAACCTCGACGGCGTGTTCTACACCTTCCGGGCAGCTGCCGGCCACATGAAGCAGCGGGCCGCATCCGGGGATGCCTTCGGCCGGCTGATCGGAACCGCCAGCCTCGCGGCCATCTCCGGCCAGCCTCGCGGCGAGCACTATGCCGCGACCAAGGGCGGCGTCGTATCCATGATGAAAGCCCTTGCCGTGGAGTACGCACGCTACGGGGTCACCGCCCACACGATTCTGCCAGGCTGGATCGCAACCGACATGACCGAAGGCGCGTTCTCCAACGACAAGTTCGTCACCAACGTGATGAAACGCGTTCCTGCGCGCCGCTGGGGTGAGCCGGAAGATTTCGGTGGCATCGCCGTCTACATCATGAGCACCGCAAGCAGCTATCACACGGCCGAGACGTTTCTCATCGACGGCGGCTACTTCACCTTCTGAGGAATCCAGCATTCATGGCAGCATTCGACGCAATTCTCTGGGACTTCGGCGGCGTCCTGACGACGAGCCCCTTCGAAGCCTTCAATCGCTACGAACGTGAACGCGGTCTGCCGCTGGATTTCATCCGTCGGATCAACGCGACCAATCCCGAGCACAATGCCTGGGCGCAGTTCGAAAGCAGCCGCATGGATCTCGACGCCTTCGACGCGGCGTTCCTCGAGGAATCCACTGCAGCAGGACACCCCATTCCGGGCCGTGATGTCCTCGCGCTGCTCTCCGGTGACGTCCGCCCGCGCATGGTGGCCGCGCTGCAGACCTGCAAGCTGCACTTTCGCAATGCCTGCCTGACCAACAACGTCAAGCACGGTCGCGGACCGGGCATGGCCACGGACAGCGAGCGCGCCGATCGCGTGCAGGAAGTCATGGCGATGTTCGATCTGGTGGTGGAATCCAGCATCGAGGGCGTGCGCAAACCGGAGCCCCGCGCCTACGAAATCGTGCTGGAGCGCCTCGACGTGGCACCCGAGCGGATGCTCTTCCTCGACGACCTGGGCATCAACCTGAAGCCGGCAGCGAAGATGGGCATGACCACCATCAAGGTCCTCGACGAGCAGCAGGCCCTCTCCGACCTCTCCCGAGCCACCGGCATCGACTTCGACGTCTGACCGACGAAAAGCGATGGTCTGCCCGAACGCAGCCCTGTAGGCGCCAGCCACAAACCTTCGTTCACGCTGTCGCGGGAGGAACACCGGCGATGCCTGCGAGGCCGCAGTGGGAGCTGAGGTCCGCGAAGCGGGCCTCGGGATCTACGTCACGCCCGAATTCGCCGGCAGTCCGCGATCGCCACGCCGCACTCCGTGCCTGTGAGGCCCAGCGACGTTCGCTCCCACCGACACGAGCAAGCGCCGAGCAACATCAACACTTTATGCTCTGTTCCATGCGAGCCTGCAGGCGACGCAGCGGGCGCCGACTGCACCAGAGACTTCGCACGTCACGACAAGAGCTCGGCCCGTCCGCGCTGCGCGCGCTCTGGACTCTCGTACCATGCCCTCTTTGCGGGAGGGACACGATTCACTCACACGCAGAATCTACGCGCGGCACGCCGTTCTTCGCAAGAAAGTACTCGATGGAGTGTGGCAACCGACCGCCGCTGAAGCCGTCCACCCGCTTACCCTCCTTGATCAGCACGACGCTGGGTAGCGACTCGACCCCGTACCGGGCGGCAAGCTCCTGGTTCGCGTCATAATCCACCCGCGCCAGCAGGAAGGCGCCACCGTACTCGTCGACCATCTCCCG